>NZ_AYXN01000001.1:0-52978 GCF_000511655.1 Psychrobacter sp. TB15
TAGACCTCTTGCAAAAGTCATAATTTAAGCTCGGAATTAATGATACCAGCAAACAGCTTCATTCTAAGATCATAGCGCTGACGACGGTTGCGATATTTATGAGCCACGATTTTAAACAACTTGATTAAGCCTATTTTGTGCTCAACCACAATACGGAACTTTGCCAGATAGTGATTGGCCTGTTTGCATATCTCTAATAACTGACCACCACGAGGTTTCTTAAATGGCGTGAAAGTTTGCTCATGTAACTTTGCTAACCCTTGATAACCACTATCGGCTAGTAGCTTGGCGTCACAAGGTAACCAGTCAGGACAAGTATCTTTATACAGCTTAAAATCGTGGATTGACCCTTTACAGGTTTGCACATCAAGTATCAAACCAGTTTGCCAATGAACGATAACCTGCGCTTTTAAGGTGTGTTGTTTTTTCTTACCGCTGTAGTAGTCTCTTTGGTTTTTTTTGGACGCTCAATAGGGGTTTCGGTAGCATCAACAATGACGACTGACCAATTGATGTCGTCATCGACACGACTAGGCAGCTTTTTAGGTAATTCAAACTTGCCAGAGTCAATCAGTGTGTCTTCTACTTTACGAATGATACGGCTAGCAGAAGACTCATGAATACCAAAGTCCATACTGATATGATAAAGCGTGCGGTATTCACGCCAATAAGTCAGGGCTAGTAGTATCTGCTCCTTAAGACTGAGCACACTTGGTCTACCTGATTTGGTCTTAGATGCTTCATGCTCTTGCATGGCATCAAGCATGTCATAAAAGGTGGCTTTATGAATGCCAGTGTAGCGTTTAAAACCAGCGTCACTTTGTTTGAGTAGCTTATCTATGTTTGGCATGGTTCTTAGACAACGATGAATGTTCTTCTTATTTTAATTCCCTCTGCTACTTTTGCAAGAGGTCTATTGTATCAGAAGATATTATAAAAATTTTGCAAAAGTGTTTGGATAGATTCTTACAAATTGAAGAGCTAAACAAAGATAGCTACAGAGTTGGCAGATTCGAACAACTTAAAAATAATACACTAGAAATATTAATGTTTACTCGATTTAGCCAATTTAATGGTGCTAAACGGTTTGCAAATGAAAACTGGTCTGAGATTAATTTGATATTACCAATTATCGATAAGCTTGTGCGTGAAGCAGGTTGGGTAGGCGTTGTTATGCAAAATTTCGTACAACTATGTGAGAGCGCTAAAAAAGACTATCCTACTGAACTTTTCGCAGATCAAGTCTTAACCGTCATATCTACACCTAAGCTTTTAGGCTGGCAAGGTAGCACGCTATATTCAAGGCTTGCTGAACTAGTTCAATTTTTTGCGGCAAGAGATAATCCACTAAACTTGCAAACTGGGCAAAAGCTCTTAAGAATTATTGACTGGCTTATTGATCAAGGCGATAGACGTAGTGCATCACTACAACAAAGCGAATTGTTTAGAAGCATCAAGGTTAATTGAACAAGCTAGCTATAAACAGCTCTAAACTCTATACTTTATCTTCTATTAATACCATCAAAAAATACCCTAAAAACTTAAGAACGCCCGATGACGCATAATAGTGATTAGTGGTAGCCAAGTTTTTGTCAGAGTGTTTACGTTTTTTCTGTACTACCCTTACCTCATAGCCATGAAAACTCTCACGTGCACCGACACGTATTGAGCTGTTCAGACCTAAGTCTTTTTTAACATCACTTACAACTTGCTCACTATATGTCCTAACTTGCCAATGATTGGCATCAATAAGCTGACAACCTACTAGCATAAAACTCTGTAGCATCTCAATCTGGGTCTCCTTAATACCAAAATGGATCGATGAGTTATTTAAGTTATGCTTATGCGCAAATATCTCAATAAATACTCTCAACTTCTCAGGATCCTTTATAGACATCTGATATGCCCTATCTAATGCTCTAATGATTACTTCCTGATTCTTACTACCTTTAGGCCTACCTAGTAATAGCCTGTCATCGTCGAACAGCTGACTAGCGCGCAGGTATAAACATTTAGATTTATTTAGACTTATACCATGTCTAATAGCAACTTCAGGTAACAGCTCATCTCGAGAATTTTCTTTTAACTCCTGCAGCTCCTCTAGAAAACCTATGACGTCCGCATATTTAGGGTGAATAAAAATTGAATTTGTATTCGACTCTTTCAATTCATTCAAACTACTATTTAACAGTGGCTGGCTAGCATTGCTATCAGGTTCATCTGCATTCTTAAATAATGGTGTTTTATTAACAGCCGTTTTTTTAAGGAAATATGGTCTTATCTTATTTAATTGCACAGTCTTTGTCGTTGCATCATAAGCAGTTTTGTCTTGTCTATAGATAGCAGAGTAATCTAGATCTGTTATTAACTCTAAAACTGTTATAGGTAGCTCCAAGCAAGCATTACTCAGCCGCTCCCCTGCCAGCAGATGAGCAGTATGAATATAATGCTCGAAGGTTGTGTCGCACGTTAAATGTCCTGCAAAGCTGGCCAGTCCAAACCAGGATCCTTGTTCCTTGTGATAGCCAAGGACCCCTTTTATTACTTTTTCGCACTGCTCATTATCATAATCAGTCATCACCTGTGCCAATGGCGACTTACTTAGTACTAACGCCAGCTGACTAATCGCAGTATGCCTAAAGCTGTGAAATGTGAAATCGTGCTCTCCTAGCAATCTGTCCCAAATTAACTTCATGAGATTACTGAAAATCACACTGGGTAACGGCTGATCACCTGAACCTTGAGAAAACAAGTAACGACGCTTCAACCTTTTCTGCTGACGATATAACTGAGTAAATTGTTTTAACTCGTCTTTCTTAAGTAGGCAGTTAATGGGTATAAGGCGGCTTGCGCTGCTACTTTTCAATCTCCGATAGCGATTTGGTCTTAACCATATTTGCGGCTGCTCTATTCGTTGTCCATGTTCATCAATATAGATGTCAGCTATATCACGAACTTTAACACCGATAAGTTCTTTAATTCGCAACCCTGTTCGATACGCAAGACTTAACACTAATAAGCAAAGGTCTTTCTGCTCATCGTCTAAGCCCGAATTGACCAAATACTCTTTCATCGCATGATATATCCGAGGCGATATCATGTTCGCATTTACCACTTGGCGTTTATTACCCCATGGGAAATACACAAACGGCGTATTATAGGATGCTCGCTGATAATTATGGAAAGCTCGTAGTCTGCCGTAAGTAAATTTTTGAGTATCTTTGAGCTTATCCAGATATGAAACTTTGTTTTTGTTTATATGCTCATTCTTTAAGCCATTGAAACTACATTGACTTATCACATCGTCTGCACAGCCAACTAAATCATCGTCTGTATCTAGATTGTCTTCACCAAAGCCTGAGTTTTTGTTCAAAATAGACCGCTTTCTTCCATCCTTAATCTTACTTTGAATGATCTCCTCATATACAGCTTCAAAGTCCTCGTCAGACCATTCATCAAGATTCTCATCCATTGTTAGCATCAGCCAATCGCGACCAATACATCCCAGATATTTACTGATGGTATCTAACCTGTTACTGCTATCATTCAATAAGCTCTTTACCCATCCTAAAAGACGCATGGCGTTGGGTTGGGTTAACTCCTGCTGTAACAGCTCTACTTGTATAATAGCGGATGCTTTACTGCCTTTAAGGGCATCTTGAACCTCTTTAATCAGATTCTTGCTAAAGCTTGGATACTCCCTACTATTGGTACTTTTTTTGTCTGATCCTGAATAGCTTACTATAAATAACTCGGACCAAGTAAGCGGCTGTGGGTTTGATTTAAACACCTCTTGATTATAACTAATAAGCTTATTTGTGGTTAAGCTCGTCGTTTTAATCTTTCCTTGTCTAACCATAGCCAGTGCAGTGTCTATATCGCCCCCCTTCATCTGCCGCCAATGATAGTCAGCGTATTTTATTAACTGTGATAAATATGGTTTACTTTTATCTTTATTTTGTAGTTTTAGCTTCTTACAAATCTCATTAATAATGATTTCAAACGACTTCACATCTTCTTTTTTTAACTTTTTATCTTTTAGCGCGTATAAAAAGCAAAGTGTCATATCATCAGGTATGTACTCTACATAGCGCTGTAAGCTTGTAGCAGATACATCCTCTGAGGTATGACTTTGCGTATAAGAACAACCGTAATTGTCATCATCAATACTGAGCAAGATTAGCGCCAAACTCTCGCTGCTGACACCTGAATCTGGTAATTCATCAGTTGCTGGTAGCTGCAATTGATATATGTCACGTTCGCCTAGGAGCCATTGATACAGTGCTTTTAACACATCTATGTCATTCAATCCCCCATACATCACGCTACAGTAGAGCACTGACTCAATCAAATCATTGTTTGAGAACCTTCTTTTCCGTTGCCATATCTCAATTATTTGCTGGCTAGCAAGGCTTACTTGAGCACCACTTACCATCCAATCATAGGATATTGTTAAATGATCACGCTCTGCTATGACTGGCACAACTGGTTCATCCATACTCAGTTCATGAGATTTGTTATAACTCCGTATGTATTCTAAAAATCCTTGTCTGGCTAAGTGATAGCTATGCGCAGTATCAAAATGCACCTCAAGTATGCTACCAATGGTTTGATAGTATTCAGTTAGGTCTGTTCCTGTGAGTATGTGATTGTCATCAACATACGAAGCTATCAAAAATTTTGCCTCATTTTTGATACTCTCATGACTCTTGCTTTTATTTTCTTCTCTTAACTGATGAGCAACGGCATTATCCATATATATTCACCTCAACTTGTCGTAGGTTAAGCTCAACTGCAACTTTCTCTAAGTCAGCGGATAACGCTTTTAGCTCATTAATGGATAATGACGACATGGGATGCATAGCCTCCTGATCTGGATGTTCATGACCATATAGGGCGCAGATCAAATGCTCAGGGGACCTATTCGTTAGTAGTGAACGTAATTGGTGTCTTAGCCAATTATCTTGATGACTAAAAAAATGCTTTATCTGATAGCGAACCTTACTAGGCGTGATACCGTTAAAGCCTTTGGGATTTTGGCTAAATAGCTGAATGAGTGGCTGACTAGAGTTCAAAATTTTATTTATAGGAAATTGGTCATTGGGATATATAGAATTATGCATGACCGCAAATTGCTTGATATATTTAATATAATTTTGAATCGCTGTGATTAAGAAATCACTAAGAGGAATAAGCCTTCCCTGCCCTTGTCCCTGACGCTCTTCTTTATCCGACACCCATAACAGCCTTTGCCTAAAATCAAATTGATTTAAAAGCCCAGGCGCATGCTTTACGGGTCTAATCCCAGTCTGAATAAAGATGATGTGCCATAACCAGACACCATAAGCATTAAACTGCTCAATATAACGGTCCTGCCTTATGCTTACGTTCCGCTTTAATCGACCGTTATAACTCTCAGTTGCTTCAGCAAGCTCATCAAAAAATCTTTGGCAGATATCAATATTTAAAGTCATGTCACTACCAATATATTTTTTATAACGATTGCTTTTCGTGCTAGACATACTAAGCTGTCGTAGCTCACCTTGGCTGTCCGCAGTACAGTATTCGGTCAATAGTTGTATGGCGCTGTAGTAAGTCTTCTCTAAGCTTATTGTCTCAATACTGGTGTAGTACAAGGGCGAGCTGTGTTTCACATCAACTCCAGTAATCATGTCGGCATGTAATGGCTCTTGCAGCTCATTCTTTATAACTGTATATAAACAAGCGTCAATATGCTGATTTGATAACACCGGTAGCTCTAGTTGCACTTTCAAGCTTGCCAGCACTTCAGACACTTCATCGCCATCCACCGAAAACTTATTTTCAATAACTGCTTGTAGCCTCGCTGGCAGAGGTAATTTAAATTCATTATCATGGCTTTGACGATGTGGCAATAAGTGGCTTCTACGATTTGAAGTTACGTTAATAGTATTACTCATAGCATAACTATCAGCAGCCGAACCGCTTTCATGACTCAACCACTTGCGCTGACTTTTATCCAATGCCAGCTCATAAATCACGTCTTGGACCTTCCGACCACTTAGCATTGATAGTAATATAACGGCATAAACCCGACGCTGTTTATAGCTGACAACGCCAAAAAGCTGCCACACCCGAGCAAATAACATCTGATAGCTCAGTAGACTTAGTTGACGTAAATTAGTAGGAAAATGAAACTGGTTACGGCGGGCATGTCGATATTTATTTTTTAGCTTCCATTGCTGTAATTCTGAGGATTTAGCGGTTGTACTGGAAGGCTTAAAATCATTATCTAAGAGCGCAGGCGGGTCATCATCAGCAATATTCTCAGCGTCCGATACGTTATCATTTTTATGGGGTCTACCAAATATTGTGACTCGTATTGGCTCATCAGCACTATTAAGGTATCGCTTATTAGTGTGTTCTTTACTAAGCTCATTGTTTTGTGAGCTGGTATAGGTTTTACTTACAAACGCTTTGTTCTCTGCAACTACTTCATAGGCAAGTCTTATTTGACCAATTTTACCAGCCAACTTTTGATTAACCACTTTGCCTGACTCTTCATCACTTCTTATCTTAGCTTCATATACGCGTAATGCTGCTAGTGCCTTCGTCAGTGAAACATGTTGAGCATGGATATCAATCAGTTTTTTAACAATCTCAGCTTGTGGGTTATTAGGCTTCAACCCCATCCTTAGACGCACACTTAGCTGACCGACTTTTACAGAGTGTTCATCCTTACGTATAGCAATCATAATGATTATTTGCAGATATGCACTCATAAACTGCCATGCTTCATCATCCCTACGTGCTTGACCATACCTCTGGTAAAACAAGACCAGCATATAAGTGACTGCCCAATTCTCAATTTTTTTCTCTTTGACGACTTTCCTGGCGATAGCTTCACATTCAGACGATGTAAATACTGGCATATCTAGGCTGGCTTGCTCACCAATATGTAGGCAGAAGCCTGGATTAGTATAAAGAGTATTAATAATCAGACTTTGTATTTTTATAAAGTACGGTGAATCAAGTGGCACTAGACGATCTAAAACCGTTTGTAATTCGCTGTTATCAAACTGCTTTATATTCATTAGGGTGCACCACTCAACCAGCTCATACTTTGAGGAATACCTAGAACTCGATCTTCTAGTGCAAACTTACATTGGCGATATTCATAACTACTCTGGCTAATACCTGCAAAATGGCAATACTCCTTTACAGTCAGTTGCCTAACCCCCATGAGCTGGCATATCACACTTTGAGGTGCAGTGCATTTAAGTGCTTTAAACAAATCAGGATGGTGAATACCTTTCAAGAACATCAAGTTTATAACCTCCATCCATGCGAGCTGCTGAACATCTTTAATACTTTCAGGGATTATTAAGCATGGGTGATCGCTATCATTCTCGAACCTTAAAACCTGATCGACTCTTTGGAAATCATTAAAGAAATAAAAAGCATCGTCCCCTCCATCAACCAAGCGCAGGGGTGGACGGTAGAAATTATCCAAAAACTTCATATTGATATAAGTCGTTTTAGGTCTCAATCTCTGCCAAACACATAAAGCGGCTTTAGCATACGGATGTACATACAAATCATCCTTACTAGGATTAGTAAGTTTTTGCCCAACCTTAATTTTATTATTTTTCATCATATATAAAATAATAGTGAATATAATTCATGTTATCCAATAAACATATAGGTGTCAAACGCTTTAGTGTTGTGGGGCTTAATATCGCAAAAAAATCAATTCTATTAGATAGTTAAAATGATTCTAAACACAAAAAAACCTCTTAAAGCCATAATCAATATAGCTGTAAGAGGTTCTTACATTTTATATTTTTGTCAGGTACAAAGTACAAACTCGGGGTTTGAATATCACTACAAACCTATAGGTACTATAGAATTATCCACTTCTACTCATTTGTTAATTTACTTAGGTGATGCTGTTAATATCGGGGTTTCCATATTAATGTAGGTAGCCTCGGGTTCAAATATCTGCTAAACAAATAAAGACTTCTCAGCATAGCGATGTATAAGCAAATTACTTTTGCCTAGGACTATAAGTTTTTTTATTGGCTTAAGATTAATATTTTTCATGTTTTATGATTAAATAGTGATTATAATTCATGTTATCCAGTAATCATGTAGGTGTTAAACGCTTTAGCGTTGTGGTGCTTAAAATTGGATAATAGCTACTAGTTTTAAATATTTCAGATTATTTTAAACACAAAAAAACCTCTTAAAGCCACAATTGATATGGCTTTAAGAGGTCATTATTTTTTAGAATTTTACTAGATGATGAGATCAAAGATGGGGTCTTGGGGTTTGAGTTTTTACTTTATTATTTTTATTCTTAACCTCTTAAGCTTTGAAACCGACTAATAGCCTTAACTACTAAAAACGGGGATATGCCTTAGGAATTCAAATTCGATTGGCAACCGTTCATCGGTTAGAAAAATAATCAGTATTTCAGACGCTATAATCAACTCATCAGCAAGGCTATCATTTACTTTGTCTGAAATTAAAAACCATAAAAGGATATAGTCATGAAGCTCAAAAAAACACTGATGGTTACTCCATTGTTATTACTTTCTATTAGTGCTATTGCCGGCATGGGTGATATTAATGGTAACACCAAATGCACCATCGTTGATTCTATTAGTAAGAAGAAGGTTATTGCAAAGTCTTGTACTTACGATGGTGCAGTAGGAGGGAGCATGAGTTATGCCATTAGCCAACTAAATTTTAAACTGCCTAATGGTAGTACTTATCGTACTGTCAATAATGCTACGTTTGATTTTGATAAAAATGGAAACGTCCAAAATTTAAAAGAAAGTATCTCAGTCAATGGTAAAGCAGCTGAAGTAATAAATTTACATCATAAGACATTTAAAAAAATATCTGATAAAGAAATAGAAAGTCGCTATGAAAAGAAAAGCCCTAACCTTTCTGATGTTTTGCAATGTTTCAAGTACATCAAAAAAGACACTGCTTTCTGCGTACCTTATGAATTTATTAGCAGTATATCCTAACAATTATTTAGCTATAATGCGTTCTTTACCATGTACCTGAACAATCTACATTTATTTATTGGAGAAACTATGACACCTATATCTATAAATTCTTTGGCTCTATTAGCGACTGCAACTTTACTATCTACTATTACCCTAGCTGCTCCTAACTCTTCTAAAAGTGTCAGCAGCTATAAAAGTAATGATATGGTCCATGTATTTGGTTGGATGGAAGATGCTTGTTCTGGTGAAAAACTGCCTTATAAAAAGATTGCTGCTAAAGACACAGCATTTATAGAGAGTATTAGCGGTCAAAAGGCCTCTGGAGACTTTGTAAAGCCGAAGGCGCAATGGTTAGCAGAATATCGAAATATGATAAAAGATGTAAAAATGAAGAAAGGTGAACCATACACTGAATATCGGGTTATTTTTAACAAAGGCGTTACCTATCGCGGTCAGCCTCTAGAGGAGTATAAATTCAGTTTTATACCTGAGTCATCAGGTGGTGAAAATGTTTTAAAGTTTGCACCGACTGCGACTATACCTACCATTATGCCGAACTTTCAAACTCGAACCATGGAATACTGGGGTGAGATGGAAAAAAGAGGGGCTACTTACAACCCTAAAAATAAAACCGTCACCTGTGAGTTTTGGTAAATAGATTTTTTGAGTAGTGACTTCTGCTGTCAAATCCGTAGACATTAGCTTGAGAGATTATAATTTTAAAAAATTTTGATCTGATGTTTATTTTTATTAAAGTATAGTTTTAAAACTAACATCGATAGCGAAGAATGGTTCAATGCTAGAGTGTAGTCGATACACTCTAAAAATGTCATAGCGCTACTGGGATGAATTTTGCGCAGCCTCTAGGAACGCAGCACGCAAGTAAAATTTATACCAGTAGCGCGTTTAAATCCATAACAGTTTTACATTCAGCTAACTATAGATCAAATATTAATTTAAACTATACCTTAGCAGATGGCACGTACCCCAAAACCATGGTGTTCAAAATATTAATAACATCTCCATATACCATTAATTTATTTACTCTGATAAGTCTAAAAACCCCTACATACTATTACTTGTATAGCATAGAAGGCTGAGGTATGAAATCCACTTTTCTCAGGTGATGTTGTTAATATTGGGGTTTGCTTTGATACAGATCGACTGTACCTTTCTCACCCTCAGAATGATTCATTTCCATTTCAGGATATAGTCGTCTAGTCAGCTCATAAATCTCATCCTCTGCCTTCATCCCTCGCTTATCAGGGTTTGGATAAGCCGCAGCAGTAAGTATCAATCGGGGTAGCTCTAAGTGATGAGAAAACATCCTTGCAAGCTCTTTTCTTAAAAAATCAAGCCAAAACGACACCGTCTGTGCAGGCGTGTGTGGATCTGGCGTACTATAAGTAAATAAATCTGCGTTAAGACAGTAGTCCATGCGAAAAGCAACCGCCATACGATCATGCAACCACTGCAAAGTTCTATGATCAAAACTATTCAGCTCATCTCGCAAGTCACTAAGTTCTGTACGGACATCAACCACCCTTTCGGCATGGCGATGCTTATCGATAGCAAAGTCAATGATGATTCGTAATGCTTCTCCGTAGCAATCATGCTGGATCATTCCTATACGAATAGAATCTCCTTGAAACTCAGTACCCACTATCATCGTTAATCCCTGTTGATAAACTTGTAGCGTATTAAATTAATAAGCAATAAAACACCATATCCACCCTATTTTTCAGAACACTTAAGCCTTCAAATACGATAAGATAGCGCTATAATTGCACATTAGCCTGCTAATTTACACCCGTAATTCATCGAAAGAGACCTCCATGGCATTTAACCAAACCCAGTTTTTTGAAGATTTAGAAAAATTAACCACCAAAGTCATTGATAAGAATAAACAAGACGACTTTATCTTTGATTTTCTAAAGCTACTCGATGTCTCGAAAACCACGATAACGGCACTTAAAAAGAACGATAGCCGTTTTAACGTTGCCGCCAATCCTGAAGCTGGCGAGGTTGCCAATAAGCATCGTATCTACTTTAAGCCTGTAGGTGCTGGTCAAGACCTTGCTAAAGCACTAACTGAGGTGATGAACAGCCCAATCATCAATCAGCACAAAATCCGCATGATGATGGTAACGGACTTCAATACTGTACTGATTAACGATACTAAGTATGATGAGACGCTTGACTGCGACTTTACCGATCTTTATAAAAACTACCACTTTTTATTGCCACTTGCCGGCCTAGAGCGTGCGCGTGAGTACTCAGAGCACCCAGCCGATGTGCAGGCATCAGAGAAAATGGGTCGTTTGTTTGACCACATCCGCAAGCTCAACGAGTTTAATACTGCTGATGACTTACATGCGCTCAATATATTTTTGACGAGACTACTGTTCTGCTTTTATGCCGAAGATACGGGTATCTTTAAGCCAGCTCAGTTCCATGATGTGATCGATGGCACTACCAATATAGATGGTAGCGATGTCGATAGCGTCTTATATGAGCTGTTTGACATTCTCAACTTACCTGAGTCTAGCGCTGAGCGCGATGCCAAACCCACCCATCTAAGCGCCTTCCCGTACGTCAACGGTAGCTTGTTTGAATATCCCTTTGCCATCCCGGAGTTCGATGCGCGTACCCGCCGTATCTTGCTAGAGTGCGCACGTTTGAGCTGGGCCGAGATTAACCCAGATATTTTTGGCTCCATGTTTCAAGCAGTGATTGACCCTGAGCAGCGTGGCAGCTTAGGACAGCATTACACCAGTGTTAGCAATATCATGAAGGTCATACAGCCCTTATTCTTAGATGAGCTACGTACAGAGCTAGACACAGTTATAGCGCTAAGTTATGACAATCGCCATAAGAATAATAAAGCCGAGCGCTTAGATACCCTACTTAAGCGTATCAGCCAAATCAAAGTATTTGACCCAGCTTGCGGATCAGGCAATTTTTTGATCATTGCTTATAAAGAGCTGCGTAAACTAGAGATTGATGTATTAAAAGCACAACGCGACTTACTTAAAAACTCTAAAGACAACTTGTTAGGTTTAAGCTTTGATAGTGTAGTCAGCTTAGATAATCTATATGGTATTGAGTATGACGACTTTGCCAGTCAAATAGCGCATTTATCACTTTGGCTCGCTGAACATCAGATGAATGTGTTGTTTGAGCAAGAATTCGGTGCATCAACCCCTATGCTACCTCTCAAAGACAGCGGGCATATCATTCATGGCAATAGCTTGCGTCTCGACTGGAATGAAGTATGTCCAAATAATGGCAGTGATGAGATTTATATTATTGGCAACCCACCGTTTGGGGGCACAACCAATAGAACTGATGAACAAGCTGAAGACATGAAAATTGTTTTTGGCAAAAAAACACTAAAGTATCTGGATTACGTTTCCTCATGGTTTTGGAAAGGTTCGCAATACATCGCTAACTCTAATGCTGAGCTTGCCTTGGTATCAACCAACTCGATTGCCCAAGGCGAACAAGTTGGCATGTTATTCCCTGATATTTTCGAATTAGGATTAAATATTAATTTCGCATACCAATCTTTTCCATGGCGCAATAATGCTAAGCATAATGCTGGCGTTCACGTAGTAATTATTGGACTATCTGCATTAAACCATCGAGATAAAGCTATATACAAACTTGTTAATAAAGTTTGGCATAGCGAATTAGTAGATAACATAAGCCCTTATTTAATCTCAGGTAGTAATACTGCTGTTATTGGATTAAGAGACCCAGTTCAAAAAAGACCGAAAATGTTATTTGGAAACAAACCTACTGACGGGGGGTTCTTGTTATTAGAAAATCATGAGAAGGAGGCACTTGAACGAAACGAACCATTCTCTAGTCAATATATTAAAAAGGTTGTAGGAGCTAAAGAATTTCTCCATAGTGAGCAAAGATGGTGCTTATGGTTTGAGGATGCCGATTTAGAAAAGTTAGCTAAATACCCTTTGATAAAATCAAGACTAGATAAGGTAAAAGTATTTAGAGAAGAAAGCAAAGCAGAATCGACAAGAGATTTTGCCAAATCCCCACATCTATTCAGACAAATAG
Organism: Psychrobacter sp. TB15; assembly: GCF_000511655.1. Lineage (NCBI taxonomy): Bacteria > Pseudomonadati > Pseudomonadota > Gammaproteobacteria > Moraxellales > Moraxellaceae > Psychrobacter > Psychrobacter sp. TB15. The sequence goes on from NZ_AYXN01000001.1 coordinate 13,080, forward strand.
CACAACCCAAGTCAGGAAACTATATCTTAGTTCCTGGGGTTACATCTGAACGTCGCCAATATGTGCCAATAGGTTTTTATAGTCATGAAGTTATAGCTACGAACCTTGTCAATATCGTTCCCAATGGAACAATATACGATTTTGCAATTTTAACTTCACTTATCCACAACGACTGGATGCGCTTAGTCACTGGGCGACTAGAGAGCCGTTACCGTTATACAAGCACTATCGTTTACAACACCTTCCCCTTTCCTGACGCCACGGATGAGCAGAACCAGCACATTGAAAGTCTTGCAGAAGAAATCCTACTTGCCCGTGCTAGTAATGCTGGCATGACTTTAGCAGAGTTATATGACCCTGATAAGATGCCTGATGATTTAAAGCAAGCGCATAGCACGTTAGACGACGCGGTGGACAAGCTGTATCGCCCGCAAGGCTTTGCCAATACCGAAGAGCGTTTGGCGCATTTACTGGCACGTTATGAGCAGCTTATCGAAGCGGAAAAGCAAAGTAAGACGAAAAAGAAAGCTAAGTAGCTTATTTGGCATTAACATCCATACCAAAACAATATCAAACCCCTTATAAAGAGCATTCTATTATGTTATCCAAAATCTTATCAAGCGCAGCAATTGCTGCCCTACTCGTGTTTTCTGCAGGTCAAGCATCAGCTGCATCGCAAAGTGATCTCATATCGCTAAAAGGCAAAAATGGTCAAGATCTTCCTGAAGGCGATATGTTTATATTGTTTGCATGGATGGAAGATGGCTGTATCGGTGATGGTCCCATTTATAGCTCTATCAATGAACATCATAATAAATTCATTGATAGCTCGATGAAAATGAAGACCCTTGCACAACCGAATGCAAATGATGAGATTTATGAGTTTTCTATAACTCCGCGCTCTCAATGGGCCCCTGGTTATAGCCCACTCATAAAGGATATCAGCATGCATACTAATTATGAATATACTGAATACCATATTAAATTTGCAGATGGTGTCAAATACCGAGAACAACCTATAACAGAGTATCAGTATAAGTTTAGACCTGAGTCAGAAGGTGGTGCACACGTCCTGAAGTTTGCCAAGAATGCAGACATGCAAAGCGTGTGGAAACACTTCAAAACACGTCAGACATCACACTGGATGGACGGTGTCTTTGATCAAAAGGCTGAGTTTGATCGTAATGATAATACGATAACTTGTGTCTACTAACTTCACACTATTGCTATGACAAATGAGCTTTATTTTTACGATGCTACAGCCTTATAAGCATCTCTACCTATAATGAATCTACTATGACTGCCACTGTTAATATCCTAAATCAAAATTACGCCCGCACGGGTCAAAGTAAACAGAACAACGAGTTTGGCATGCGTGAAATGCAGGCGCGTGCATTTGAAAAGCGTAAGAGCCAGTATTTGCTCATCAAATCGCCGCCAGCCTCTGGTAAGTCACGTGCCATGATGTTTTTGGCATTGGATAAACTTATCAACCAAGGTATCAAAAAGGTCATTATTGCCGTCCCAGAGATGAGTATCGGTAAATCCTTTAAATCAACAGCGCTCAGTGACTATGGTTTTTTTGCTGATTGGGAAGTGGCCGATCGTTATAACTTATGCTTAAGTCTCGCCCAAAGTGATACGCGCAAGACTGCGATATTCTCAGAGTTTATTACCCAAGATGTAGATGACAGCGCCCTACCCCAAGTATTAGTCTGCACCCATCATAGCTTTCGATATGGTTTTGACAAAGTGATTGAAGATGGCGGCAGTATTGAGCTATTTAACGATGTGCTAATCGGTATTGATGAGTTCCATCACGTGTCAGCGGATGACTCTAATCGCTTGGGTGCCATACTAGATGGCATTATGACGCAGACTAGCGCACACATTGTAGCGATGACCGGCTCCTACTTCCGTGGCGACTCCGTACCTATCTTGTCAGATAGCGATGAAGAAAAGTTCGATAAGGTAACTTACACCTACTACGAACAGCTGAATGGTTATGAATACTTAAAATCATTAGGGCTCGGCTATCACTTTTATAAAAAATCATTTTTTGATGCCTTAGATGAATGCTTGGATACCAGCAAAAAAACCATCATCCACATTCCTAACGTCAACAGTCTCACTGCTGAGACAGACAAGTATGAGACCGTTGGCCGTATCATAGATGTCATTGGTGAAGTTGAGTCTCGTGATGATATTACTGGTGTTATGACAATACGCGCACATGACGGTAAGCAATTGCTACTCGCAGATCTAGTGACTGATGACGCTATGCGGGCGAATACTCAGGCTTATTTAGCCGATATTACCTCTCGCGATCAGATGGATATCATTATTGCTCTTGGCATGGCAAAAGAAGGCTTTGACTGGGAGTATTGCGAACACGTATTGACCATTGGCTATCGAGGCTCTCTGACCGAGGTGGTGCAGATTATTGGCCGCTCAACACGCGATAGCAAGGGCAAACACCATGCTCAATTTACCAATCTAATCGCTGAGCCAGAAGCTGATAAATCTGAAGTCACAAGCTCTGTTAATGACTTATTAAAAGCCATTACTTTATCACTACTAATGGAGCAAGTGCTCAAACCTAACATCAACTTTAAACGTCGTAGTGAGCTGGATATATTAGGCAAGGCCGACTTGCCGGCAGGTACCATTGTCATTGACGATACAGTAAACCCTCCCTCCGATCGAGTCATGAAGATACTCAACCAAGACCGTGATGAGATATTGGCGCAGTTAGCCCAAAATACAGAGAACATAAAAAAGTATATCGCTGCTGAGACCAATAACGTAGAAACAGAAGCCGTATCAGATACCGTTATTCCAAGTATTATTCGTAGTAAATACCCAGCGCTGGATACCAATGAAGTACGGCAAGTGCAAGAAGGTGTCATGCAGTATATGGCTATCAACCGCCAAGGTGGCGTGGTTGAGGGTAAGGATATTCCTGAAGATGCCATCATCGAAAATGAACGATTTTTCGTTAAGCAAGGCACTGAATATGTCGATATCGCCACTCTAAACGCTGAACGGAAAGGTCAGCTCAATGAAAGTGACATTATCAAAGAGCGCCACCTGCCAGCTGACGCAAAAATTTACAACCCTAACGCCAAATCAAGCAGTAGCAACGACTCGAACCCTAGCAACGGCTTTGTGAAGGTTGGCAGTAAATTTGTCAACGTAAATAACCTTCCTATCGATCTTGTGCGCTCCGTCAACCCCTTTCATGATGCGTATGAAGTTCTCTCTAGGACAGTGGACAAAGAAGTATTGCAAACCATTAATGACGTTGTGCATGCCAGCCGTTCTACTGTTACTGAGGAAGAAGCGGTCCTGATGTGGCCAAAGATCGTTGCATTTATGAAAAATAAAAATCGTCAACCTAGTAAAAACTCAGAGGACGCTATCGAGCGACGTATGGCTGAGGTTATCACTTATGTCAGAAACCAAAAAGCCAAGCGAGAAGCCAATAGTCATGATTAAACTCGATGAGATCTATCAAAGTCGTGATTACAAAACGCTAGACGATATTTTTATCAATGACAGTACTGGTCTACTTGATGATATTAAGCCTACTACCAAAAGCACAGATACTAATAGTGTTTTAGCGCAGCAGTTTGACACTATCAACCTTTTTATCGATCAACAGGGACACGTGCCTAGTAGCAGTGCCAGCGACATTAATGAAAAGATACAAGCTCGCCTGTTAGCGACCATACAAACCAACCACGCAAACTCGCAAGAACTGCTAGCTTTAGATAGACATGGTTTATTAACTGCTCAAAGGGCGGCCTCTACCCTATCTGACGACAAACCGACCCTCTCAGACAAAAGTATAAGTAATAAGAACAGTGAGTCTGAAAAGACAAATAGCGCTGGCACTGAAAAAGCTGAGCCGGTAGTTGAGGCTGTTAGCGAGCCTCCTGTGATTAATAGTCTAGATGATATTTTTAACAGTGATGACCTAGGGATTTTTGACAATATTCACTCTGAAATCCTAATCAGTGATCATAAGGCTAATACACGTGCCAGCTATGATCAATATAATGACGAAGATATAGCCAGCCGGTTTGAGTGTAAGGACTTTTATAAGTTTGAGGCAACCTTTGAGCGTATATCTAAAGCCATTCAAACGGGTGCTTTTACTAAAACCAACTTTTCATCAGTGAAAGATATCAACATTGGCAGCGTATTTGTTTTAAACGGCATGCTTTGCTATGTGGCTAATATTTATAAAGCAGAGGCCAGAAAGAATACCCGTAGCCAAGAGAGATTACGCTTAATATTTTCTAATGGTACAGAGTCCAATATGCTCACACATTCATTGGCTACTGCTCAATATAAATACGAAAACAGCTATCAGCTATTAATTACTGATCCTGACTGGATGGATGATGAGCTCGCCAAAAACTTTGGGGACGAGCGACAACTTACCGGTGTCATTTATGTTGCTAAGCTGACTGAGACCCCAAGTGATTTAGCGCATTATAAACATCTGCACAAAATTGGCTTCTCAACCCTTACAGGAGAAGCGCGCACTAAGCACTCAATTAAGGATACCGCTTTCTTGCAACAGCCCGTAGATATCATAGCTGAATGGCAAGTCTATGATGCCAATGCTCGTAGTGTGGAAAGTGTCTTGCATGCCTTCTTCTATGATCAAAGAGTGAAAGTATCCTTAAAAGCAGTAGATGATAATCTTTACAAGGTAACCGAATGGTTCAACGTTCCTCTAGATGAAATCGAAAAAGCCATTAACTTAGTTATCGCTGGTGACATTAAAAACTATCGCATGGATGGTGCGGCTGGCAAGGTGGTTATGAAGTGACTATCGCTTTGTATTTTCATTAACGACTTAAACTATTATTTTAGCGAGCAAGCTATGTTAGATCCTTCCCTTATAGAAGCTTATCATCAAACCGATTATCACTTTCGCGACACCTTTTTTAATATTGGTGAGCTTTCCTCAAAAGCTGCCTCTCTTTTGCAGCAATTCGCTCCTGCCGGCGGGTTATTTATTACGGCTTGGAACCCGTTAGGAGAAGAGCTTACGGTTGAAGACAACCAAAAAGCTAATCAAACCTTGAAAGAAAAACTACTTAAACTAGGTCTAAATGTGACTGACGGCTACGGTATAGGTAAGGATGGTAAGTGGCGAGAAGACAGCTTCTTTACTTATCCGATAGATGAAGAAACCAGCCTCAAACTGTGTTGTCACTTCAGCCAAAATGCCGTGGTCTATGTCAGCTCTAATGGAGTACCTGAGTTACTACTACATCCTAAGTTTTCTTAATATTTAAGAGATCAGCTATTAAACACCTAAAGCAGTTTAGCCTTCAAACCGCATTTGGGTGAAGCACATGAAGATTGTATCGACTACGTGATAATGAGTCAGTTCTATATAGCTCAATCTAGTCTAATACATCCTTAATAAACAATATCAACTTTCACTATAAACTATTAAATACTAACGGAATTATCAATGGAAATAATAACAGTCACAGAGGGCGACTACGAATCCCCAACCTTTGTTACCAAAGATGAATGGAAGCAAGTACTGTCTAACAAAGACATATTGAAGCGCAGCTACATAGACGCCTTAATAGCTTTTTATTTAGAACCTGAACATAAATCCACCTGCAAAGCTCTTGGCGATAAATACGAGCTGCATCACAATACTTTCAACGGCGCTATCACCCAGTTCGGCAAGCAAGTCCAAAAAGAGCTTAATAGATTCCAAATCGTCAGTAATGACGGTAGTCAAATCTATTGGCGAATAGTCATGACTGGCAGATATGACTCTAGCAATTTTTTTGAGTGGACAATGCGAGATGAGCTGGTAGAGGCGATGAAAGATTTAAACTTTGTGGACAACAACTATAAAGATATGGAGATGACATTAAGTCAAAATAAACAATATGAATTTACTTGGATACCAGCCTTCAAAGCAATTTCGGATTGGCTAGTTGACTTTGAAGACAAGCAAGAGGATTTAGTCGATATCCTCATAGAGATTGGGGTAAATAATGGCCTTCAGGATCAGTTATTAAAAAATGAGAAAAGTAAAGTTAAGGTCATGGACCCCTTCTCATTCTTTTCATTAATAATGAAATACGGCGAAGCTCGAAGCCTTCGAACTCTTACTAGGTTACTTACTAAGCTAGAATTACAAAGTCTTATACCAACTGATTTAAATGGTTTGCCTAGATCAAACCCACAGAAAGTATGGATGTTTCCATACGGTTATATAAGAAAGCCTGAGTATATCCCTATGCTTTGGAAGATATTTCACCAAGCACGTGATCGTAATGTTGATGGGGATTTATTCGACTCTGCCATGCAGATTCCTGGTACCGCTTTCACTAAACTTACCCAAAATTTATTTTACATAGACCCATCAAATTACTTGCCTGTTGATAGTCAAACTCGTCCTTGGCTCATCTCTAAGAGCATTGATGCCCCTAAAGACGGTTGGCATAATTATCAAGAAACCATGCATAACGTAGCCTCGAAAACCGATCAAACTTTCTATGAAATTTCGTATGAAGCATGGCTATTAAATAAAAATAAAGCTAAAACCTCTCATACTGTTTCATCCAAAAGTACTGAATATGAGATCGATGACGATTATATACCACAACCTTTAAACCGTATCTTATACGGTCCTCCTGGTACAGGTAAAACTTATAAAACGACAGAACTTGCTGTAGAGTGTGTTGATCCCGAATGGTATCAAGCATTGGTACTTAAAGACCTAGCAGATGATGAAAAGCGTATCCTGCTGAAGCAAAAGTATGATGAGCTAACTAGCAAAGGGCGCATTGCATTCACAACCTTTCATCAAAGCTTTGCCTATGAAGACTTTGTTGAGGGCATTAGACCTACCGTGAATAAAGGACCTGACAATCAATCAATAATCAGCTATGACGTTATACCAGGTATCTTTAAGAGTATATGCAGTTTGGCCGATACCAATGCGAAAGAAAGAACTGGATCAACGCAGTCAGTTAATATTGATGGTAAGAAAATTTGGAAGTTGTCCCTTGGTAATACACTAGAAGATGAGGGTGAAGATATTTTCAATGAGTGTATTGAGAATAACTATATCCTTCTTGGCTGGGGCGAAGATATTAACTTTACAGGGTGTGAAAATAGAAAGCAGGTCGTTTCAAAGTTTGAGTCGACCCGTAACATCTCTCTTGCGGATGACCCTTACAATTATCTAGCAACTGCCGTTAATAGCTTTAAGAACGTCATTAAAACTGGTGACCTAGTAATTATCTCCGATGGTAATCATAAATTTCGTGCAATAGCAGAGGTAACTGGAAATTATGAATTCCTAGACTTGTCTGATCGTATTGGCTATCAACAGTCAAGAAAGGTTAAATGGCTACGAGTATATGAAACAAGCCTTCCTAAAGAAAAACTGTTTGAAAAATCCCTGTCTCAAATGACTTTGTATAACCTTAAAGACAGTACGATTAACCGAGACAAACTTAAAGAGCTACTTACTGTTCATTCAACTGAAAGCGCAGTTAATAAACCTCATTTAATCATAATCGATGAGATAAACAGAGGTAATATTTCGCGTATATTTGGTGAGCTCATCACACTATTAGAACCTGATAAACGTAAAGACGGGAGCGATGCACGCGAAGTTACGTTGCCCTATTCTAAGGAGAAGTTTTCAGTACCCTCAAACCTATACGTACTTGGTACGATGAACACTGCGGATAAATCGTTGGCGCAAATTGACTTCGCACTCCGCCGCAGGTTTGAATTCATTGAGTTGCTACCAGAACCTTCGCACTTGAAGGAAGTTAACGTTCATAATGTTCCAGTTTCTGAAATACTTGAAGTGATAAATCAACGTATCGAAGTATTATTAGATCGAGAGCACACCATAGGTCATGCTTACTTCTGGTCACTTATGGACCTACAATCAGATGAGGAAAGAGCAGAAGAGCTTGCCAATATATTTGAGAACCGTATTATTCCTTTATTACAGGAGTATTTCTTCTCAGATTGGGAGCGTATTGGCTGGGTGCTTAATGACCCTGCAAAAGATAGCAATGATAGATTCATTCAAGTTGATAACTTAACACCCGATGTTAAATCGCTGTTTCATGATAGTGTGACTGACCAAATTATGGATAGACGTTATCGTATCAATAATGAGGCTTTTAATCGTGCCAAAGCCTATGCAGGGATTATCCCTGCTGATCTACAGGCTGAGTAATGCTAAAACATATTCAGGTCAGAGAATACGCGAGGCTCACTACTGACACCTCGGTTAGTCCTACCCCAGATGTAGCGGTCATAAAACCCGATACTTTTAAGTGGCTAGTGAGCTTAAGCGAGCAGCCAAATTCTGGTAGATTTATTAGCTTTGAAAAATCTGACCGCCTGAGGCTGCACTCTTATGTAGGGTATCTGCAGAGCCCTGCTGGTGAGGGTATAGAAGTATTACCTAAGATAAGTAATTCAGAGTATGACCCACAGAATGGTAGAGCTGTATTATGTAAGATGCTGTGCTCAGCGCTGAACCTCCCCTACAAAGAAGTTCATGCAGCTCAGCTCACACGCATGAACTTGCCCATACATGAATGGATTTATCATCAATTCTTAACCCAACTAAACGGATTGGTTGCTTCAGGCTTGCGCTTTGACTATCTAAGAGTCGAAGAGGAAAGTAAGTTCATACGTGGTCAGTTAAATGTAACTGCTCAGCAGCGTCAACCTGCTGAGCGTGCGCACCTGTTCCATATAAGACACGATATCTACCATCCCAATCGTTTAGAAAATCGTCTTATAAAGACTGCACTAGATTACATTCAAGATAACTGTCGTAGTCCTGAAAACTGGCGTCTAGCAAATGAGCTATCGCATATTTTAAGCCCAGTTAAAAGCCTTGCTAACCCTATGAAGCTAATGGCTAAATGGTCGAACAGCAAAACCCTACATAACTATCAGGCTATCAAGCCTTGGTGCGAGCTCATTTTGGAAAAAATGAACCCTCACTTCCAAAAAGGCTCATACAGAGGTATCTCTTTACTGTTTCCAATGGAACGCTTATTCGAAGAACACGTTGCTGCTTGTCTGAAAAAAATGGTTAAGTTTCCATGGCAGCTTAAAACTCAAGCCTCTAGCAGGTATATGATTGAAGCTGGAGATAAACTATCTGATACAGATAAAAACCGCTTCTATTTAAAACCTGACTTACTGATTACTCATCAGGGTGAGAATCGTTACGTAATGGACACAAAATGGAAGTTAATTGATAGCTCTAATGGCGAAAAAAACTTTGATCTGAGCCAAAATGATATTTATCAAATGTTTGCCTACGGGCATAAGTACCTATCTGGCAGTGGTGATTTGATGCTGATTTATCCTAAGCACGAGAAGTTTATCCTACCCATGCCTTACTTTAGGCTAGATAAAAGCCTACGACTTTGGGTCGTTCCCTTCTGTATAGAGTCTGATAGATTGGTTGATGGAGAATGGATAGATTATTTTTTAATATTGTAAATAGATATGTTAGGACATGACGCAATGACTCAGCATAACGATACCTTAATACAAGTTGAGATACCGCAAGCCATATGTAATAACTGTGACCAAGGTAGAGAAGCTTCAAAGCATATACCGAATGCCTCTCCTGTTTGCTGGATTTGTGAGGCGAGCATAATATATTTAAGAAAAGCCAACAAACAATGGGGGAAACGTTTTGATTACTCGAAAGAAGAGAAAAACCCTAAGTTTTTTGACTTACACTTAAAGTGCAATATCTGTAAAACAGAATTCATTACAAACCCAACCATGCATTTGGATAGTAAATATGGTGGGTGTAAAGAGTGTGATAGGCGTGCAAGAGCTGCTAATTTTATAACAAAAGCTCAAGCGGTTCATGAAGGAAACTATATTTATGACCAGGACTTAAACTTTAAAAGCCAAGCCAAGCACGTAACAATAAAGTGCATTAAACACGGCTCCTTTACACAGAAAGGTAAAAGACACTTAAATGGCCATGGCTGTCCTGAATGTGGTAAGGAAAAATCAGGAGGATGGACCAGAACTGACTTTATTAATCAGTGTGAACGTAAGAATAATGGAACCGCTATTTTTTATTTAATTGTCTGCGAAGGCAATAACGAATTGTTTTTTAAGATAGGCATTACCTCAAACAGTGTGAAATCTAGATTTAGTGGTGGTCAAATGCCTTATCGTTATGACTCACTACTTGAATTAAAAGGCACTGCAGGTGCTGTTTATGATCTAGAAAAAAAGATGTTGAGGCTAAACAAAGCCAACCGCTACAATCCACAGATTTGGTTTGGAGGCGTTACAGAATGCTTTTCCGACTTAACCTTACTATCAAAAGAAACGTTAGGTATTAATTGGACATTATAAAGGCACTAATGGTTTAATCTTTTAAATCCACTATTCATATAAACAACTATATCTCTAAATGCGGCGCTTGTGACTGTCTGATCCGCTGATCTGACCTCTCCCGAATATCCTTACCCCAATTCGTTGCTCTTGCAGACACCAGCTGACGGTAGTTCTCATCCTCGCTCATTTGTATGGCGTTTAGTGCTGATCTGTCTACCCATCCTTGTACCAAATCACTAGATTCACTTTGCTCTGTTTTATCAGTCATTGCTTTGCTCCCTTGATTGACGTTAATAATGCTCGTTACTACTGTGTTATCTGCTATAAATCTGACCGTACTTATCACTCTACCCTCACCGCTTAAACCGTCTAATGCTGCTCGCTACCACACCGAACAATTCAAGCGACCCTTTAACCACAATATCAGCATAATTCTCATTATGCGCTCTCAGTATGATGTGCTCACCCAGTATCAATTGCTTAGCCGTAAAGCCATCATCTATCAGCGCAATCACAATGTCTTTATGACAGGCTGTCAGTGAGCGATCAACGATTAAGATGTCATTGGGGTAGATGCCGATATTGACCATACTGTCCCCTTCCACTTCAACCAAATATGTCGATGCAGGATGGCGTATGAGCAGTGTGTTTAAATCAATACAGTTTTGCACATAGTCAGTGGCTGGGCTTGGAAAGCCCGCTTTGACCTTATCACTGTACAACGACAGTAATACTGTTTCACCTTCATTGGTGAGCTTACCAATTATTTTGACCGTCATCTAATGCACCTTAGGCAACTGATTGATATTGGTGGTATAGCATGGCGATAGCATATTACGGCTCATCTGCCACGACTGCTTACCTTTAATACCTTCACTAGCGATAAACACCGCCGCTTGCTGATTGCTGTTCTGTCCGTACTTTTTATTGAGCGCATCCATGATGGCAGTGACTTCTGTGCTTTTCTTTTTATCCTCACTAGCTGCTTTGTCTTCTGCAAACAAATCAAGCTGTACCTCATCATGCTGGCAAATACCAAGCAGCATCACACCCGCTTTCGCGTAGCGTACCTTTTCTTTATAGATAACCTTTAGTACTTGCCTAGCAGCGGTGACCATCACTCTGGTGTCTGCTGTAGGCGTGATGAAGTGATAGTCGCCAGAGATAGAGACATAAGGCTCGTTCTTACTAAAGGGGCTGTTCTTAGCAAAGACCGTGATATAAGCACAGACGCTGTCTTGCTGTCGTAGTTTACTGGCAGCTTTTGCCACATGAGTACAGATAGACTCACTAAGTGCTTGCTGATCTATGATACGCTCAGAGAAAGAGCGTGAGGAGATGATTTGCTTTTTGGGCGCTATGCTGTCAATACCCAGACAGGACTGACCGTTTAGCTCTAAGCAGGTGCGCTCGAGTACCACGCCGAAGTGTTGCCTTATCTTTCCAGGCTCACAGATGGCTAACTGGTAGACGGTATGGATACCCATCTCATTGAGCCTAACCTTATAACGACGACCCACACCCCATAACTCACCGACATCGGTTATCTGCATGATGCGGCGTATCCATCTGATATTATCTAACACGCAGACGCCTTTGGTGGCGGGATACGTCTTAGCCGCATGATTGGCAAGCTTTGCCATGGTCTTAGTAGTGCCAATACCGACACCCACTGGAATACCCGTGTGCATCTCGACAATGGCTTTAAGCTTATGCCCGTAAGCACTGAGATCTTGCATGGCAGCAGGATAGTCAGCTAAGTATAAAAAGGCTTCATCGATTGAATACACCTCGACCGTTGGACAGAGGGTCTCAAGTGTCATCATGACACGCTGGGAGATATCAGCATAGAGGGTGTAGTTGGAACTAAAGACAGTGATGTTATTGTGCTCACAGAAGTCTTTGACTTGAAAGTACGGTACACCCATCTTAATACCCAATAGCTTTGCCTCAGGTGAGCGAGCAACGACGCAACCATCATTGTTAGACAACACGACCACAGGCTTGTCCTTTAGATCAGGACGAAAGAGCTTCTCACAGTTGGCATAAAAGCTGTTGCAGTCGATGAGCGCATACATGGCAGTCTCGGCTTATTGTCGGCATAAAAAAGGTAAATCCAAGCACTTAAATATTTGTGAATGAATATGCCTTTGATTGTAGAGACAGCGGCTTGAACAATTCAAGGGCAGATGTGAGTAATGCGACGATGGGTGTCGTGAGGTTTTTAGGTAGAATGTTTAAACTAAACAAAACGTCTTCACATTCTATTAGGGTTTGAACCCTAGATTTACCATTTTGCTAGCAGTTGTTATGTTTCTACAATCTCTGTCGCTATCTCAAACTAGTAGAAAGATAGAACACAGTCAACTTAATAGCAAAAAATCAAGCCATTTAATCATCTACTGTGAACAGCATAAATAAACGCAGTGAAGTATGCATCAAATACTTGTTTCCTAGTATAGAGAAACACTGTTATAATGTTTCTCTATACTAGGAAACAAGGGGTTATTAAATGCATTCTAATTCAGAATCAACTATGTCCGAGCGACTTAAAGAACGTATGAAGCAGAAACGCTTAAGACAAATCGATATATCTAAAGCCATTGGTGCATCGCGAGGAACGGTATCCAAATGGCTATCAGGTGACGCTGAGCCCAATCACGAATATACGTTGCGTTTGGCAGAAGTTTTTGATGTTCATCCAGACTGGATCAGAGAGGGTGATAATTACTACGCTACTTATGATGATCTAGATGACATGGAAAATGCGCTTAAAAAAGAAAATAGAGATATGTACCTTAATGAGTTAAAGCTTAAAAACAATGTTCCTTATAGCATTAGATACTTAGAGGAACTATATGATAAATTCAATGAAGAGCGTTTTAATGAGATGCAACAGGAAATGGAACAAAACTATGAAAAAGAAACGGGGATATTTGAAGACATGCCTAAAGAATCAGATTTCTTAGACTATCTTACCGAAAATCAAAGAAAATCAGTAAACTTTTTATCTAATATCGCGGAAGTAGCAGGTGCGGATATAAATAAGACAATTTATGTTACTTTAGAGGATGACAGCATGTCTCCTATAATTCGTCGCAAGGCTGAATGTGCCATAGATACTAGCAAACAAACTATAAAAGACGGAAGAGCATATTATTTCAAACATGAATTGGTTCACCGTATTAGAATACTTCATAAAAATCCAGACGGAGGATTACTAATTCGTAGTCAAAACAAAGAGTTTGGTGAGGAAATCATCAATGCTAGAGATATAAGTAAAATAAAAATTCTTGGCTGGGTGTATTCATGGACTAATATAGACACATGGTAGATACCACTCTTCTTACATAACGCTCAACTGAATAACATGGTTCAGCTAACTATTATTCACAATAATAAATCTTAAGTGAACTTAATAACGACCACCTAATAGGTGGTTTTTTTACGTATAGTCAAAATATCCTAAAAACGCTACGCTATTGCTGATATCAATTTTTTTTAGCCTCTGTCTGCGTAGGTACAGCAAGCAAGAAAAACTGATATCAGCAGCGCGTGATGTATCGAAATTACTTTTCACTGACTATATATACAATTAAACCAACTTTTTCCAGTATCTCCCGATTCCTCTTCATTAATTTTTATTTCCTTCGAATATACATTGCGCAGCGTATTTATATGTTGTATATTACGTTTATGCAAGTTTATTTTAATTTATATAGATTTATCATAGTTTATTGATATTTATCTATTAACAGCTTTCTAGCAGGAGATAAAAATGACTCAGAAAAAACCATGGTCGCAGTACACTGATGAAGAAAAGAGGTCGATGAAAAATGCAGTTGTAAATGCGCCTGCCAGTACTCCATTCTCTCCAAATTATGCAGCCTGCTACATTGGAAAGTCGCCAAGTTCATTACAGTATATGCGCTGCCATAATTCGAACGGAATTGTATACAGTAAGGTTGGCGGGCATGTCATTTATAGAAAAAGGCATCTTGATGAGTACCTTGATAGATGTGAAAAGTCTTTTACAGCTCATTACTAGCTTAAAGGAGTTTGAAAAGGTATCAACACCCACCCTTCAATTTTCTTTTAAAGAGAATAGAAGTTTTACAGTTATGAACTATATAGTTCATATATCAAAGGAAAGATTATTATGACTAAGAGCAATCAAGATAGTGTAATAGCTTTTGATAAAGATGAAGAAGCCGCTGAGCTCGTTAACTCGGCAAAAGAAAACCTGTCCACTCTGCAAAGTGGACAGGTAAATCAAACGTTACTGACAGATGATCTTCGTAAATCATCTTCTGCTATTGTAGCAGAAGATAATCTTAGTACGCTAGCTATGAAATATGATAAAGGGTACATCAAGCAATGTATCGATGGCTTGTACTATATTGTTGACAATAAAAATGGATCGAAGCCTAAGAGAGAAAAGATTTGCTCCCCTATCAAAGTCGTAGCTCGTAGTCGAAATGTTGACCATTCACAATGGGGTATAGTTTTAGAGTGGTTAGACAAATCAAATACGTTGCACACTTGGTCAGTACCGATAGAATTAATACAGAGTGATAGTCGTAAGTATCGTAGGGAGGTGGCTCGAAGAGGTTTAGTTGTATCAACGAAAAAGAATTTACAAGATGCTTTAGACTTTTACCTAAACAATCATCCAATTGAAAGCTTGTTTGTTTTTACTAATAAGGTTGGATGGCATGACAACGTTTTTGTTACGCCTGATAGAGTCTATGGAAAAACAAATGAAAAAATCATTTATCAACCAGAGAGCTCATTAAATCACGGATATAGTCAAAAAGGTACTCTAGAAGAGTGGCAAGAAAATTTGTGCTCTCCACTAGGTGTTCAAAGTAGATTAAATTTTGCTATCAGCTGTGCATTTACTGGTCCACTACTCAAAATCTTAGATATCGAAGGCGGTGGCTTTCATATGCTAGGTAAATCTAGTATTGGAAAATCACTTAGTTTATACGTAGCAGCTAGCGTTTGGGGCAAAAGAGACTATGTTAAAAACTGGAATACAACTAAAAATGCCGCTGAATACTTAGCAGCTATGTGCAACGATGGTATTTTAATTATGGATGAAATTAGTCAGGCTGAGAAAAACTCATTAGAGGACATATTTTATATGCTTTCAAATGGAATGGGTAAAAGCAGGAGTACCGCTGATGGAGGTAATAGAGTCGTGCAAACTTGGCGAATCTTACTTTTATCAAGCGGTGAAGAAACACTACAGTCTATGCTCAGGCACTCTAATAAACGACATAACCCTGGTATGGAAGTCCGGTTATGTCATATTGATGCTGACGCAGGAAAAAATTTAGGTATTTTCGATAGTTTGGTTTTAGCCACTACCCCTGAAAAACAAGCAGATATATTGACAAAACTAACGAATCAGTATTATGGGACTGCTGGTACTAGTTGGCTAAATTATATTACTCTAAATAAAGATTCAGTAATCACCGAAGCAAACCACATAATTGAAAAATTTATGCATGATTACAGTCATGTTAAATCTCAGGCTTACAGAGTTGGCAAACGGTTTGCAGTTGTTGCTGCTGCTGGCGAGCTAGCTACAAAAGCCGGCATTACAGGTTGGCAGGATGGACAAGCCTCGACTGCAGCAAAAATATGCTTTGACAACTGGATTGATAATTATGGGCATGATGGCAAACAAGAAGACCGAAAAATAATTGGTCAGATTGCTGGTTATCTGGAAAAATATGCAGGTAGTCGTTTCCAGATTGTTGGTAACTGTAGGCAAAAAATCAATAAACAATCTGGCTATTATAAATCGGATGATGACCTCTATCTTTTTGGCACCGAAACATTCGAAGAAATATGCCTTCCTTATAGCAAACAACAAGTCCTTAATGTTCTAAAAGACCACGACTTAGTCAAGTACAATGAACCAAAACGAGTTACTTTGAAGCTTAACAATAAACATATTAAAATTGGTCGCGCTCATGCTGTTAGAGGTCAAATCATGCGCTATGATATTTGATATATCTTAAGGCAGTGTTTAATATACTGTTAAGTTAATCACTAGTAAATACTAATACAGTATAAGCACTTAATTTTTTGATTCTCTAAGATTATATCTTGGAGAATCATTTTTGCTATCCGAAATAATTGTTTTAATTTTAGATCTTTGTATCACGGTAACCATGCCTTCTTCCCTATTCTTGTTTCCATAATATCTTTTTATTATTATCTATTACAGTAGCCCGAACTCTTTTATGACGATGACCTATAATAACATTTGTATATAGATTACCGATTTCGTATCTATTTCTATAAAAGGACTTTATAGATATCAGTACTTACATTACGCATAAATATACTGGGAACTTCGGGAACTTCGGAAAAATCTCACTTTTTCAAACTATGTATAAACTATACGAGGCCTTTAATCTCCTATCTTATTAGAGATAATATAACTCTTTCCATCTCACGTAGGTAGTTCCCAAGATCTTCGTTCTAAAATGAGGAACTGAATAAAAAAATTGTGCCCCGTGGTTTATATTGGTGCAAAGTCGCGACTGCCATTATTTGAATTTCCGTCATTACAATAGTATAGCCAATACTTTATTTGCTTTAGTATCTGAACTCAGTTAATGTAAAAGCTCAATATAATTAAAATATTCAACCTTAATTAATAAAAAATGAATATATCTCATGTGTAGAAGTATATCGAACAATTCAATAGCGTTATAAAGCTATTAGAACTATCAGCTTAGAGTTTAAGTAACTCCGTACCCTTAGTGACTCAAGGCTATGAGAGCTTTAGATGGATTAGTTAGGTGGACTGTTTAAACTTATGCTTTTCTTAAAGAGCCAATTATTCTCTACTCACAATCTCAAGCTTCACCTCGTGCGCCATCAAAGCCTCTTGAGTGACCGCCAGAAACCTATCTTTCATATCATTCATATATGGCTGTAATACTGAGTCCTTAATAGTAGTAGCAGACTGTTTTTCACGCTCCGCTATTTTATTTAGCTTTAATAAGCTCTGATTGTGCCTAGCCTTTTTGGGCAAAATATAGCCTGCGGCTTTGATACGTTCAGCAATAACTTCGGCCAATTGCAAGCCTGCTAAATCATAATCCGCAAAGATATATTTAGGACAGCTTAAGCGTGATATCTCTGTTGCGACACTATAGATGTTTTTATCATCGTGTCCTCTGTAGATAAGTAATACAATTCCATTATTGCTTACACCCTCTATTGAGCTTAAATGAGAGTCAGTGAACTCAGTAAAAGATGCAAAGTTTTCAATCACTACAATTGTATCTATGTCCCAATTTGAAATATGGTTTATATGCACACCTAAATAAGACCGTAATGGTGTTGATTGATTAGCGAAGTGGTCTGTTGTCTGACTTAGCGTCTCTGCACTACCTAATAAGCGACATAGAAGAAACCCCTGTGTTGGCGATCTACTCAATATTTTCTCGTCAACCATTATCGTACTATTTTCTAATCGTCCTTTTTGGGATAAATCTTCAATATCATCTGAAATAAGGTTAAAGCCCGTTCCAGCTTCCACTAAATTAATAATGCTTTGCCAACCTATATCAGAAAGGTATATCTTTTTGCCTGCTGAATATCCAATCGTCTTATCATACTGACACAACATATAAAAAATATTGTCTTCATTACGGTACGTGAATACCTTCGTGCGTTTGAGCAAACCATCACGTAAGGTTTTCAATGTTCGTTTTTGAGCTAACTTATTAGCAAGTCTTGGCTCCATATCATCTCCATACCTTATCCAAACTAGGTTCATTATCTGCTACTTTATATCTTATATAGCGCGCATCGAAAATACGTATGGTATTACAAAGCTCTGATGGTGTCTTGGTCTTAAGGTACAGTTTCCATTGATAACCCTCTTTGGTATGCACGATGGCATCGTCCCTAAAATTGCTTTTACAAATATGCATAACTAAGGCTAAAAACGATTTGAATTTGATAATACGATTGACTTCAAACCGCTCCCAAAATTGTCTGACAGACAGATTCTTATTTATATCATTCGTATTGTTATATTTCATGAAGTCATACGCCCAGCGTTGTTCTTCACTCAGTAGTGGCTTACTCGTATTATCATCATCGACGTGTAATAAGGGATCATCATAATGATTACTCACACTATCTTTGAGTGTGCGTTTAGGTGGTGACATCTTATCAAGTAAGCCAAGCAGTAGGAACTTATCCTCCTCTACATCAACATTGGTTAGCTGAGTCTCAACTGCCATGCCACCAAAGGCTAAGTTATGAGATACCAAGTCATCAAAACTTAATACCACATCTTTAGGATTATATTGGCCGTTACGGATATGCCGATGAAGTCGCCATAACATCTCGTTTTGACGTGTTTGTTCTTTCTTTAACTTATCAATAAGAATGACGGTTTTATCTAGACTAATCGTTAACTCTTTAATACATTGGTCGATAGTACCAAAAAGAAGGTTGTCTAGTATCATAGATACTTTATAGTTACCGGCATGGCATTTATGCAACTCTTCTCGGCTAAGGCTTTGCACCTTTTCTATTTGTGACTTTATTTTTTGTGTGAGTGTATCTAGTATGATGCGTTTTGATTTCAGGTTAAACGTGTTGTTTAATTCTGAATTAATCGTGAACTCTATACTCGCCATCTCTTGGATAAGCGCATCAGCCAATTCATAACTATAATCTTCGATAGTGTCTAAAAAACCTTGCTCATTACTCGCCTCATCCACTTCGTATGATGCATTTAGTGCAAGTTTACTATAATGCTCTATATTGCGTTTCCACTCTTCTATATCAGGCATTACATGCAAACGATGGGATTTTTTTGCCATAACATCGAAGATGCGTCTCATCTCTTTACTAATCGTTATGGCATCTAGACCTTCTTGGATGACACCGCAATCACGTAGCGTCCGATAATGCTTGGTTGATTGACTGTCCTCAATAGATAACTCAGACAGATAAGCTTGTAATAGCAAGTCGGCGCGGCTTTCGGTCGCTCGGCCTAAATCGCGAATTTTGTCCTCAGTTAACTGTCCACCACGGCTCATAGATCAAGTCCCTGTTGAGTGTGTGTTTCACTCTCCTTTTCTAAGTAATTCTCATTGATAAACTCAATAATACGATTGATGTACTCCATCTTTCCCGTTACTCGGTATACCTTTTTCTCAGGATTAACCAAGTAAAGAAGTTCATCTTTTTGTAGTTTGTTAAGTAACGCTCCCACTTGCTCATCGTTGGGTTTATTAACACTATTGGTAAACTCTGCCAATTTTTTTAAGCGTGTTGCAAACTCTTGATTATCGTTAACGGTGATTACCAACTTATCCTGCTTTATTATTTTCCCCATATATAGGGTGTCCCCATCTTCATCAGCACTAGCCAGCGCTGTCAATATATCGATGATGGGATAAATATTGTAATGAATATCTTCGAATTCTTTGACGACTCTTTTTTTATCCGTCTCATCTACGGCAATGTTGATACCAGCAAAGACCTCACCTTCACTAAAGGTGGTTAACCTCATGCCTAGTGGCTCTAGAATAGCTGTCATGCGCTCAAAATTATCAGGCATTTTTAACCAGTGATAACCCTCCTCGTCCGTAATGAGACAAATAAACTTGTTTTGTAAGAGTTTTCTAGCAATCGTCATCTCAATCATAAGTCAAAGACTCCGTGAGCTTCCATAGTGGCTTCTTGAGTTAGGGAGGATAAGTCATCGGTTTGAGACAGTCTATAGGTATTACTTTTATCACGACTACAGGCAATGTTATTAGTGAATAAAGGAATAACTGCATCATCAACAACTTGAGGCGCGGCGCACATAGCAGAGACTTTCTGGCTCTTAAGCAGCTCTAATAGTTCTTGAGTATTTTGTGGATCAAGCACACCGATTTCATCAATAAATAGCTTGAGCTCAGTATTAGTAGCCGTTGAAATCATAGATAGTAAAGACAAGTAAATAATAAGTTGAGCTATACGCATGGTACCGTTAGATGACAATGCTTTAAATGAATTGGTTTTCGTTGCAGTTCTTGGCGCTTGACCATGTTGCTTGACCATCAGATCCATTGAGAACTGCTGGGCAAATTTAACATTCAATTTATTCTGCCCAATAAAGTGCTGCACTTTATCTAGGCTGGCAAGTAAATACTCACTTGGCATAGGGTGATGAATGCGCTCAGAGCCCCGCCAATTATCATATGCTTCAGAAAAGTCATCGAGCACTTTATACCACTCGTTATCTTTTATGCTTGAACTGATACTCATCTTAAACTCTTCGATTGCTAAGGCATTTAAGTTGTCACAAATATCGGAGCAGTTTTTATTAATATTTCGAGTAAATTTATTTAAATTATTATCGGCGTTATCTAAGTCATGTTTAAAATTATTTATTTTCTCAGCTTCCACAATATAATGCCCAACGATCATCTCTTTTTTACTTTCGTGTTCGTTGTTCATATAGTCCATAAAAAATCTGGACTGTAAAAACCAGTTAATTTCTGTCGTTCTACCCATAATGTCAGATTGAGACAGTAACGCTTGAAACATCGACTCATTATCAAAGAAGGGTTTTTTGATGGTATCAACCAGCTTAACCCCTTGCTTTATGGTGGTGTCTGCCCGCTCTATGTGACTTTGCATACTGCGTAAGATACGCTCTGTTTGCAAATGCACATCTTCTGCAAGTAAATGGTTCTCTACTTCAGGTGCATTAGCAGGTGATAAACTAGTATTCACATCGATTAAAGCAGAGTTTAACGTTAGCTCTAGCTTTTTAAGGTGCGAGGTTAGATTGAGTTTATCTGCCTCTAGCACACTCAGTCTTTCGGCAGTCTTAGTTATCTTTGCTTGTAACTCATTGAGTAAATGTCGGGTCTCACTAGCATATTGCTCATAAACATGTTGCTGTACAATCAGGCTTGTCTCTAGCTCATTTTTTTGGCTTTCAAGCGCTGCTAACTCTGCATATTCATTTTCAAGAAATATATTATAATCATCAATGCGACGCTTTGCTTGTTCAGCAGTCAAAAGCTTTGAGTCTAAAATCTCGATATCAGCATGTATGCTATTTAGAATACTAGGGTCATAGCCTTCGTTTTCGACTGCTTGGTTTTTACGCATCGTCGCTTCAGCTAAGCGGGTTTCATACTCTGCTTTGGCTTTATCCAATTGAATTGTTAAATCATCTAAACACGCCTGCTTTTCTTGATTTAATTGATCACTATCAACCGTATAAGCTTCATTTAATGCACTTAACTGACTTTGCTCTTCTAGGTTTAGAGCGTCCAGTTTTGTATGGTTAGTCGTTAGCTGGTCATCCAGCGTCTGTATTTGACTTTGTATCTCAGATAAACGCTTTTGCCTTTCCTCTTCTGCCTGAATAAGCAAATAGCGCCCATGATCTTCTAAAGCTTCAATCTCGTTTTCTGTTTTTTGCTCAGCAAGCTGTGATTGAGTAAACTCTTGCTCATTTTGTTTTTTACGTTTATTTAGCTTATTGAGTGTATTTTCTAGTTCAGCCAACTCAGCATTGCTTGAGTCTATCTGTTGCTCATGGCTGAGTATGTCTTGAGCAATGTCAGCATGAGTACGGATATCTGAGCTGGGTATAGCGCTAGTATTCAATCTTAAGCCGTACAAACCGGTATGCACGCTATCAACGACATTAGACTCCTCGTCATCTACCAGCCAATCAGGATTTAAATCTGCTCGATTTAACAATGCAGGATTAATTGTTTTACGTATTTGGTGAACGGCATGATACGACTTGTCGTTTGCTTCACTTTGGATTAAAAAGCTGAACAAGGTATCACCCTGTACCAAAGATTCTAGATGTACCTTATTGTCTTGATGCTGGTTAATAGTGTCATTAATGCGACGTTGTTGGTTTAATTGGCTATCTGTCTCATCCTTTATATCAATCTTTTCTGCCTGTGCTTCTTTTAGCTGAATTTGATGGTCTTTAAGCGTTTTACGTAAGCTGGCTATTTCGCTAATATTGTTATCAATAGCGTTTTGTGAGGACTGGCTAAACGGTAAGTTACTGGCTTGAGTACGCTTAGTCGCTTTTTCTATATTAATGCGTGCAGTCTCACTTTTAATCGCTTCACTTTGCATCTGAAATTGCGACTGTAAACGTTGTTTCTCTTTGGACAGGCTATTTTCTATACTTCGTTGTTTTTCACTGAATTCAAAATCCGTCACGCTCTTGGCTTGATTGATTCTATGGACTGCCTCATCACGCGTTTTTTCAAGGTTGCGAATTTCATCTTTAAATAGTGCTTCAATTTTCTCTAAGTTTGTCTTTGTCTCCTCTAGTTGTATCTTATAAGCTTGCAAACTCTCGCCTTTACTTTTTTTCTGCGCTTGCAAACTGTCTATTTGCGCAACTCGCGCTTTTAACTTAAACATAGGCTCGTGCTGATATTTATCTTGAGTTCCTTGTTCAAACGCCTCTTTTTTATTTTTAAGGTTTTCTAACTCATTTGCCGTTAGCTTAATATCAGCCTCTAGTTTGCCTTTGACGGAGTACCAAGTGGTTTCTTTATCGCCAGCTTCCTTTTTCACACTATGATATTGGGTATCAAGCGTCTTATTTATTTCACCTTTTTCGATAATCTCATTACGAATTTTGGATAGTAAACTTAATGCTTGATGTCTTATGTCAGCCAGCTGCTGTTGATGAGCAATATTGTCATTTAAAGATTGGGTTAATGTCTCGAATTTTGGTTTAAGCGCCTCTATTTGCTGCCACGTTTCGCGCTGACGCACCCATTTGGCGGTATCAATATTCACCGCATCTAACCTCAGCTCATCACTACTTAGCATGTCCTGCGTTTTCATAGCTTCTACTAAGAAAGCACATATATCATCAAATTCCAGCTGAGTTTGAAAAACATTATTAACAATAGGAGAAAAACCAAAAAATGTGGCGTGTGGATCTGACGTAAGGGCATAATCAGGACGATATTTCGCAATGGTTCTACGAGCTTGTGCAGATGTTATTTTTAAGCGTTTCATTGGGCAGTTGCTAATAATCGCTTCATACTCTAGCTGACTGATATTACTTGATACCTGTAGTCCTTGCGACTTAATAGCGCGCATGACCTCCACGCTTCCTTTAAAGTAAAACTCATCATTTCTTTTACCGATAAACCAATCATCTTTATAGCTACTATTGATAAAGTTAAATATCTGCTTTTTATCCTGACTGCTTAAGATGACACAACGTGATTGACCATCTCGTACATATTCATAAACGATATAACTATTATCATAAGGTAGATAAAACTCAATAAAGCTTTTATTCACTTCAGACTTTCTGGCAATAGCACTCAAAGGTACGCCATAAAATGGAGCAATAGCTCCCATTAGAGTCGTTTTACCAGCGGAGTTATGCCCTGTTAAAATACAGTTGTTATCAACATTTAGTAGATGAGCTTGACCTTTTAGATAGCTATTAATCAATGCTACACGGAGTAATCTATTAGGTGATTGCCCTTGTGTGCTTGACTGGGTAATAGGCACATATTCATTAACTTGTGTATTATCTGAGAGTATGTCATGACTAGATGCTGATTGAGAAAAAGTGTTCAAAGGAAATCCTCTATGTCATTCAATTATTAATGCTTCGATGTCATTTAATTCGTCTTTTTTGGATATAAAATTGGATAAATACTATGTACCCAATAATAGACTTATGACGGTTATTTTGCCATAGGTATAGTATTGTTCTTTATAAGTTACATGTTTTGTTTATTTGAAACCTATCAAACTCAAAGTTTTAATACATCTTACAGTCAATATCTCAAAGCAATAAGCAGCCTAACAGGTTGGCTCGTTACTAAGCCATTAAGGTTATAAAGCTGATAGGACTAATTAGTCGAGAATTGAAGAGGCACAATTATATCCTGCTGTCTTGCACTCGAGCAAAGAAGGACTTTGCTAATTCTAGCTCATGACAACCATTTAAAATATAACTTACTAGATGATAGAGCCTTTAATCTTATGGTGTTAGGAATGCCTATAATATCTATATATCGAATAAATCAACCTTACCTTTATAGTTCAAAAAAGCCCTACATACTATTATTGATATAGTATGTAGGGCTTAGGAATTAATTTCATTTCTCTTAGGTGATGTTGTTAATATCAGGGTTTGACGACCTGCCTCTTCTTGGCCAGGTGTCGTAATCACTAATACCTTCTGATAGCCATGCTGAAGTAAAACGTCTTTGGCTTCATTTGACTTGCCCACGCCAAAATGAACATCAATTGGTAAAGCCTTGTAATGAAATTGTTGCATGAGTTCATCCTTGAGCAAGTCAATATTAGGAAGCTTAATGAGTAGTGAGTAGTTTGCTCAAATTTGCTCAGGCTTATAATCAAACCCTTCTTCATCATAAATCTGATAAGTCACATCTAACAATGTTTTTAACAATTCTGATTTGTCAAAATGCCTGACACTCATAACAATAGAAGAAGTTAAAAGACTATCCTCGAAAGGAATATAAACAACCTCCTGACTCCGAAGATGCTCAAGAGTTTTTGGCACGATAGTCAACCCTTCACCTGCTGCTACCAATCCCAAAGCCATATGCAACTCACGTATTTCAGTAAAATAGTTTGCTTTCAGATTGCGCGCCTCAAACAACTCTAATACATAGTCGATAAAACTGGGCCGAGGTGCCATTGGATATAACAATAAATTTTCATTGGTTAAATCCATTAATTTAATACTTTTTAGCTTCTCTTGTGCAAAGCGATGTTTGACAGGAACAGCTACTACTAACCTCTCCTCTCTTAGTAGTAATCGCCTAATAGAAGCATCTTCGAATAACAATCTTCCATAACCGACATCTATTTTACCCTCCACCAAACTTTGCGTTTGCTGCCAAGAATTCAACTCATATAACTTAATCTCTATATTTGGATAAACCTCTCTGAAGCGGGCAATTACTTTCGGTAATATGCCATACAATATCGACGACACAAAACCAATCGATAAGGAATTGTCAAAGCTGCCTTTACGAAAAGTCATCGCACGAAGATCATCTGATTTTTTTATTATCTGAAGAGCATGATCATAAAAAAACTCGCCAGCTTCAGTAAGTTTCAAAGGGCGATTATCCCTATCAATGAGCGTGACACCTATCTCTTCTTCTAACTGTCTTATCTGACGGCTTAACGGTGGCTGTGAAATAAACAAACGCTCTGCTGCCTTATTGAAACTCTTTTCCTCTGCTACTGCTACAAAGTAGCGTAAATGTCTCAATTCCATTGAACGTTGTTCCTTGAGTGACCTATGAGCTATTTTCCAGCATCTTTAATAATTTAGAAATAGACTTTTTAAAAAACAGCAACATTGAAGGTAATGTATTTTTAGGTTATCGATACCTAAAGAACATAACATGATGAAGGTTAGTTATCAAAATACCTAAAAGGTATCGATAACAGACTAAATAGGTCTTAGACATGTCGTTATCTAATAACTATAGTTCTTATTAAGCATATGGAAGCATCATTTATTTAATAGGGACTGTCATGATTCGTTCAATTAATACTTTATTGGTACCGATACCTACTATAAGGGCTCATAAGCTCGCTTGTACCGTTATGAACGAACAAGTTCTAGTCTTGGTGCACATTCAAACAGAAGATGGCTATGAAGGTTGGGGCGAAGCGACCACTATTGGCGGTCTAAGCTACGCAGAAGAAAGCCCTCATAGTATCAAGACTAATATCGACACCTACTTTACTCCTCTTTTATTAAAAGAGCAGCCCACTAGTACAGCAAAAGCTATGCAGCTGCTAAATCTTCATATCAATAGCAACCGCTTTGCAAAGTGTGCCATCGAAACTGCCCTCCTAGACATTGAAGGCAAGCGCCTAAATCTGCCAGTAAGTGAGCTGCTTGGTGGCCGAGTTCGTGACCGTATAGAAGTAGCTTGGACTCTTGCCAGCGGTAATACAGCGACTGATATAGCAGAAGCTAAACACATGATTGAGCAAAAGCGCCATCGCATTTTTAAATTAAAAATCGGTAGCAACCCGATTATTGATGATGTTGATCATGTACTAGCTATAAAAAAAGCCCTACCTGATTGCCGCATTACCGTTGATGTCAACCAAGCATGGACAGAACTTAATGTAATGCAAGGCATTAGCCTATTGCAAGCTGGCGGCGTTGACTTAATAGAACAACCTATCTCAATGCGCAATAAAGCCGCACTAAAACGCCTAACAGAGCATTTTGATGTGGCCATTATGGCGGATGAAATTGTCCAAGACCCACAAAATGCCTTTCATTTAGCAGCAGATAATTGTGCTGACGTCTTTGCCGTGAAAATCAATCAAGCAGGCGGATTAAAAGCTGCATGCTTAATCGGACAAATGGCACATCTAGCAGGTATCGAGCTTTATGGTGGCACTATGCTTGAAGGACCTATCGGTACGGCAGCATCCGCCCATGTGTTCTCAACCTATCCCAGTCTAAATTTTGACACAGAACTGTTTGGTCCTTTGTTATTAACTGACGACGTTTTAGCACAGCCTCTTGATTATCAAAATTTTGGATTGAGTGTACCTACGGGCGCAGGCCTTGGTATAGAAGTAGATAGCGATAAGGTCTATCACTACGCTAAACAAGCAGTCCCTGCGTTACCTAAACCTTCAAAGGCACAAACTTCTACTAATACTCAAACTGAAACGCTGTAAAAGTCAGCCAAATTATCTTTCATCACGTATAAGGAAATAATTATGTTATACCACGTCAGAATGGATGTCTTAATCCCAACAGATATGGATGCCGATAAGGTCAACGAGCTTAAAGCTACAGAAAAAGCACTGTCACAAAAGCTCCAAGAGCAAGGTAAATGGCGTCATATTTGGCGTATAGCAGGTCAGTACTCTAACTTCAGCATCTTTGATGTTGAAAGTAATGAAGAGCTACACGAGATTATGATGTCACTGCCACTTTATCCGTACATGAAAGTTGAAGTGACACCGTTATTACGTCACCCATCATCTGTTCGTAGTGATGACAGCTAAATCAAGGCATTAAATCTGTAATCAGAATCTATAAAAGGTGGGTAAGAATACTCACTGTAGTTACCCCTTAATAAAACAGTCCTCAACAAGGAGAGAGACATGGAACGCAGCCAAATTGAAGCATTAGCCACTCAGTTCATCAAAGGCAAAATCGACTTCCCTGAACAAGTAAATCCACGTGTACAAGAGATTGTATTACGTATTGTGACCGACCTTATGCAAACCATTAATGACTTAAAAATAACCGCCGATGAGTATTGGTCTGGGGTTGAGTTCATTGGTGATTTAGGCAAAGAAGCCGGTTTGTTATCACCAGGTCTTGGTTTTGATCACTTCATGGATTTAATGATTGAAGAAGATTTAAAAGAAGCAGGATTGGATGGCGGGACTGTACGTACTATTGAAGGCCCTCTCTATGTCGCTGGCGCACCAGAAGAAAAAGGGTTTGCACGTCTTGATGACGGTACAGATATTGATAATGGCACGGTGCTATTTATGCAAGGCACTGTTTATGGTGAAAATGGAAAACCTCTTCCAAACGCAAAGGTAGAAGTATGGCATGCCAACAGCTTAGGTAACTACTCTTTCTTTGATGAATCACAGTCTCACTTCAACTTGCGTCGTAGCATCATTACAGATGAGAACGGCAATTATGCATTCCGCAGCATCGTTCCGCTAGGTTACTCGGTACCACCAGAAGGAATGACGCAAAAAGTATTGGGCGCGCTAGGACGTCATGGTCATCGCCCAGCTCACATTCATTTCTTCGCCAGTGCTGACGGTCATCGCAAACTGACCACGCAGATTAACATCGATGGCGATGAGTACCTATGGGATGACTTTGCTTTTGCAAGCCGCGAAGGTTTGGTACCAGAGGTAACGATGGTCGAAGATGCGGACAAGCTAAAAGAAAAAGCGCTGGATAAGCCTTACGCAAGTATCGACTTTGACTTTCATTTAGTAAAAGACATTGACCAAGCTGTACAAGGCAGCGAAGTAGAACGCCGCCGTGCTCAAGGTTAATGAGCACTCATATTAAATAGCATTAATTAATTGATCACTACTAGCGACTTACGTTTGATATGCCCTCAGTTGCCGTATCAAACGTAAAATTCTAATCTCATTTTATATCGTCATTATACAAGGAAGGCAGCCATGAGCGAGCGTATCAATTTAGTACCTGAAGGATCAGACATCACTATTGATGATTTTTTAGAAGAGAACAGTGAAAAAGGGATTTATCGTCTGCATCGTAGCGCCTTCACTAACGAAGAGCTGTTCGAGCTTGAGATGAAGTACATCTTTGAGAGCAACTGGGTCTATTTGGCTCATGAGTCTCAAGTTCCTGATAACAATGACTACTACACCTCATACATCGGTCGTCAGCCCGTGATTCTTGCCCGCAATAAAGAAGGCGAGCTGCATTGCATGATTAACTCATGCTCACATCGTGGTGCACAGCTCTGCCGTCATAAGAAAGGCAATAAAGCCACTTACACTTGCCCGTTTCACGGTTGGACTTTTAACAACTCAGGTAAGCTGCTTAAAGTTAAAGACCCAAGACACGCCGGCTACCCAGAATGTTTCAATAAAGAAGGTTCACACGACCTAAAACAAGTGAAAATGGCCAATTATAAAGGCTTTATCTTTGCTAGCTTAAATGATGATGTTCAGTCAATTGAAGACTGGCTTGGCGGCTCTACCAAAATTCTTGACATGATTGTCAATCAGTCGCCAGAAGGTCTAGAAGTTCTACGCGGCACATCAACCTATACTTTTGATGGTAACTGGAAACTGCAAGCTGAAAACGGTGCTGATGGCTATCACGTATCAGCTGTGCATTGGAATTATGCGGCTACCACTGCACGTCGTAAAGAACAAGAAGCAGTCAAAGAAGACAACATCAAAGCCATGAACGCTGGAAAATGGGGACGTCAAGGTGGCGGTTTCTACTCTTTTGAAAACGGACACATGCTGTTATGGACACAGTGGGAAAACCCACAGGACCGTCCAAACTATGCCTATCGCGATGATTATGTCGCTAAATACGGTGAAGCAATGGCGGACTGGATGATTGGACGTTCACGTAACTTATGCCTATATCCAAACGTCTACATTATGGATCAGTTCAGCTCACAAATTCGTATGCTCCGCCCTATCGCGGTTGACAAAACTGAAGTCAGCATATGGTGTATCGCACCAAAAGGCGAAAGCGATGAGTCACGTGCACGCCGTATCCGTCAGTATGAAGATTTCTTTAACGTTACTGGTATGGCAACACCTGATGACTTAGAAGAGTTCCGCTCATGCCAAGAAGGTTATAACGGTATCAAACTTGAATGGAATGATATGTGCCGAGGCTCCGAGCACTGGATTCAAGGAGCAGATGAAGGCGCTGCCGCTATTGACTTAAAACCTTTAATGAGCGGTGTTAAGACTGAAGATGAAGGGCTATATACCGTCCAACATCGCTACTGGCATGAAGAGATGAAAAAAGCTCTAGAGCAAGAGCAGCAGCTACACGGTGCTAATAGCGACTAATACATTTTTATTATTACTCTGCTATTTATTGTAGAACTGACAAAAAATAAGGATATCAATCATGAAAAACACAACTGTTAACATTGAAGACATTAGACAGTTTCTATACCGTGAAGCGCGTTTATTGGATGAGAAAAAATGGGAAGAATGGCTCACTTATTACGATGAAGACTGCCCTTTCTGGATGCCAAGTTGGGATGATGATGGTCAGCTCATCAGCGACCCACAACGAGAAATTTCGCTGATTTATTATCCGGACCGCCGTGGTCTTGAAGATCGTATCTTCCGCATCGAGACTGAGCGCTCATCAGCGACCATACCTGATACACGTACCACGCACAATTTATCAAATATTGAATTACTCGAAAACAATGACGGTATTGTGACGGTACGTTTCAACTGGATCAACAAGTCCTTTCGCTATCACGAGACCAATACCTATTGGGGTTACTCTCAGTACAAAATAGACATGACTCAAGACCAACCAAAAATTTTGGATAAGTATGTGGTCTTAAAAGACGACTATGTGCATCAAATCATGGATGTCTATCACGTCTAATCATTATTCACTCATTACTTAATCACTAGCTTTTAATCAATACGTGTTGAAAAGGGATATTTCTCATGGAATATAATATTGCTCTACAGTTCGAAGATGGCGTCACGGGCTTCATCAAATGTGAAGCCGACGAAACAGTTGCCGAAGCAGCGTATCGTCAAAAATTTAATATCCCTGTGGACTGCCTAGATGGTGCTTGCGGTACTTGCCGTTGCCATTGTGAATCTGGCAGCTATGACATGCACCCTGATATGTATATCGAAGATGCACTCACAGAAGCTGAAGCTGAAGAAGGTTATGTACTCACCTGTCAGATGATTCCTGAAAGCGACTGCGTGATCAAAGTACCAACCTCCTCTGAAGCTTGCAAAGTTGGCAAGTCTGTATTCAAAGGCAAACTACAGCAACTGAATGTACTGTCTGAGTCTACCATTCACTTTGGCGTCGAAGTCGATAATCCAGATGCGCTAGTATTTTTGCCAGGCCAGTATGTCAATGTCAGTATTCCTGATTCTAACGAGACACGCTCCTATTCATTTAGCTCTATACCTAGTGCCAATCAGGCCGAATTTGTCGTCCGCAATATTCCTAACGGCAAAATGAGCACCTTTTTATCTGATACTGCAACTATAGGCCAAGAGATTAATTTTGAGGGTCCATTTGGTAGCTTTTACCTGCGCCCTCTAATCCGCCCGACCCTATTTCTAGCAGGCGGTACCGGTATCGCGCCTTTTTTATCGATGCTAAAAAGTTTAGAAGTGTCTGGTGCTCATCATCCTGTCAGGATGGTCTACGGCGTCACCAACGATTTTGATCTGATAGAAGTCGAGAAACTAGAAGAAGTAAAACAAAACCACCCTTGGTTTGACTACCGCACCTGTGTCGCCACAGAAGATAGTAGTCATGAGCGTAAAGGTTATGTTACCGGTCATGTTGATAATGAGTGGCTGAACGATGGTGACGTCGATGTGTACTTGTGTGGTCCGTTAGGGATGGTGGATGCGGTGAGTAATTGGTTAGACAGCAGTAATCTAAAACCGTGCAATTTTTACTATGAAAAATTCACGCCCAGTGAACAATAACATAGCTTAGCCGTATTACTCTACTAGCAAAGCATGAGCAAGATTTTTAGGAGACTGTCATGAGTAAAAGATTTGATAATAAAGTATGTATCGTTACTGGTGCCGCCCAAGGCATCGGGCGCGGAGTCGCATTACGCTTAGCAAGTGAGGGCGGAAAAATCGTCATGGCAGACTTTTCTCCATTAGTAGAAGAGGTGCTGGCTGAAATCATTGCTAATGGTGGACAAGCCGTTACCATTCAAGCTGACCTTGAAACCCGTCAAGGTGCTAAAGAGGCTATTGATAAGGCACTTGATAGCTATGGGCGTATCGATATATTAGTCAACAATGTCGGCGGCGCAATATGGATGAAACCTTTTACCAGCTTCTCTGAAGCAGAAATCCAAAAGGAAATCAGTCGCTCATTATTTCCAACATTATGGTGTTGTCATGCGGTATTACCAACCATGGTCAAACAGCAGTCAGGCATTATTGTTAATGTGTCCTCTATCGCTACTCGTGGTATCAACCGCATACCCTACTCGACAGCGAAAGGCGGCGTGAACGCCATGACCGCATCGCTCGCTTTTGAGTATGCAAACGATGGCATCCGTGTGAATGCCGTGGCAACTGGCGGTACTGAAGCGCCGCCCAGAAAGATTCCACGTAACGCCAAACCATTAACTGATGATGAAAAATCATGGATGAATGCGGTGGTTGATCAGACCATTGATCGCACCTTTATGAAACGCTACGGCACGATAGATGAACAAGTCAATGCCATCTTGTTTTTAGCATCCGATGAGTCTTCTTATATTACTGGTAGTACCATTCCTGTAGGCGGTGGCGACGAAGGCTAATAATAAATCTGTCAATCAGTAGCATGCATCTTAATTTGCAACCCCGTAACGAATGCTAATTTGCAAGGAAGCAATATGGCCTCTGTAATCCAAACCTTAAAAAACGACTGGTCGCTCTCTGCATCGGTTGCAGGGTTCTTAGCGGTTCTTATTTCCTATGCAGGTCCTTTGATTATTTTTTTTCAGGCCGCACAAGCCGCACAAGTATCGGATGCCATGATGGCGTCTTGGATTTGGGGTGTCTCCATTGGTGCTGCCATTCCTGGTATTTATTTATCTATTAAATATAAAACACCGGTTATTACAGCATGGTCCGCACCTGGTACCGCTTTACTGGTTACCCTATTTCCACAGATGAGTATTAATGAAGCTGTTGCCGGTTATATCATCTCAGCGATTGTCATATTTATTATTGGAGCGACAGGTTACTTCGACAAAATATTAAAATGGATTCCTAACGGTATTGCCGCTGGCATGATGGCAGGCATCCTATTTCAGTTCGGCTTAGAATTATTTAAAGCCACTGATAGCATGCCATTTATCGTCTTTAGCATGCTCGGTTGCTATTTATTAGCCAAACGCTTTTCGCCGCGCTATACGATGATCTGGGTGTTGATATGCGGTGTTATCTTAAGCGTCTTACTTGGCAAAATGAACCCTGTCCATTTCGATTTAGCCGTTACCATACCTAATTTTATTGCACCTGAATGGTCGTGGAACTCAACGTTTAACCTCGCTATACCACTCATCCTTGTGAGCTTAACTGGTCAATTCTTACCCGGCATGGCTATTTTAAATCTAAGTGGCTATGACACGCCAGCCAAGCCTATTGTGAGTGTTACAAGCCTCGCCTCTTTAGCAGTTGCATGTGTTGGTGGTATCACTATCGTACTTGCCGCTATCACAGCCGCGCTTTGTACTGGCAAAGATGCGCATGAACTTAAGGAAAAGCGCTATATCGCAGGTGTCGCTAATGGCATCTTCTATTTATTTGGCGGTTTATTTGCTGGCAGTATCGTTATGGTATTTAGCCTATTACCAAAGGAATTGGTCGCCGCCTTAGCTGGCCTTGCATTAATCGGTGCCATTTCTGCCAATATTACGCTCGCTATGAAAGATGACGGTCAAAAAGATGCGGCGTTAATTACGTTTTTAGCGACAGCATCGGGTATGAGCTTTTTAGGATTAAGCTCTGTGTTTTGGGGGATTCTTATAGGCATGATTGCTCATCATATTTTGACCAAAAAGCGCCTACTACCAACCTCACTTACTTCATTAACAACCTCTAATAATGAAACTCATTAAGAGTAAGTCTCTTACGAAAAAAAATTAAGTAGTGTCAGAGCAATGAGTCCAATCCATGTACCACTTATTAATTTTGAAGACATTACCCCATATGAATTTTTATAGGATATAAATATGATTAATAAAGCTGATAAAAGTATCTCTGACGTACTTAGTCAAATTAAAGATGGCGCCACCATCATGATTGGCGGCTTTGGTACAGCAGGTCAACCCGCTGAACTCATTGATGGGCTTATTAATTTGGGCGTAAAAGATTTGGTCATCATTAATAATAATGCCGGTAACGGCGACCATGGCCTTGCCAAACTCTTAAAAACAGGTGCTGTGCGTAAGATAATTTGCTCTTTTCCCCGTCAATCAGACTCTTGGGTATTTGATGAGCTTTATCATGCTGGCAAGATTGAACTGGAGCTAGTACCACAGGGTAATCTGGCTTGCCGTATTCAAGCAGCTGGTATGGGGCTCGGTGCAGTATATACGCCAACAGGCTTTGGCACTTTACTCGCGGAAGGTAAAGAGACTCGTCATATCGATGGTAAAGACTATGTTCTTGAATATCCGATAAAGGCTGATTTTGCCTTAATTAAAGCCAATAAAGGCGATCGCTGGGGCAACTTGGTGTACCGCAAGTCTGCACGCAACTTTGGTCCAATCATGGCAATGGCAGCTGACGTAACTATCGCTCAGGTATCTGAAACGGTGGATCTTGGTGAGCTTGATCCTGAAAACGTTATTACACCGGGTATTTTTGTGCAGCATGTGGTGCAAATCCAGCCTGCTAGTACCGAACCTGCTAGCACAGCAACTACAACCACCGCTTAATACTGCCAATTATAAGGAGCGTCATCATGAGCCATACTTCCTACACCGCTTTGACACGCGATCAAATCGCCGAGCGCGCTGCACAAGATATTCCAGATGGTGCCTATGTCAATTTAGGTATCGGACTACCGACTAAGATTGCCCAATACTTACCGGATAATAAAGATGTCTTTTTGCATTCAGAAAACGGTTTACTAGCTTTTGGACCACCACCTGCCAAAGGCGAAGAGGATCCCGAGCTAATTAATGCCGGAAAAGAATATGTCACCATGCTCGATGGCGGCAGCTTCTTTCATCATGGCGACTCTTTTGCGATAATGCGCGGTGGTCATATCGACATTTGTGTATTGGGCGCGTTTCAAGTGGCTGCCAATGGCGACTTAGCCAACTGGAGCACCGGTGCAGAGGATGCAATACCTGCTGTTGGCGGCGCTATGGACTTAGCCGTCGGTGCCAAAAAAGTCTTTGTGATGACCAATCACACCACCAAGACGGGCGACCCTAAAATCGTCAGCAAGCTTACCTATCCTGTGACTGGTAAAAATTGCGTTGATCGCATTTATACTGATCTATGTGTCATTGATGTCACTAATAAAGGTTTAGCAGTCACTGAAATGGTTGATGGCATGAGCTTTTCGGACTTACAGGCCTTGACGGGCGCCACACTGACTGATGCCACTACAGTAAAATAATAATAAGGATAATATCTACAATGGATAACTTAACAAACGCTTATATCATTGACGCCATTCGCACCCCTTTTGGTCGCTACGGCGGCGGTCTAGCAACTGTACGTGCAGATGACTTAGGCGCTATACCAATTAAGGGGCTAATCGAACGTAATGTTAATGTCGACTGGGTACAAGTAGATGACGTCATCTATGGCTGTGCCAACCAAAGCGGCGAAGACAATCGCAACGTCGGACGTATGTCATCTCTTCTTGCAGGCGTACCCTATCAAGTGCCAGCCACCACAGTGAACCGCCTATGCGGCTCATCAATGGATGCGTTAGCGATAGCGGCGCGTGCGATTAAAACAGGTGAAGCGCATCTAATTATTGCAGGTGGTGTTGAAAGCATGAGTCGTGCGCCATTTGTAATGGATAAGTCAGATCAAGCGTTTGGTCGTAGTCAAAAGCTTGAAGATACCACTATGGGCTGGCGCTTTATCAATCCAAAGCTTGATGAGCTATATGGCACGGAGACTATGCCGCAAACCGCCGAAAATGTCGCCGAACAGTTCAATGTCAACCGTGCTGACCAAGATGCCTTTGCGCTACGTAGCCAACAACGTACCGCAGCGGCGCAAGAGTCAGGATTCTTCAAAGAAGAGATTACCCCTGTCGTCATCCCACAACGTAAAGGCGAGCCTGTCACCGTCGATACTGATGAGCATCCTCGCGCTGATACTACACTTGAAAAGTTGTCCAAACTGCGTCCTATCGTAACTGCAGATGGTACGGTGACAGCTGGCAACGCTTCTGGGATCAATGATGGTGCGGCAGCCTTCCTAGTAGCGTCAGAGCAGGCGGTGAAAGAGTTTAATCTAAAGCCGCGTGCACGTATTATAGGGGCAACTACCGTAGGCGTTGAGCCGCGTATCATGGGTTTTGCCCCAGCACCCGCAATGAAAAAACTGCTTAAGCAAACAGGACTAACGCTTGATGAGATGGATGTCATTGAATTAAACGAAGCCTTTGCCGCCCAAGCTCTAGCTTGCACACGTGACTTAGGGTTAGCTGATGATAGCGAGCGCGTCAATCCTAACGGCGGTGCGATTGCCCTTGGTCATCCACTCGGCGCCTCAGGTGCACGTTTGATCTTAACCGCCCTTAATCAACTGGAAAAAACAGGTAAGCGTTATGCTATCTGCTCAATGTGTATCGGAGTTGGACAAGGTATCGCGATGATTATTGAGCGTGTTGAGAATATATAGATAGCTCAAAAAATAGATGCACTCATTGATAGGCAAAAACCAATACCTTACTCACATGACAATCACAAACAAGGACGTTCATCATGCCTGAATTTGACAATAAAGATATAACGCTAAACTATGCCACTTTTGGTGATAGCAGTAACCCTGCTCTGATATTCTCCAACTCTTTAGGTACCAGCTATCATATGTGGCAGCCACAAATCGATGCTTTGCAAAACGATTATTTTATCATCTGCTATGACACTCGTGGCCATGGTAAATCTTCCGCACCAAGAGGTCCTTATAGTTTCGATCAGCTTGGACAAGACGTCATTGATTTGCTTGATTATCTGAACATAGGTAAAGCATTTTTTTGTGGCATTTCTATGGGCGGTATGACTGGTCAATGGTTAGCTATCAATCACCCTGACCGCTTTCATCACTTGATGCTATGCAATACCGCCGCGAAGATTGGCAATGAGGCATCATGGGTAGATCGCGCGCACTTGGTACGTGAGCAAGGTCTAGATCCTATCGCCGCTACAGCCGCTCCGCGTTGGTTCACAGCAAGTTTTATCGATAATCATCCTGATGTAGTCGCAGCATTGTCCAGCGCTCTCGCGGCTGGCAGTAGCGAGGGTTATGCCAGCTGCTGCGAGGCGTTATCTGTCGCGGATACTCGCGAGCAACTAAAAGATATTCGCGTACCTATCACCGTGGTGGCAGGTACCGAGGATCCAGTAACGACGGTTGCCGATGGTCAATATATGGTCGATCATATCCCCCACTCTACGCTTGCGACTATCGATGCCTCGCATATCTCCAATATTGAACAGCCTGAAGCCTTCAATCAACTAGTAAGGCAGTATTTGCATGATCAATAACTCTATTGCGGATTAAAAATTTTTATAAAACGTGAGAATAGAAAAGTAATTACAAGGAAGACACATCAATCAACCAACAAACCATCATTCAAGGAAGAAAGTATGAAACGATCATTATTATCATTGGCTGTCGGTATTATGGCCTGTAGCACCTTTAGCGCTCATGCCAACATCAACATCGATAAAGAAGTTAAAAGTGTTGAAAACAAAGTGATTGAATGGCGTCGAGATATTCATAAGCATCCTGAGCTGGGCAATAGAGAAACCCGCACTGCCGCTATTGTTGCCAAGCACCTAAAATCACTAGGTATGCAGGTCGAAACTGATATCGCACATACAGGCGTTGTTGGATTTTTGAAGGGTGCGAAACCTGGCCCTACAGTGATGCTACGCGCAGACATGGATGCCCTACCCGTTACCGAAAAGGCGGACGTACCATTTAAATCAACCATTGTGACCAAGTACATGGGTGAAGAAGTTGGCGTGATGCACGCCTGCGGGCACGATACTCATGTCGCTATGCTTATGGGCACGGCTGAAGTACTAGCTGCGGTTAAAAATGAATTGCACGGCAATATTATGTTTGTGTTTCAGCCTGCTGAAGAAGGTGCCCCTGAGGGTGAAGAAGGCGGTGCTGAGCTTATGTTAAAAGAGGGTATATTTAAAAAGTATAAGCCTGAGGTGGCGTTTGGGTTACACATCACATCGAGTTTAAATAGTGGAAAAATTGGTTACCGAAGTGGCCCTGTTATGGCGAGTGCTGATAGCTTCGATATAACAGTAAATGGTAAGCAAACACATGGTTCAGCACCTTGGAACGGGGTCGATCCTATTTCAACTGCAGCGCAAATCGTAACCGGCGTGAATCATATAGTCAGCCGTCAAATTGATATTACCAAAGAGCCTGCCATTGTCTCCTTTGGTAAAATAGACGGCGGTGTACGCAACAATATTATTCCAGATAATGTCAATATGATTGGCACTATTCGTAACTTTGACATGGATAATCGCGAGCAGATTTTTAGTAATATAAAGACGACGGCAACTCATATAGCAATGGCATCGGGCGCCAAAGCTGACGTCAAAATCAACAAAGGTTATCCGGTCACGATTAACAACCCAGACCTTACCACGCAAATGTTACCGACGCTCAAAAACGTAGCAGGTACAGACAATGTATTAGAGATACCTAAAATAACAGCATCCGAGGATTTCTCCTTTTATGCTCAAGAAGTACCTGGTTTATTTTTCTTTTTAGGTGGGACACCAGCAGGCCAAGACCCAGCTAAAGCCCCCTATAACCACTCTCCCTACTTCTACGTAGATGAATCGTCATTTAAAGTGGGTACAAAAGCGCTTAGTCAGTTAGCAATAGATTATCTGGCTATGAAAAAGTAACTCTATAGTCAATTCGTTATAAAAACGATACAGCGAGACTGGTATAAATGGATTTCTTGAATCAATACTTAAATCCGTAAAGATATGGGTTTAAAAATAAATTCTTATCTATTTTTACCGTTAATTTATACTTTATAGACGACATATAGTCTAATCCAAATAAAACCGATACAATATTTATAACAATCTTAATTAATGAAATAAACAATGACTTATTCAATAGACTATCGCAAACAGGTACTTTCTAGCATCGCTGATGGCATGACCATACGAGAAGCTGCGCTGTTTTATGGACTTAGCACCAGCACCATTCACAGCTGGCAGCAGAACCTAACTCCTAAAACAACCAGAAATAAAGCACCAACTAAAATACCTGATGACGCATTGATTGAAGACGTAAAAACATATCCAGATGATTATAACTATGAAAGAGCTCGTCGCTTGAACTGTAGTAAGACTGGCATCTTTAATGCTTTAAAGCGTCTTGGTATCAGTCAAAAAAAAGACCTTAGAACATCCAAAAGCGTGTCCGATAAAAAGAGCAGTATTCCAGAATAAGCTTGATAGCT
This sequence comes from Psychrobacter sp. TB15, assembly GCF_000511655.1. Lineage (NCBI taxonomy): Bacteria > Pseudomonadati > Pseudomonadota > Gammaproteobacteria > Moraxellales > Moraxellaceae > Psychrobacter > Psychrobacter sp. TB15. The sequence goes on from NZ_AYXN01000001.1 coordinate 52,492, forward strand.
TTACGCAGCAAGGCTACCCCATTGTCTATATGGATGAAAGCGGCTTTGAGGCTGAAACCATTCGTTCTCATGGCTATGCACCGATTGGTACACCCTGTATCGATAGCTACAACTGGCAAGCAAAAAAGCGAACCAACGTCATCGGAGCTCTCTATGAAAAAATGCTTTTTGCGCTTGATTACTTTGAGCAGAACATCAATGGCACCATATTCTACGACTGGTGCAAACACACTTTAATTCCAAGTCTCAAGACTAAATGCGTGATTGTCATGGATAACGCTCGGTTTCATAAAAGCAAACGCATTCAAAAACTATTAAACAGACATGGCCATCGTATTCTTTGGCTGCCGCCGTACAGCCCTGATCTGAACCCTATTGAGAAAAAATGGGCACAGGCTAAGTTTCTGCGCCAAGGGTGGATGGAGAATAATCTCCCTAAACTGTTTTATGATATGGGCTGTATCGATTTTATAAAGACTTAACTATA
>NZ_AYXN01000002.1:0-87284 GCF_000511655.1 Psychrobacter sp. TB15
TAGACCTCTTGCAAAAGTCATAATTTAAGCTCGGAATTAATGATACCAGCAAACAGCTTCATTCTAAGATCATAGCGCTGACGACGGTTGCGATATTTATGAGCCACGATTTTAAACAACTTGATTAAGCCTATTTTGTGCTCAACCACAATACGGAACTTTGCCAGATAGTGATTGGCCTGTTTGCATATCTCTAATAACTGACCACCACGAGGTTTCTTAAATGGCGTGAAAGTTTGCTCATGTAACTTTGCTAACCCTTGATAACCACTATCGGCTAGTAGCTTGGCGTCACAAGGTAACCAGTCAGGACAAGTATCTTTATACAGCTTAAAATCGTGGATTGACCCTTTACAGGTTTGCACATCAAGTATCAAACCAGTTTGCCAATGAACGATAACCTGCGCTTTTAAGGTGTGTTGTTTTTTCTTACCGCTGTAGTAGTCTCTTTGGTTTTTTTTGGACGCTCAATAGGGGTTTCGGTAGCATCAACAATGACGACTGACCAATTGATGTCGTCATCGACACGACTAGGCAGCTTTTTAGGTAATTCAAACTTGCCAGAGTCAATCAGTGTGTCTTCTACTTTACGAATGATACGGCTAGCAGAAGACTCATGAATACCAAAGTCCATACTGATATGATAAAGCGTGCGGTATTCACGCCAATAAGTCAGGGCTAGTAGTATCTGCTCCTTAAGACTGAGCACACTTGGTCTACCTGATTTGGTCTTAGATGCTTCATGCTCTTGCATGGCATCAAGCATGTCATAAAAGGTGGCTTTATGAATGCCAGTGTAGCGTTTAAAACCAGCGTCACTTTGTTTGAGTAGCTTATCTATGTTTGGCATGGTTCTTAGACAACGATGAATGTTCTTCTTATTTTAATTCCCTCTGCTACTTTTGCAAGAGGTCTACTATATTCATCTGGAGTTTCACTGTTTTCGTTAAGATAAACAATATGCCACTGCGTAAGCCTTCTATTTTTAAGCTCTTGAGCATAATCTTTTATTTGCTCAAACTGATCTGTTGCGTAAGGCTTATTTTCAATACAAATGCCGTAGCTGTCATCTCCTACCCGGCATTGTAGATAAATATCCATACGCCGAGAGGTCTCACTTACCCGCGTTGTCTCTTCTATAATGACCTTAGTTTGTTCAATGTGCTCTACAAACGATTGCCAATGAGCATCTTTATATATACTAGGTAAGCAATACTGAATAAATAAACGTAAAAAATCAGCTTTTTGAGCGTGGCCACCTTGTGGGTTGAGCAGGTCAGCGAGTATTCGGCTAAGCCCTAATTCATCCGTATTTATATAGTCAAAAGTGTTGAAGTTTGGCGCAAGCTGTCGACTATAGAGTGCTTGCGCGGTTTGTAGCGCTCTTACCTTTTGACTAACCTCATCAATCAAACCTTGTACTGCGCTCATATTTATACCTCCTATTAAGACTTGTTAAATCATATCTATTAAAACTACGATCCACTGATATTTTGATGTTTTAGCTATATAGGTATCATTATTACCTGCAAAAGACTGATCTAGTAATTGCTCAAGCAAACTATTATTCCCTACTAGTAAAGCAAATAATATCAATCTACAAATATTCTCATGCTTGCTCTAGTCTATACTTAGTGCCTCGCTAACCTGCCACATATATCGCCTCTAACTTATAGTAGTTAGGCTTATCAGTGACTCTTGAGCCGTGAAACACTTCTGCATCATCAGAAATTCGGCTATCAATAATATCTGGTACACCAGAAAATTCATCCTGTGATATCTTATGACCACTTTCCATATTAAGTACCATAGACTTAATATTAAGACTTTTAGGAATTTGTTTTAGCAGTTGATTAACGGCATATTCCAGTAGTTTTGCGCTTGGCATGCCCGTCACCTTAGTCTGTACATATCTGGCAGCTTTGTCAGCTTCCCAGGGTTTTTTAATATCTCTATAATCAATGGCTATAAAACCTTGATACGGTAATACTGATTGAAAAACGCTTACCACTTGCTCGACTTCATCGGCTGTGCAAATAATCATACGATCTATAATCTCGAACTTCTCAATCTGCTGATCTGTGGTTTGTATAGCAAATAATGTGCCGAGTTCTGCTTGTTGTTTTAACGCTAGTAATGACTCCTCATCCCAGCCGTCTTCGATAACAATTAACCCAACCTCAGATAAAACGGATATCTCTTCATGCGGCTTGTATAGCGCGGTAAAGGTTACTCGCTTTTTCTGAAGCTTGTTATCAGCTTCTTGAGCAATATTATTTGTTAGAGACTCACTACAGTTAGAAGTACTATTTGCTGTCATATCTGGTTCCTTATTAAATAACTCTATTAATCATTGTTGTAAAGCGCTATCCCACTTTCTAGGCGCTCTAAAATAACCTCTTTTAACTGAGCAGGCTCAATCACCACTGCCAATTGCGACATGCTCACTAACCAATCTTGCAAACGCTGCGTATTAGCAACCGTTGCGCGCACTTCATTCCAAGTGTCATCGATAACCGTAATCGTTTGAGTAGATGATAACGGCCGCTCATAGAGGTGCTGACAGGCATATTTCTGCACTTTTAAAACCAAATTGATTTCAATATTTTCACCAAACTCTAGCTTACCTAGCTTCTGCAAACTTTCTAATGTAAAAACGTCACGCCCTACCCAGTCAGGTATTCGCCTGTCTATGACTACTGCCTCGGTAATGCGATTGACTGCAAAGTTACGGTGCGCCTTCAACAAGACATTGTCATCAATATGATCCTCTACCGGATAAAAGCCAGTCAGGTACATCATGTTATCGATAAAGACCAAACCACGCGGATAGATTCGTTTTTCACTCACGCTATCGTCCCATTTTTTTTGATAGCTGATTTGCAGTTGACGGTTTTGTAATAACGCCTGATGGATGCTAGCCAGCACCCCACTATCAAGCTTTGGTGCTTGTACGATACTCGACAGGGTAATGAGATGATCTTGCCACTGCCCCAGCTTGCTTTGATTGAAGCTGGTCTTATCTTGACGATCTAACTGGTTCAACTTATCGCTAATACTTTGCTTAAAAGACGTTGGTAAATAGTTTGCCGTATATTTATCAAGCATCTGCCAAAAGAACACCGTTTGCTCATTAATGACATCGATACTAAAGCTTGGCTCAATATAAAACCGTGCCGTTTGTCCGCTAATATTCTGACCCCACACTGGCTCTCTGACCAAAGCCTGACTATAAAAAATATCGTTAAATATTTGATTGAGACGACTCAGATCGTTTTCTAAGTTTTTACGCTCATTTGCGTAGCGTTCAGGATTATCGCCATAGACACTCATTAACTCTGTTAGGGACATTGCGTTGGCTTTATCCCGCGGCAGAAATTGATAGAGCGCAAATAGGCGTTCTGACTTGTTATAAGTTGCTATTGAGTGATTAAGCATAACAAACTCGCTCTATTGCAGAATGGGCAAATAACTAATAAACAACGTGTTTCCTATCAGTATCTAGTCAAACCGTACCACAATAGCTGTGCCATTATCATAAGCATTGCCATCCGAGTCGTATACTTGCTGCATAAGCTTCTGTAGCCATCCTTGTAAATCCGTTTGATTATCGATAAGTGACCACTCGTAGCACGATACTAAATCATGAATACCGTCAGTACAAATGACAAGGCTATCACCTGCTTGCACTGTGATTGTTCGCTTGTCGCTCTTTGGCGGCTCGCTACTTGGATCATCGCTATCTACTGCTAGTGCAAAGCATTCGGTAATGCTATATAAGCTGCCTGCCATATCTGTGCGATTGTACTCATCAAAATTGACTTGACGACCTTCTGTACGGGCTTGCTCATCGACTAGCTCATTTAATAAGTTATGATCGCGAGTTAAGCACTGCCACTCTTTCGCCTCTTTGCCCAGCTTGTATACACGACTATCACCGACATGGGTAATATCTATATTAATTGATTTATTGTCGTCTAGTGTCCCGACGATCATAGCGAGGGTTGCCGCAGCGCCATAGCGTTTTTTGGTATGTTTGGTTTGGCTCAGTTGTTTATAGATATGATCTGAGGTCATGCTTTGGACGTTTGCTTGTTTGTCATCCCATAGCGCTTTAATTGCTTTGACCACTGCCTTTGAGCAGTGCTGCGACTGATTAGAGCTGGCAACGCCATCCGATACCGCAAGACAAAATGGCGCTTGCACTGACGTCACTGCCATCACCCCTAAGTCCTCTTGATACCAGTGATCTAAAAAGAAAAACGCATCTTGTTGTAATCCATTACTAGCATTACCTTGAAAAGTAATGGCACAGGCTTTAGCTATGAATTGAGTAGGATTTGAATCGTTATTGTTCTGAAAAATCGTCATGACAGCTTGCCTATATTATTCTTTATAGACAAGTATAGCGAACAACCTAGTGTTTTATTTTCTAGGTTGATACATAGATTGATTAATTAATTTTGGGGCTGTAGTAGATAAGGATTAAATATCACACCATTTTCTCAAGGTTTTCAGCTGATTAGATGGTGAACCATAGTTAAATCTAAACTCACACTCTTTTAAAAATAAATGGAAGTTCTTCTTATCGATCCCATTATACTTTCTTAGAGTTCGTTTAGACTGATTCCAGAAGTTCTCAATGCCATTGATGTGATTGTTTTTACCGCAAGTGAACTCTATAGAGTGATTGACTCTGAAATGTTTAAACTCGCTCACATCTAATGCGTTGTAACTTCGATAGCTATCCGTATAAACAAAGCTGTCAGGCTTGATTTTACGCTTAATAACAGGCATTAGGGTAGTCTGTTTGGTGTCTGCTACGACAATGGTATACACCTTACCGTTTCGTTTTAGAATACCAAATATGGCGGTTTTGCCAGCAGCCCCGCGACCTCTTTTGCTTTTGCGTACGCCGCCAAAGTAACTTTCATCTAATTCGACCTCACCATCAAAAAGTTCATCAGTTTCTAATGAGAGATGGTAATCTATGACAAGTCTTATTTTATGATAAAAAAGTGCAGCAGTGTTAGGCTGAATATTGAGCAAATCTGCGGCTGTTCTAGCAGTCACTTCAGCTGTGAAAAACTCTAACAGTCGTCTCTGTGCTTTTTTACTGAGTTTACAACGGGTTATCTTCATAGAAGTAGTCTAGCATAGTGCTTATCTACTACAGCCCCTTTAACTATTATCGACAACTATGACATGAAGAAAAATTTATTAAAGCAGGTTGCTTGTGATATAACAACTAATATTGAGAGGATGGTGAGTTTATAACGCTATATAAGTTGTTAAATTTGTTGTTCAAAATAAAAGCTCTTAATGATTACCCCTTATACGCCTTGAGCTATAAGGGTTTTTTATTGCCGAATTACAATTAACTGAACCTGTCAACAGCGCTTCTTTACCAACTTAAACCTTCTATTTTGATATTTAGACTTATCAAGACAGTAGAACTCCTTACCCCTCCAACACATTTGTTCTGCCCAGTTTTAGCCCCTTAAGGAAACAATGGCTTTTATTCACAAGTATTCATAAACCATCGTGGTGCATAGGAGCCTATAGGTCTATTTTGGTGCAAAAAAAGAAGGCTTCTTACTCAATAAAGAACCACAGTGGTGCAATTTTCTATATTTTTGGCTGGCATAGATATTGAAGTAATAAAAATAGTAAAACAGTCAAAGCCATTGATTGACTCACCTTGTTGCTATTTTACTCTTTTTGGAGAAGTTTATGTCTTTATTGCCGACCCTTGCTACCGCTACCACACTGAATAGCGCCCCTCGTACCGACTTACGATTGACCTCACGCTTATCTATAGTGGCGCTTGCCGTTGTAGGTAGTTTGAGCCTTGCTGGCTGTCAAAAGCCAGCCGAGACGAGCTCGGAGACGACAGCTAGCGATACCACCACTCAAAGCGCAGCGGCGGCTAATGGCGATACTATTAAAGTCGGTATTTTGCACTCTTTATCAGGGACGATGGCCATCTCTGAAACCTCGCTAAAGGACACCGCGCTAATGACGATTGAGGAGATTAATGCCAACGGCGGGGTACTCGGCAAGCAGTTAGAGCCTGTCGTCGTTGACCCTGCCTCTGACTGGCCGTTATTTGCTGAAAAAGCGCGCCAGCTCCTCACACAAGATGAAGTAGATGTCATCTTTGGGGGCTGGACCTCAGTGTCGCGTAAGTCGGTATTGCCCGTTGTTGAAGAGCTCAATGGCTTGATGTTTTATCCGGTGCAGTACGAAGGTCAAGAGCAGTCCGAAAATATCTTTTATACTGGTGCTGCGCCCAATCAGCAAGCTATTCCTGCCGTTGAATACTTGATGAGTCCTGAAGGTGGTAGCGCTGAGCGCTTTGTATTATTAGGCACAGATTATGTCTATCCTCGTACCACCAACCAGATACTACGCGCTTTTTTACAGTCTAAAGGCGTTGCCGATAGCGACATTATGGAAGAGTACACGCCATTTGGCTTTAGCAATTATCAAACCATTGTCTCTAATATCAAAAACTTCGCCACGGGCAAAAAGACAGCAGTCATATCGACCATCAACGGCGACTCCAACGTGCCTTTTTATCGCGAGCTTGGTAATCAAGGTATTGACGCCGCTGATATTCCAGTCATGGCATTCTCAGTTGGTGAAGAGGAGCTACGCGGTATCGATACTAGCGCGCTGCAAGGGCACTTAGCGGCATGGAACTACTTTATGTCGGTCAAAAACCCAACCAATAACAACTTTACCAAAAAGTACAAGCAGTATGCGCTCGATAACAACTTACCCAATGCCGAGAATGTCGTCACTAACGACCCTATGGAGGCCACCTACGTCGGTATCAATATGTGGAAGCAGGCGGTGGAGGACGCGGGTAGCACAGATGTGGACAAAGTCCGTATCAGTATGGGCGGTCAGACTTTTGCTGCTCCTTCAGGCTATACGCTAAAGATGGATGCAGAGAACCATCACTTGTGGAAACCGGTCATGATCGGTCAGATTCGCCCCGATGGTCAATTTGATGTGGTCTATAAGACACCCGAGGTTATCCAAGCTTCACCGTGGAGCCAATACATTCCTAAGTAAGGATTATCCTAAGCTTTACTTTCTTATTGGTATCAATATCAGCAAACCTTGATAGTCCCGCCAAGCTATAGGCTAGCTTGGCAGGGTTGGAGGAGTGTTGATTATAAAAAAGGATTCCACTATGTCGCCTTATCCCTCTTTTATATATGCTTTTATATATGACGCGCAGGCTAGCGGCTTTAACAAGGCCTTTAGTGCTGTTAGTCTTAGTCTATCATTTGTGCTTCTTTGCTTAGCATTTATGCTCGCTTTAACCCCGCTTCCCGCTTCGGCTGACGACACCGCAGTAGATAGTCATTCTCCTGCCAATACAGTAGCGACCACCTCTAATCTTGCCAGCGATGATAAGAGTTTGCTTACGCAAAATGCGCAGTCTTTGACTACGCCTGCCGCGCTTACCAGTCCAGTTACCAGTCCAGTTACCAGTCCAATTAACAATCAGGGCGATGCCATTGAGCAGTTTGTGGCTGCAGACTTTAGTCAGCGCCAAGCGATGCTGGGTCAGTGGCCAGGCTCCGCTGAGAGTCTCGATACGTTAGTTGAGCTGATTGATAATGATGAGCTGTATCAAGGCAACGGTGGGCAAACTTATTTGCTAAACGCTGATGACGAGCTGTTTACCTATCCTGATAGAGATCTGACGGACGAATGGCCAAGCGATCTGGCGCAAGTAACATTGACTAATGCCCTGCGCTCCGCACTGGTGTTTGGGCAAGCAAAAGTGAAGCTGGATTCAGACGATCCGGCGCAGCGCTTGCAAGCGGTGAGTATCCTTGCTGATAACATCGAACAAATAGATCCTGCAATCGTCAGCGCAGCAGCCGTGCGCGAAGATGACGCGGAGGTGAGCGCCGCGCTTAGTACCTTGCAGGCGAGGCTAAATTTTCGCGATGGCGATGTGGCTACCCAAATCGCCGCGCTTGACGTGCTCGCTGACAGCGATAGCCCGCAGGTGTTAATCGATGTCAAACAGGCGTTGGCAAACGACAATCTTGATCCTAATCTTGAGACGGCGTTGCTGGCGGCTGAAGCAAGTATTGAGCAGCGCATCTCGATCAGCACATGGTCGGGGCATCTGTTCACCGGTCTTAGTACCGCCAGTATCTTACTACTAGCAGCGCTAGGGCTTGCAATTACCTTTGGGCTGCTTGGCGTCATCAATATGGCACATGGCGAGCTGATTATGATTGGCGCGTACGCCACTTATGTGGTGCAAAACCTATTTCAAGCCTATCTGCCTGAGATGGCAAGCTGGTACTTACTCGCCGCGATACCCAGTGCGTTTTTGGTTAGCGCTGTGATCGGTATGGTCATCGAGCGTATCGTGATCCGTCCGCTCTATGGGCGTGAGCTTGAGACCCTACTGGCGACGTTTGGTATCAGTTTAATTTTGATGCAGCTGATACGCATGGTGTTTGGCGCGCAAAACGTTGAGGTCAGCAATGTCTCATGGCTTAGCGGCGCGTATCAAGTGTCTGCAAGCCTTGCCCTTCCCTATAACCGCATCGCTATCATCGGCTTTACGGTCATTATTCTGCTGCTATTGGTGTATTTACTTAACAAAACGCGCTTTGGGCTATTTGTACGCGCGGTAACGCAAAATCGGCAGATGGCACGCGCGGTTGGTATCTCCTCTGCGCGCATCGATATGCTGGCCTTTGGGCTTGGCTCGGGGCTGGCAGGATTGGCAGGCTGCGCACTCGCGCAAGTCGGCAACGTCGGACCCAGCTTAGGTCAGACGTATATCATCGACGCGTTCTTAGTTGTCGTCGTCGGCGGTGTCGGTCAAGTATGGGGCGCAGTACTCGCCTCTTTAGGTTTAGGCGTCAGTGGTACGGTGCTTGAGATTGGTATTGGCGCGGTGCTCGCCAAAATTGTATTACTGGTTCTTGTGATTCTGTTTATTCAGAAGCGGCCACAAGGTTTATTTGCACTAAAAGGCCGTTTTGTTGATTAAGGAGAAGGCTATGAGAATCATCACATTATTATCTGATACCCCGCGCAGCGCTGTATTTATCGGCTTATGCTTTTTGCTATTACTTATCGTACCGTGGCTGCATCTGCTGCCTATCACCTCTCCTTTTCACCTCTCCGCTTACTGGATTACCCTTATTGGTAAGATTATGGCGCTAGCGATGGTGGCGCTGGCCCTAGATTTAGTCTGGGGGTACGCGGGTATTTTGAGCTTAGGGCATGGGCTGTACTTTGCGCTTGGCGGTTATGCCTTTGGTATGTACCTCACGCGCGAGACCGCAGGCGACGGTATCCCTGATTTTATGCGCTTTTTGAGCTGGACTGAGCTGCCGTGGTATTGGGCAGGGACGCAGCACTTTTGGTGGGCGAGCGCTTTGGTGCTATTGGTGCCAGGTATCGTTGCCTTTATCTTTGGCTTCTTTGCTTTTCGCTCAAAAATAAAAGGCGTGTACTTCTCGATTATTACCCAAGCTATGACGTACGCGGCGGCCTTACTGTTCTTTCGTAATGAGACAGGCTTTGGTGGCAACAATGGTTTTACCGGTTTTACCACTCTTTTGGGCTACGACATTACTGCCGCCTCCACGCGCGCTACCTTGTGCTTTGTGACCGCACTGGCACTACTGCTATCTTATGCTGGCCTGCGTTATTTGATGGGTCAGCCTTACGGGCGCGTGCTTGGCGCTATTCGCGATAGTGAAAACCGCTTGCAGTACTTAGGGTATCGCACGCTTTGGTACAAGCTATCGGCATGGGTGCTATCAGCGGTTATCGCTGGTATCGCAGGGGCGCTGTACGTCCCGCAAGTGGGCATCATTAATCCTGGCGAGATGAACCCGATTAACTCCATTGAGATGGCCGTGTGGGTCGCTGCTGGTGGCCGCGGTAATCTTATCGGTGCCATCTTAGGCGCAGGCGTAGTCAACGCGCTCAAGACTTACTTTACCGTCGCCTACCCTGAGGTCTGGCTATTAATACTTGGCAGTCTGTTCGTCGTTGTCACCCTATTTTTACCAAACGGCATTATTGGTCTGCTTGGACGCTTTAAAAAGGAAAAATCTGATGCTCAATAATCATTTATCAACATCGCTTGTCTCTAAGCTGTCTAGCAATTTACCTAATAAAGCGCCTAAGAGGTCGCTAGCTATGACAGCTCAGGCGCTTGATGAATACGACTACAATGACGACCACAGCGACGGTTTGAGTCACCCTAAGACTCGCGGCGCAGACTTTAGCCACGGTATTGCGCTCTATTTAGAGGAAGTGAGCGTCTGGTTTGACTCATTTCGGGCGCTGAACAACTTGTCCTTGTACATCGAAGAAGGAGAGCTGCGCTGTATTATCGGTCCTAATGGCGCGGGCAAAACAACCTTGATGGATGTGATAACCGGTAAAACCCGTCCTACCGAAGGTAGCGTGTTCTTTGGGCAAACCTATAATCTGGCGACTATGTCAACAGAACAAATCGCAGAATCGGGTATCGGGCGCAAGTTTCAAAAACCGACGGTGTTTGAGAACTTTAGCGTGCTCGATAATTTACTGCTTGCCGCGCCCAAGGACAAACGCGTAATGGGCAGTTTGCGCCGTAGGCTTGATGCCGATACTCGAAACACACTTGAGGCGACTCTTGAGCAGATTCGCTTGACAGACAAAACCCGCCTGCCCGCAGGCCTCCTCTCGCATGGGCAAAAGCAGTGGTTGGAGATTGGTATGCTGCTGATGCAAAGTCCTAAGCTTATCTTGCTCGATGAGCCAGTCGCTGGTATGACGGACGCTGAAACCGAGCACACCGCTGAGCTATGTCTGCGCCTCAAACAAAATCATACCTTAATCGTCGTCGAGCACGATATGAGCTTTATTGATACCATTAGTGAAAAGGTCACGGTACTTGCCCAAGGGGCTATTTTAGCCGAAGGTACTTTAGCTGAGGTGCAAGAAAATGAGGCGGTCATTGAGTCCTATCTTGGACGCTAACGGCTTGACTTTTACTGCTTAAAACCATTTAAACATAGGAGCCTCTATGCTAGACGTTAAGGCAATCAATCAGTACTACGGCGGCAGTCATATTTTGCGTGACGTGTCATTTACTGCGCCGGTTGGCGAGTGCAGTGTAATACTCGGGCGTAACGGCGTTGGCAAAACCACTTTGCTTAAATGTCTGATGGGCATACTCCCAATCAAGTCAGGACAGGTTGTCCTCGATGGTACAGACATCAGTAAGCTCACTCCTGAGCAGCGCGTGCGCGCCGGACTCGCTTACGTGCCCCAAGGGCGCGATATATTCTCAACACTGACGGTAGAGGAAAATATTTTGATCGGTATGGCCAAGTTCTCCCGCAGCAAAGCGGGGCGCGTTCCCAAACACTTATACGACATCTTTCCGGTACTCGATGAGATGAAGCACCGGCGCGGCGGCGATCTGTCAGGAGGTCAGCAGCAGCAGTTGGCAATCGCACGCGCACTGGCCTCAGAGCCGCGCGTGCTGGTACTCGATGAGCCTACCGAAGGCATCCAGCCCTCAATTATCAAGGATATCGGACGGGTCATTAAGGATTTAGGCTATCAAGGGGATATGGCGATTGTACTGGTTGAGCAGTTCTATGAATTTGCAGAGGAGCTGGCGGATAACTACACTGTGCTCTCACGCGGACAAGTGGTCGCTCAGGGCGCAGGAGAGGATATGGCAAACAACCGCATTCAAGAATTGGTAGCCATCTAAAAGCATACTTTTTCAAGAATGCTTTTAAAAGAGCTTTTTTAATAGCATACGTCTCAAAAGGAACATTTTATTTTGACTTGGCAATCTACGCTACATCTTTATTTTGACCATACAGCTGACGCGGCAAAAACTCGGCTGTATCACCGTGCCCATACTGGGGCACTGATGGTACAACGCGCACTGTATCCTGAGCCTGATCACCAAGCAGGGATTTGTCATATCTATGTGTTATATCCTCCCGCTGGTATCGCGGATGATGACCGCTTAACACTGGAGTACAAGCTAGAGGCCAATAGTCACGCGGTGATTACTACCCCAGGCGCGGGCAAATGGTACGGGCAACGACAGGCGCAGCGCCAAGCGCATTATGGCGAAGCACAAAAATGTAGCAAACCAAGTCAGCCTATAGACAGCAGTAGCAGCACTTTGCTTGATAAGCGCTTATTAAGCGCTACGGTTGAGGCCGTACAACATATCAGCGCCTACCTCGATGACCACGCTATCCTTGAGTGGCTGCCCCAAGAGAGCATTTATTACGATCACTCTGTCTCTAACGCTACTAACCGCTTTTATTTAACCCAAACCGCCAGTTTGCTCACTTGGGATATCGCCGTGTTTGGTCGTCAAGCGTACCGAGAGACTTTTGCTCATGGTCACTATGCCAATCGTTTAGAGATATGGCGAGATAACGTGTTATTGGTCAAAGAGCATACCGCGCAGCAGGCCGATACCCGCTGGTTTACCTCAGCACTCGGGCTAAATAATCAGCACGTGCATGGCTCGTTTTGGGCCATACCCAGCATTGATACCATTGAAGCAGAGCTACAAAACAACCCATTAAAGCTGGGACAGTATTTAGATGAGACGATCAGCGAGATACGCAGTCTTACCGATAAACAGTCGCTACCCATTTATTGTACGCACAACTATCAAGGGATCAATTGTCGCTACCTAGGGTCTGATGTACGAGCTTGTTTTGAAGCCTTTTACCAAGCCCGCGAGCTTATCAGGCGCAAATGGTATGCGCTTGAGCCGCATCGACCAAGGATTTGGGACACTTAGTTTTTAATTCTGACCTATTCTAAAGCGATAGCTTTTGACAATAGACTCTATTGATCAACAGCGATGTGACTAGGGCGTGTCCCTATTTTAAAAATGGTGATAAAAATGAGATAAATTAAAGGCAAACAAGGAAAATAGCGCAGGTAATATCAAGATATTGACCAGCTACTTGACACCGTTTGCCAAAGATTTAGCCATTTTTAGCCCATTTAGTCATAAACGCTTGAATTAGGGACACGCCCTAATGTGTTAAGTAAATAAACAAATAATATGACCACTCATTATTAAGGCTATTAAGGATAATCCGATGCAACTAACCCCTACCGAAAAAGACAAACTCATGCTATTTACCGCCGGCATGGTCGCTGAACGTCGTAAAGAGCGCGGCGTCAAGCTCAACTATCCAGAAGCCATCGCTTATATCAGTATGCTGCTTATGGAAGGCGCCCGCGATGGCAAAACCGTAGCGCAGCTAATGAGTGAAGGCGCGACTTATCTCTCAACTGATGATGTCATGGACGGTATTGCTGAGATGATTCACGATGTACAAGTCGAAGCCACCTTCCCTGATGGCACCAAACTTGTGACCGTACACAACCCTATTGTCTAGTAAGACCTATAGAACAATGAAGGATGACAAAAATGAGCAAAAATAAAAAGATAAAAGCAGGCGAATATAGAATCAAAGCAGGTGATATGGCCCTAAATGCAGGTCGCTGCGTGCAAAGCGTAGAGGTCGTCAATACAGGTGACCGTCCCATTCAGATCGGCTCGCATTATCACTTCTTTGAGGTCAACGAGGCATTAAGCTTTGATCGAGAACCCACGCTTGGCTACCGTCTCAACATCGTACCCGGAACTGCGGTACGCTTTGAGCCGGGGCAAGCGCGCGAAGTAGAGCTGGTTGCCATCGCAGGTCGTCAGCACATCTATGGTTTTGCAGGTAAAGTGATGGGAGCGGCCGATATCAAGAGCACGCCACACACCTCGCAAAAACGCGTGGATAGACGCATCCATGCCGAGCACTTTGGCCCGACCACAGGCGACAAAGTGCGCTTGGCCGATACCGACTTATGGCTTGAAGTGGAGTATGATTTGACCAGCCACATCGACCAGCGTCCTAATACGTGTAGCGTCAGTATCGGTGAGGAGGTGAAGTTTGGCGGCGGCAAGGTCATCCGTGATGGCATGGGCCAATCACAGCTGCTTGGTAGTCAAGTAGCCGACACCATTATCACCAATGCTTTGATTGTTGACTATACCGGTATTTATAAGGCCGACGTGGCTATCAAAGAGGGTCGCATTAGCGGTATTGGCAAAGCCGGCAACCCTGATATTCAGCCCAATGTGACTCTGCCGATTGGCGCAGCGACTGAGATTATCGCTGGAGAAGGCAAAATCCTAACCGCTGGTGGTATTGACAGTCACATTCACTTTATTGCTCCCCAGCAATGTGAAACGGCCTTGATGTCTGGAGTCACCACCATGCTTGGCGGCGGTACTGGGCCTGCCGAAGGCACTCTAGCCACCACTTGTACGCCAGGCGCTTATCATATTCAAAGTATGCTAAAAGCCAGCGATGCTATTCCTATGAACATTGGGCTGCTTGGTAAAGGTAACGTTAGCTTACCTGAGCCTATTATCGAACAAGTTGCAGCGGGAGCTATCGGTCTAAAACTGCATGAAGACTGGGGCTCAACACCGCAGGCTATTGATAATTGCTTGAGTGTGGCTGAAGAGTACGATGTGCAAGTCGCTATCCATACCGATACGTTAAATGAAAGTGGCTATTTGCATAGCACGTTAGCTGCCTTTAAAGAGCGCTGCATCCATACCTTTCACACCGAAGGCGCAGGCGGTGGTCATGCGCCAGATATCCTAAAGGCCATTGGTGAGCCTAATGTCTTGCCGTCATCAACCAATCCGACGCGTCCCTTTACGGTCAATACCATCGATGAACACCTCGACATGCTTATGGTCTGTCACCACTTAAGCCCAGCCATCGCCGAGGATGTGGCTTTTGCTGAGAGTCGTATCCGCCGCGAGACTATTGCTGCTGAGGACATTTTGCAAGATATGGGCGCCATCTCCATGATGAGCAGCGACTCGCAAGCGATGGGGCGCGTAGGAGAGGTCATTATTCGCACGTGGCAGACCGCTGATAAAATGAAAACGCAGCGTGGTCACTTAGCACCTGACCAAACGGCCAAAACGGAGCAGTCCTCAGAACATATCACCTTAAGTCATACCGACTTTGATAGCGGTAATGATAACTTTCGTATCAAACGCTACCTCTCTAAATACACCATCAATCCCGCTATTACCCACGGTATCAGCGATGAGGTCGGCTCTATTGAAGTTGGCAAATGGGCGGATCTGATTTTATGGTCACCCGCGTTTTTTGGGGTAAAACCGGACAACATTATCAAAGGCGGGTTGATAGCTGCCGCGCCTATGGGCGACCCTAACGCCTCCATTGCTACCCCGCAGCCTGTCCACTATCGCCCTATGTTTGGCAGCTTCCCTAAAACGGTAGCGCAAACTTGTATCACCTTTATGTCGCGTACTGCCTTAGAGAAAGGTGTTGATAAGCAGTTGGGACTAAATAAAGTCATTAAAGCAGTACACAACATTCGTCAAATGCGAAAACAAGATATGAAATTTAACAGCTACTGCCCGATTATGGAAGTCAATCCAGAGACTTATGAGGTGCATGCTGATGGGGAGCTGTTGACCTGTGAGCCTGCTGACTATTTACCAATGGCTCAGCGTTACTTTTTATTCTAAAGGGCTTTTATAGTAATGCTAACTCAGCTCACTAGACATCAACCCTCTATTCCCCTATTTGAACGGACGATAAAGCAATTTATGAAAATATATACACAGCGTCTCGACCCAGCAGCGCTTAGCGCCAAGCAGCAAGCCGTTATTGATGATCAAAAACAGGCACAGCACTTTTTATATCTCGATTTCGATACCCGTCAGCGTAGCCGCTTTAAAGCGCAAACGCAGCAGCAACAAGCCGTCGGTATTGACCTACCGCGCACAGAAACCATCAAAAATGGCAGTGTGCTGGCTAATAATCAAGGCGAATTGATACAGGTGATGGCCGCTAAGCAAGCGTTAATCAAAGTCACCGCTGATAATAGCTTCGATCTTATGAGGGGCGCTTATCATCTAGGTAACCGTCACGTGCCTTTAATGATTACCCCTGACGCCCTGTACTTTGAGCCTGACCACGTGTTAGAGGCGATGCTGGGTCAGCTTGGCCTACATACTCAAGCGGTACAAGCAGCGTTTGAACCAGAAACGGGAGCCTATAAAGGTGAGCATGGGGGACACGCTCACGGTCATGCGCATAGCCATACTGATAGCCATGGACACAGTCACGCTCATCACAGCCATGCTTATGCATATGCTCATACTCACAGCGCTCAAAGCGATAACGGACATTCGCATAGCGATGGCAACGCTTATGACTAATCATGATACGCCCTTAGCGCAATCGAGCGCAAACGCGGTAGACGCAATAGACGCGATAACTGCGCTAAACTCTATAGATATAGACGTCACCGGACGTTTGCTTATGCTGGCGTCAAGTAACCTGCCGATCGGTAGTTACACCTATTCACAAGGTATAGAACCTGCTATTGAGTCTGGGCTTATTTGTGACGAGGCCAGTGGCTTGGAGTTTATGAGCGACTATCTAGCACTGGCATTATGTCGTTACGAGCTACCGCTATTGGCGCTTATGATGGCAGCGCTTATGAGTGATGATAACGCCCTTACTGATGCTTTAGGTGCCGATTACCACGCCAGCCGCGAAAGCAAAGAGTTTGTCTATGAGTCGAGCCAACTGGCACTGTCTTTATCGGCTTGGCTTGGTGATGTGCTTGAGCTTGACGTGCCTGATCGTCTGCTTGCTCATGGGTTTTTACCCTTATTTGCGCATATCAGCTCGTATTGGCAACTTGAGCCTGCGCAAGCTATGACTACCTATGCTTTTGGGCAAATTGAGAACATGGTGCTGGCGGCGGTCAAGACTGTACCACTTGGACAAATGGCAGGTCAGCGTATCATCTGGCAGTTGCAGCAGTTATTAAGTGAGCGCATACCGCCCTTAGCGGCTAGCGTTCAGCAAAGCTTTTTGCAGGTGCAAAAACTATCGTTAGCGGCTAACAGCCTAGAGGAGACTAGCATCTTAAAGCTAAACCTGCTTTATCAAGAGCTGCATATGTCAGCTAACTTGCCGAATTTAGCGATACTGTCATGTCAGCATGAAAGACAATATAGCCGTTTGTTTCGCTCTTGAGTGCTAACCCACACTATTTCACTTAAACACTATTTATTTGTACCAAACTTTTAATTACTCACGACTTTATTGAGGATATTTATTTATGGCACTTACACCCAAAGCCGACCATACCCATTCAGAGACTAGCTTATCTCCTCTACGTTTAGGTATTGGCGGTCCCGTTGGCTCAGGAAAAACCGCACTCACGCTAAGATTGTGTCAACGCTTGCGTGATGACGTCAATATGGCAGTGGTGACCAACGACATTTATACCAAAGAAGACTCTGAATTCTTAACGCGTCACGAGGCCATGCCAGCCGAGCGTATTCGCGGTGTCGAAACGGGCGGCTGTCCGCATACTGCTATCCGTGAGGATGCCTCCATCAATTTATCTGCCATCGCTGAACTACAACACCAATTTGCAGGGCTTGAGCTTATTATTATCGAATCTGGCGGCGATAATTTGGCGGCGACCTTTAGCCCTGAATTATCTGATTTAACCCTATATGTCATCGACGTCTCAGCAGGCGATAAAATCCCTCGTAAAGGCGGACCTGGCATTATGAAATCTGACTTACTTATTATCAATAAAACCGACCTTGCCCCCTTAGTAGGCGCCTCACTTGAGGTGATGGCGCGCGATGCCAAAAAGATGCGCGGCGATAAGCCCGTGGTCTTTAGTAACATGAAAACCGGCGAAGGTCTCGATGATATCGTTACCTTTATCCTAGATAAAGGCATGATTAGCGCGGCATAAGGTGCTGCGTATAAATAGATGTTCTACAAACCCCTGACTATAGTCAATCAATATTAAAAGTGGTACAAGGCAGACGAGTGCAAGTACTACAGTAGTAGGCAAAACGAGTCTAACGCTGTAACACTTTAATAGTGGTTCGACTATATATCGACTTATTAAACCATTAAGGACACATCATGAGCACACAAGCTTCAAAAACCATGACTAAAAATAAGACAGCTAAAAATCTAATCGATAAGGCGGCAATGACTCGCACTCTAGCACTGTCATCTTTGTTAACGGGACTGCCAACACTAGTATTTGCTCACCCTGGGCATGGGGTGATGACAGCTGATGGAGCCTTTGGCAACTCAGTACTGTCAGGTATCATGCACCCTTTGACGGGGCTGGATCATCTTGTACTAGCGCTCGGTATGGGTATGCTCTTGACGCAAATGCACAGCTTTAAAAAAGGCTTTGTGTCTTTGAGCTTAGGTTTAGTGGCAGGTTTTGCCCTAAGCTTAAATATGAGCTTAAACAGTACGTTTATTGAGTCCGGCATTGTACTGTCTATCGTCTTACTCACCATGGCACTGATGAGCCGCTACTTTAATATCAGGCTTAATAATAACGGCATTAATCAAAGCAATGAAGCGTCGGTAAAAACGTGGCATAACTTAGCCATCGCAGGCTTTGCTGCACTCGCTATGCTCCATGGGGCAGCGCACGCTATCGAAGTGCCCGCTAACAGTAGCACAACAGGCTTTTTCATCGGTATGATTATTGCCATGCTTGGTCTGTATACTGTGGGTAGAGGCGTTGCCACTTACCTAAATACTCACTTGCAAGACAGCCTGATGATCCAGCGTGTACTGGCGGTGGTTGGTCTATGCGGCGTGTTGTTTATTTAGTTTTATAAGACATTAGCAGTTTTGTTAAACACTTTGCTAAGTATAGACGATTGTCTTTGCCAACTATCAATCAAAATAGAAAAGCGTTTAACTCTATACTTCTCGGAATACACGCAGGTAATGCTAGCTAAAAATTTTTAGGTTTCCAGTATAGTTGAATCACTATAAAACCGATACAATGCTGCTGGGATGCTTGCTTTTAAAATATGGGTTGCGCAGCCTCTGGCTGCGACGACACAGCACGCAAGTAAAATTTATAGCACTGGTAATATTAGGGCGTGTTTGCGCCGCTATAATAAGACCTTCACCAAATATAAATAACATATCGGACTGCTGCTTGGTATTTTCCGCGCTTACCTGTTCATACTTCTCGAATAACCATTATCTCACCTCAGTGTTGTGCTACTTGGCTATATGATTAGCCTACTTCTTATCACACGCAAAATTAGTTGACCACTATTTTACAATAGTTTAGGCAAGGACAGACAGTATCCAACTTATTGGTGGTAATTAGCCATTTTTAACGAAGAAAAGCCTTTATGATTTACTAACTAAACACTGTCTCAATTACTCTACAAATCATCAGTTTCGACCATAGCAATAGATGCTTATTGTTGTATAGTCACCTGACCACAAAAGTGTTATACAATAAATCAACTAAACGATTACCAGTATAAATGACCATGACTTACTCTCTAGATTATCGCAAACAAGTTTTAAAAAGCTTAGATGAGGGCATGACCTTTGCCGAAGCTGCTGTTTTCTATGATATTAGTCCAACGACCATACAGAAGTGGAAAAAGCGTCTTCACAGTAAAACCACTCGAGACATCACTCCTTACAAAATAGAGGATGAAGTCTTAGCTCAAGACGTCAAAGACCACCCTGACGATTATCACTATGAGCGAGCCCAGCGTTTTAATTGTAGCCCAACAGGCATCAGCAAAGCCTTAAAGCGTATTGTTGCTAATAACTCAATATGAGTATCTTAGTGACTTATACATTGTAAGCCCATTAATTTTAGCAACGACTTACTAAGCGCAATATTTTATTACTTTATGAATAGTTACAAATGACTTAGTATAAACAGTAATGGACTATTATCTGCCTTTTACTTTAATAAAACGGCAAAGAATATGGATGAAAATATGAATATCAATTTTAACGATGTAGAAAGGCTCATTAACATTGCTGAACGTGCCAACATTGATTCCCTAGAAGTCGTTGACGGCAGTAAGCGTATCTCTATCATTTGTCAGCCTCCTTTTAATCAAAGCGGTAATCAAATTAATCAAAGCAGCAATCAAGACCGTAGTCATATCAATAGTAGAAACAGTTTTACTAGCACAGATCATACCTCTACAAACTCCTTTACAAACCCTAATGGCAATTCTTCTGCGCAAGATATCGACTCTGCTGGCGCTGCTAAAGATAAACCAACTACAGAAACAGCCAGCGAAAACAACCAAATCACCGCTCCGATGCTCGGCACCTTTTATCGCCGCTCTGACCCGAGCGCCGATGTCTTTGTAAGCGTTGGCGATAGCGTGGTAGCAGGTGATACGTTATGCGTAATAGAAGCGATGAAAATCATGCATGAAGTCAAAGCCGATCGCGCCGGCAGTATTGAAGAGATTTTGGTCGAAGACGGTGATGTGGTTGAATTTGACCAAGCGCTGTTTATGATTAGTCCTAGCTAGGATATATTAGCTGGATTAGATATTGCCTATATTACTAACCGTATTTAAGCCATCAAATGGACTATATTTGCAAGGACAGCTTCATGTTTAAAAAAATTCTTATCGCCAACCGTGGCGAGATTGCGTTACGTATCATCCGTGCCTGCAAACAGCTGGGCATCACCTCCATCATCGTCTACTCCAAAGCCGATAAAGACTCGCTGCCCGTAAAACTTGCCGATGAAAAGATCTGTATCGGTCCTGCCCTTGCTACCAAAAGCTACCTAAACCAAGAAGCGATCATCTCCGCTGCCGAAGTTATGGGCGCTGAGGCCATTCATCCGGGTTATGGGTTTTTGGCAGAAAATGCCGCTTTTGCTGAGCGTGTCGCCCAAGCTGGATTAACCTTTATTGGTCCAACCTCAGACAACATAAAAAGCATGGGCGATAAGGTTGCGGCAAAAAAACAAATGCTAGAGGCTGGCGTCCCTTGTGTGCCCGGCTCTAATGGCGCACTGCCAAGCGACAAAGAAGCCGCGCTTAAAATCGCTAGAGAAGTCGGTTATCCGGTGATTATTAAAGCGGCAAGTGGCGGCGGCGGGCGCGGTATGCGCGTGGTTGAGAGTGAAGAGAACCTGATAAACGCCATTTCAATGACCCAAGCGGAAGCCAAAACCAATTTTGGCGACTCCGTGGTTTATCTAGAGCGCTATCTACAAGCGCCGCGTCATGTCGAGATTCAAGTCCTTGCTGATACCCATGGCAACGCCATTCATTTAGGCGAGCGCGATTGCTCGATGCAGCGCCGTCATCAAAAAGTGATTGAAGAAGCCCCTGCTCCCGGCATTAGCGCTGAACAACGCGTACAAATCGGTGAACGCTGCGCGCTGGCTTGTCAAAAGATGAATTATATTGGCGCAGGGACGTTTGAGTTTTTATATGAAAACGGCGAGTTTTTCTTTATTGAGATGAATACCCGTATCCAAGTTGAGCATACCATTACTGAGCTGGTGACTGGTATCGATATCGTGCAAGAGCAGATATTGGTAGCAGCAGGCCAGCCTTTGAGCTATACGCAACAAGACGTCAGAATTAACGGTCATGCGTTTGAATGCCGAATCAATGCTGAAAACCCTTATACCTTTATGCCCAGCCCCGGACATATCGATTATTGTCACCTGCCAGCAGGATTTGGCATTCGCGTCGATAGCCATATCGAATCGGGCTATACCGTCCCGCCCTCTTATGATAGCTTAATTGCCAAAATCTGCGTCTATGCGCCAACGCGAGAGCAAGCTATCGACAAGATGCAAGCGGCGCTATCAGAAGCTGAGATACAAGGTATTGATACTAATATTGCCTTGCACCAAAAACTATTTGCTGATCCCGAATTTAACAAAGGCCAAGTAAGTATTCATTATCTATCGCAGTGGATCGCTGAGAATATTGAGTAAAAAGTAATTGAGTAAAAAGCATTATCAAAGACAACTGACATATTTTTTATCATGTGCAGCATTTTTAAATGGTCTTAACTAAAACTAGAATGTAGAAACAAGAACCAAAAGGAATCGCGATCTATGGCTACTCAAGACGCAACCGTTACAGAAACCACAGTATCTGAGCCGCCGCAGTGGCAGCTGTGTAGCGAAACCAATTTGGTGTTATTTTTTCCTAAGCCGACCACGCTTGCCAAGCAGCAACAGTGCTGGGCGCTGGCAGATAGCGTGCAACAGTTGCCAGAGGTGAGCGAGGTAGTCATCGGTATGAATACGCTGAGCGTGTTTACCAGCCCTTTAACTTATAAACAGCTTCAAAACCTGCAACAAACGCTCACCGAATTAAGCGCCAACCCCGAGCAAAAGCAGATTCAAGGTAAGCATGTCGAGATTCCTGTACATTACGGCGGCAAGTATGGCCCTGATCTAAAATCTATGGCCGCTGAATTAGGCTTATCTGTTGAAGAGGTCGTCGAGAAGCATACGGCAGCGACGTATACGGTGTACTTCATTGGATTTCAGCCCGGCTTTCCCTACCTTGGTGGCTTAGCGGAAGCGCTTTACTTCCCAAGACATACCAATCCGCGCACCAAAGTTCCAGCAGGTTCGGTCGGTATTGGCGGCGAGCAAACGGGTATCTACCCTTTTGCTTCTCCGGGCGGTTGGCAGCTACTCGGACAAACAGAAACCAAGTTATTTGATTTATCCAAGGAGTCGCCTACGCTATTAAGCGCCGGTGATACGCTTAAATTTAGCGCTATTGATATTTATGAGTGATGAATAATCTCAAAACAACAAATTAACGATAAAAATAGGCGGTAGTGATGAAAGTTTTAGCCTGCAATGCCCTTGCTAGTATCCAAGACCTCGGTAGATTTGGCTATCGTAGTACGGGCGTGCAACGAGGTGGCGTGATGGATCGCTGGGCCTTTGCAGCCGGTAACGCTTTAATCAAAAATGCATTAAACGAGCCGGCTTTAGAGATCACATTAGGCGGCTTGACGCTAAAATTTACTAAAGACACTGCTTTTTGTATCACAGGCGCTTTATACGAAGCTTCTTTAGATGATAAGCGTATCCCTTGCTATTGGCGCATCAATGCCAAAGCCGGACAGATATTAAAACTAGTCCGCCCCCTAAAAGGCATGTATAGCTACCTTTGTGTCCATGGCGGCTTTGCTGTCGAGCCAATTTTAAATTCTTCTAGCACCAATGATAAAGCAGGTTTTGGCGGCTTTAAAGGTCGATTCATTCAAGAAAACGATGTCATTAAATTAAACACCTCTTCCCAATTATCCAACATAGGCGTTGCCGCCTTACCCGATACTCGTATCATTCGAGTCGTCAAAAACAGCGAATACGACTCCTTTACTAGTGCCTCGCAAAAGCTATTTTTTAAGCAGCGCTGGAAGATAGAAACAAGTAGTAACCGTATGGGTTACCGGTTTAAAGGCGAACAAGCACTTGAGCTTAACGCGCCGCTACAAATGAGCTCGCACGGCGTCGATATCGGTATGATTCAAGTCCCGCCGCAAGGACAGCCTATCGCTCTGATGGCTGACGCGCAAACCACAGGCGGTTATCCCAAAATCGCCAGCGTCATCGACGCCGATATTGGCCTACTGGCGCAAATTCGATATGGTAAGGAGTGTCAGTTCGAGCTTTTGACCATAAAAGACGCTTTAGTGCAGCGCCAAAACAGAGAACGTTATATCGCACGTATCAAGGAGTACGCTCATGAAAATTGATCTAAACGCTGATGTCGCCGAAGGCTGCGGCCAAGATGCTAAACTACTTACTATAGTCAGCTCTGCCAATGTCAGCTGTGGTCTGCACGCCGGCTCCTATGCCGAGATGCTCGCCACCCTCAAGCTGGCAAAACAACATAACGTGCGCGTCGGCGCGCATCCGGGGCTTGATGACAAAGAAAACTTTGGCCGGGTGCAGCAAGACTTAGACGAAGATGGCTACCGTGCCCTTATCAGCTACCAGCTTGGGGCTACCAAAGCGGTATGCGATATGGTCGGCGTCACGCTTGATTACGTCAAACCGCACGGCGCGCTATACAACCAAGCTGCGGTTGATAAAGACTTAGCAGATATCGTGGTCAGTGAGATTAAACGCTTTGACCCTAGTCTTAAAATCATGGGCCTATCAGGCGGTCATTTAGTTAAAGCCGCCAAAGCGCACGATATGCAAGTGATCTCTGAGGTATTCGCCGATAGAAACTATGAAAATGACGGCTCGCTAGTATCACGCACCAAGGACAACGCGTTGATCACCGATCCTAAAGAGGCCAGCCGGCACGCGCTTGAGATGATTACCGAGGGGGTAGTGACCAGTGTTGACGGCAAAAAAGTCCCGGTCGAGGCGCAAAGCATCTGTCTGCACGGTGATAGCGAACATGCGGTAGCCTTTGCTAAAAGTATCAAAGAGCAGCTGCAGCAGCAAGGTATTGAGATATCGGCATAGATAGTAAATAATAGATAGTCAGTAGTCGTTATAGAGTCAACATATAATAAAAAACCTAAACAAGGACGTTTATGAGCACCATAAAAAAACACAATACCGCCATTTTGGGCGCGGCCTTTTTGATGGCAACCTCAGCGGTAGGGCCCGGGTTTTTGACCCAAACCGCTACTTTCACCGAAAGCTTGCTGGCAAGCTTCGGTTTTGTGATTTTAATCTCTATTATTATGGATATTGGGGTACAGCTTAACGTTTGGCGCGTGGTCGCTGTCTCCAAAAAACGCGCGCAAGAGATTGCCAACTTAGTGTTCCCGGGCGTGGGCTATTTGCTATCTTTTTTGATTGTCGCTGGCGGTCTGGCCTTTAACATCGGTAATATTGGCGGCGCGGGGCTAGGCATGGAGTCGGTGTTTAACATCTCTCCCATTACCGGCGCGCTCATTAGCGGGGTTATCGCGGTCGCCATCTTTTTAGGCCGAGAGACCGGGCCTATTATGGATAGATTTGCCCAGCTGATGGGATTTATCTTGATCATACTTATCATTTATGTGGTGTTTAAATCTGATCCGCCGTTAGCTGAAGCCGCTACCAAAACCATTATGCCCGATAAGATCGACGCGGTGGCTATCGTCACTCTAGTCGGCGGCACGGTCGGCGGTTATATTACCTTTTCAGGCGCGCATCGATTATTAGAAGCGGGGGTCAGCGGTGAAGAGAATCTTGACTCGGTGACGAGAAGTTCGGTCTCAGGTATTTTAATTGCCTCTATCGTTCGGGTGTTTTTATTCCTCGCCGTCTTGGGCGTGGTCTCACAAGGTTACGCGTTAGACCCAACCAATCCTGCGATGTCACCTTTTCAATATATCTTAGGTAACGTCGGTAAAATCATCTTTGGTATCGTCATTTGGGCGGCATCTGTGACCTCAGTCATTGGCGCCGCTTATACCTCAGTGTCTTTTATGACCAATTTTCACCCCTTTATCGAAGAATATAAGCGCTTTTTTATCATTGGTTTTATCGTCATCTCCACCCTAGTTTTTGCCACTATCGGTAAGCCGGCGCAAGTGCTGGTGCTGGTCGGTACATTGAACGGTTTGGTACTCCCAATAGCAATGGTGATTATCCTGATCGCCGCTTATAGAAAGAATATCATCGGTAATTACAAACATCCCATTTGGATCGCCGCGTTTGGCTGGGTTATCGCTGTGGCTATGAGTGTGCTTAGTGCGATGACTATTGCTCAGTACTTAGGTATTAGTTAGGGGTATGAGTTAACTGATTTTAAATAGTAGATATAGTAGATAAGGATAATATTATGGATATCGCTGCCGTTGATCGCTTAGTAAAACTGACAGAAGCAAGTCAGGTGTATCAAATAACCATTGAGGATAACGATCAATCTATTAGTGTGGTTAATGGTTCTCGTACCGCTAAAAGCTCTGTTCGAAATCCTATAGACTCATCATCAATCGAGGCAGGCGACAATACTAATTCCTCTCTTAAGGCAAAAAATAACAATGCCCAAGACCAAGAGGCTTTACAAGTACGCTCTCCTCACGTTGGCTATATGCGCTTAAGTGCCGATGGCGCGACGGATAATGTGGTACAAAAAGGTGATGCAATTGAGATAGGTCAAACCATTGGGTTTGTTGAAGTATTGACGAAACTGCTACCCGTTACTAGCGATAAAGCCGGCACGGTTAATGAGATTTTAGTTGAAGAAAGCCAAGTCGTAGAATATGGTCAGCCGATTTTGCAATTAACTGAATAAAGAGTAACAAGTCATGTGTAATAAATAGGTTAGATAACTAGCTATTGACGGGTTGTAACCTACTGAACTGTCTAAACCCTCTACCAGCAAGCTTAGCTTCTAATATTTTATTGATAGATATTGACAGCGTAAAAAATGTCCGTATAGTATCCCCTCATCATCACCGTCCTTAACCACTCATTTTACTGTTATAAAAACAGCGCCCTTGATGGGCGTTGTTTTTTTCATTGCTATGCGACCACACTTAGCTTGGATAATAAAAGCCTATAAGACAAAGACCGTCACTACTAGCGCTAATCTTACGTTCTGTAGAGCACTTTCACCACATGCCAACCAAACTTGGTTTTCACTAAATGCGGGGTAAACAGCTCACCGTTGAAGCAGACTTTATCAAAGGGCCCTACCATTTGGCCTTTTTTAAATTCACCTAAGCTGCCACCTTTTTTAGCTGATGGGCAGGTTGAGTGTTTCTTAGCTAACACATCAAACTGGACACCCTTTTTCAGCTTAGCGATAATATCCTCCGCCAGCTCTTTGTCTTTTACTAAAATGTGTAATGCGCTAGCAGTACGAGCCATGACGTTACCCTTTATAAAGTATTAATTATCACGGCATTATATCACTACTTATGAGTCTGAAAAAAAACCCAGACAGCTTAGTTGTCTGGGTTTTCTGACAGTGCGTAACAACAGCTTATCTTGACTACCCAGAGTACGGATATACTTAGTCTTTCCCATGGTATGTTGCGTCATCTATACAGAACCAGCGAGGTTAGCCAGTGCTGCGAAATTCACCTCCACCCTAATGTCGGGTGGAGTCCTCTTTCGCTTTTTTGATAGAAATGTAATTTTCTTGGATTGTGCTCTGAAAAGACTGCCTCAGATAGTACCTGCTCTACCAGCAAGCAAAAAGAACAGACCCAATCGGAATAGATGACAACGCAATTACTGTTGTCAAAGGTATTAGCGGTGCTGCTCACTTACATTACTCCCTTCGTATTTTTTAGGTAGGTTCAGTCATAAATAAGTTTGAACGTTATGACATAAGAACAACTCAAATACTTACGATAAACCCGCCTCAACTTAACTTCATCATTAAGAATTCTGTAGACTGTGTATAATGATAAAGGTATTATTAACAATAACCATTATCGTTTACAAATTCCATCATTTATATTGGACATTCTATGTTTTTATCTGATAACTCTGCTGCCCCATCTAGCTGCAACCCTTCTTTTACTAGACTTAACCGCGCTATCTTGGCCGTCTCTCGTACCAAAAAGCTGCCACTATACGCCGCTGCTAGCGCTATGCTTCAGCTCACTCCAGCTGTAGCAGCAGTGACGCCGCCAAATACTACTAGTATGCAGCAGACCCTAACAGACGAGCCTAGTACGACCTTAGACCCTATTGTGGTTGTCGCCAATCAAACGCCAACAGCTATCTCTGATATTCCAGCGACAGTGTGGTATATCGATGAGGCTCAAGTGGATGAGGCGGCACGTACCGGTAAGCGCTTAGGTGATTTTATTGCTCAAGAAGTGCCCTCTTTAGACTTTGGTAGCGGCGGTCGTACTAACGCGGGGCAAAACCTACGTGGGCGCGATATGCAAGTGATGATTGATGGCGTATCGCTCAATTCGTCACGGGCCATCAGCCGATATCTTGATTCTATTAGTATGGAAAACATCGCCAGTATTGAAGTGCTCTCTGGCGCATCAGCGGTTTATGGCGGCGGCGCGACAGGCGGTATTATTAATATTAAAACCAAAAAAGGGCAAGCCGGTGCATCGCAAATCAATACAGCGATTCAGGCGACCTCAGGCTTTCAGGACGAAGACGATATCTCTTATAAAGGCCATGTTTCTATCGGCGGCGGTACAGAGGAGCTAACAGGTAATCTAGCAGTAACTTATGAACAAACAGGCTCCTTTTTTGATGGTAAAGGCCGGCTTATCGTTCCTGATATTACTCAAGGCTCTTTGCAAGATAACGAAACCGTTGATGTGCTCGCCAGTACCCAATGGCAAATTGATAATAACCAAACGCTAGATGTATCAGCGCAGTATTATAATAGCGAACAAGATACAGATAATGGCCTTAAGTTCAATTTGGCTGAGGCTCTGCAAGGTGCTCCTCTAGATATTACTATCAGCGATGGTTTTAAGAGCGATCGGCAAGCCGAAACTAAGCGTCAGCAGTACAATGCTAATTATCATCACCAAGATCTATTCGGTCATGATGTCTACGCACAGCTCTCCCACCGCACAGAAGAGCTTAGTTTTATCCCGTTTTATTACGGTAGATACTTTGCCGCCTCTGAGCAATCTACTGATGTAACCTCAGCTCGTTTGGCGTTATCTAAAGACTGGACAGATAAGCTAAAACTGACTTACGGTATCGACGGCTACCGAGATGATCTTGACAGTAATAAGATGATCTTTGACCCGCGTACCAGCGTAGCGACAGGTGGCCTAGTCAATGAGGAGTTTGCAATCGTCGGACGCTACCCAGGAACTAAAGTCGATTCTATCGCCGGATTTTTACAAGGTGATTATGACTTTTCCGATACGCTTACTGCTACGGCAGGCTATCGCTATCAGCGTTTAGATAATGAAATCGATGATTTTGTCGCTGATAGAGTGCAGACTGAGACTGCTTTGGGTCTGGCCGCTGGCGGTGATGCGATACCGGGCGGCAGTAACGACTACAATATTAGCTTATTTAATGTCGGGCTAAACTATAAGCCGACGAGTAACCGTCGCTATTTCGCCAACTTCTCGCAAGGATTTGAGCTACCTGATCCTGCTAAGTTTTATGGTCAAGGTCAGTATGTTAAAAATGCTGATAACTACTATGAGCTAGTCAATGGCTCTAATGTCTCAGGTACTAAGCTTGACGGCATCAAAACGGACAGTTATGAGCTAGGTACTTCGTTTAATACCACCAATTTTGCAGGCCAATTAACGGGCTATTATAGTGTGTCTGATGGTAGTATCGATTACGACCGCCAAACGCTATTAATCACTCAAAGCGATAATAAAAAGCGCGTGTATGGGGTTGAGCTAAAAGGCGATTATTTTATCAATGATAACGTCAGTGTAGGCGGACTGGGGCATTGGATCGAGAGCGAAACTGAGGTCGATGGCGATTATAAAGATACCGTCGTCACCGATACCAGCCCTAGCAAATATTCGTTATGGACTCGCTGGGAGGATGAGATGCAGTCCGTAAAACTACAAGCCAACATGATGCGCGATGTCTCAGGCTACAATGCCAGTACCGATAGCACCCAGGAGCTTGATGGTTATACGACCGTTGATCTGGACTATACCTATTATTTACCTTCAGGGGATTTTAGTATCGGCGTGCAAAACTTACTGGATAAAGAATATACCACTATCTGGGGACAACAAGCGCAGGTGTTTTATGGTCAAGCGGCACCTGACTCTGCTTTTGATTATAAAGGTTTAGGACGTACGTACACGGTTGGCTATACCCACAGGTTTTAATCCTGCTATGATGACTTTAGATCATCTATCCAAATGAAGCAAAAGCCCTTTAAACTATGTTTAAAGGGCTTTTTTAATATTAGACGTCTTTTTGCTATTGTGCTACAGCAAATCTATACTTTTAACCTTTTAGACAGGCAGTAGTATGTGACTACAAAATACTGAGCTTGTCAGCATGTTAATAATCAATCGTATAGCTCAAGCCGTAAGTTGTCCCTGAAGCAGGCAGACGGTTTAGATCGCCATAAGTGGTTTGGTGATAGACCGTTTTATAGTCTTTATTTAGCAAGTTATAGATACCATACCCTACTTTACCGACAGGCAGTTGCACCTGACCCAACAGATCAACAGTGGCGTAACCTTCGATAGGCTGAGCGCTCGCATTTGGATCTTGTTGTTGGTCTTTAAAAGCTTTATCATCGCCGCCAATGGCTAGCGCTTGCAAGCGAATATTGCTACCACCATCAAAGTTGTACTGCGCAAACGCTGTGCCTTTTAAAGGCGTTATGCGTACAGCATCCAGCTCAAGCCAGTCGCCATCTTTTTTATACTGACCGCGAGTATAAGCAATACTGCCGCCTACTTGCCATTGATCGCTAATCTGCTGCACTAACGATCCCTCAACACCGTATACGCGCTCGTCAGTATCGACGACCTCTACCGTATAGTTATCGGTAAAGCGTACGGTCTTATCTGAGTCGTTATAAAAGGCACTTAGCTTGCCAGCAGTATTGCCGCGCTTACCTTGCCAGCCCAGCTCGTAATTATTAATCTCAATCGGTTGGACGTTATTTGAATCAACCACGAATCCTG
Source organism: Psychrobacter sp. TB15 (assembly GCF_000511655.1). Classification (NCBI taxonomy): domain Bacteria; kingdom Pseudomonadati; phylum Pseudomonadota; class Gammaproteobacteria; order Moraxellales; family Moraxellaceae; genus Psychrobacter; species Psychrobacter sp. TB15. The sequence continues at coordinate 30,519 of NZ_AYXN01000002.1, forward strand.
CGCGTACATCCCGCAGTGCGCGCTGAATATCAGCAGTGGTAAAGCCTTGTGAGAAATTAGCAAATATTTGGTCGTTTGGAGTGAGCTGATAGCTGGTACCGAGGTTAAATAGGGTTTTGTCATGGTCCGTATCGCCCTCTTCTACGCGGCCAGCTTGATAGTCAATACCGTAAGCATCGCCTACTGGACTGATGCGCGGGTCATTAAAATAGTCCTCTAATAGCTGCTCATAGATAGGTATAAAACCCTCGGTATTGGCTTTAAGCTTTTGATAACGTACGCCAGCGCTAGCATGCCACTTATCAGTCACATCGACATCAGCATTAGCAAACACGCCCCACTTATCGATAGTAGTCTCAGGTCCACCGTTATAAGTGGTGCCGCTATTACGTGAAGTAAGACCGTTACTAGCAATAAATGTATTTAAATCTTGCCCGTAGTAGGTTTGCTCGCTCTCTTCGCGCTCAAAATCAGCGCCATAACTAAATAGGGCCTGCTTACCGTTAATCTCGGCTTCGGTCTGCATAGCTGCGCGCAGCCCTATCACTTCGATATCCGCTTCTGACTGGGTAACCGCAACTGCCCCGCCTAGTAACTGTCTTAGCGTATTCTCATCGGTAAGACCATTAGCCACCCAGACCTCTCCCGCTTGTGTGGTGAAGTCTTTACCAGAAGGATAAAAGCGGCCTTGTTCATCGCGGTAGTAGCCGGTAATGCTCAAATTAGAGCCTAAGATATCACTATTATTATAATTTAGGTTCACTGAAGTCTTCGTGGTATAAGGCTCGTGCTGGATATCAGCGCCATCAATAGCTTGTAGTGATGGCGGCGCAGCATTTGGCGCAAGCAAAACTTGCAAATTATTACCGTAGTCTGGACCATAGTCAGTATCTTGCTCGTCATTATAGTAAGTAACGGCTAGATCAACGGTTTGCGTGTCGGTAAGTGCCATACCTAAGCTGGCATTGACACTCAAAGCGTCAGTATCTTGCTGGTCCGTTTGGTTGACATCAGGACTGATACGACGATTGTGGCTATCAAACTTACCGCCTTTACTATCAAAGTCCACATCCAAGCGTCCATAAACGCGCTCACCGCCATACCCTAAAGTTTGCCCGACATGATAGCCTAGGGAGTCGGACTCAAACTCACGGCTAGCGCTCACGCCGATGCGCGTTTGTCTTAGCGGCCCATAACCAAGCATAGACTTGGTGACTAGATTGATAAGACCGCCCGCCGCTCCTGCCCCATAAATACTTGTCGCACCTGAGAGCACCTCTACCCGCTCAAGCTGGGCGGGATCGATACTGTTAAGCTCACGCGACAAACTGCGCGACGCTGATAGCGGCACTCCGTTAAGTAAAAACTGTACTGGGCGACCATGCATCGTCGTGCCATAATTACTGGTTGAACCACTGCTGGCGCCTAGGCTTGGTACGAGCTGCGCTAAAATATCACCAATGGTACGATCCCCCGTAGCCTGCCTTTCAATCTCCTTTTCACTAATGACTTGGGTAACCGCTGGCATCTCGCTAATTTTTTGTGCCAAAGCGGTTCCTGTTCTGGCGTTGGCACTAACTGTAATAGCATCTAAAGTGACGCTTGGCTCATCAACGACGGTAGCGCTTATAGACTCTGTGGCTAAAGTATTTGGTATTGAAGCGTTAACATCAGCCTGTGCAGCGTAGAGTTGTTGGCTGATACAAAACGTTAGCAAGGATAACGCAAGAGGAGCATGATTTTTCATTGAAGTTCACTTCATCAAATGATAGTGGAATGAGCTTTATTTAAGCTCTGATACAGAACATAGTAGTTTTGTTAATAATATTGTAAATGATAACTATTTACATTTCTATAGTTATTTACACCTTTGTATATTTGAAGTTGATTATCTCTTGGCTCGTTTCTTCACTGCGGCTAAACTATAACGAATGTAAATGCGCTACTGCATCTTGGCTGGCGTGCAGACGCTCATTACTGTCGAGTTCAACAAGCTTGCCATTATGCATTTGTAGTAAACGATCAGCGTGCTTAAAATAGCGATCATCATGGCTAATAATGAATAAGGTTTTGCCCATCTGTTTGAGGTTTGGGATGATTTGCTCATAAAAAGTCTGGCGGTAGACCGGATCTTGATCTGCCGCCCATTCATCAAGCAAAAATATTGGCTTGCTCTCTGCGATGACGAGTAACAACGCCAGTCTTTTGCGCTGCCCTTGTGACAAGTTAGTATTTGATAATGTACCTTCTGCTATCGAGAGCTTATCGGACAGCTGTAGTCGCGCTAACCAATCAGCAACTATAGCTTCATCAGGCAGGCTATCGCCTTGCCCTTGTAGCCAGTCAAATAAATAGCCATCCCCAAAGATGGCGGCAAAGTGCTGCTGATAGTCCGTGTAATCGGTCGCTGTCAGTACTTGTCCATCAAGCAAGACTTGACCAACATCAGGTTTATATAGTCCGACTAACAGTTTGGCTAAAGTCGATTTACCACTACCATTAGCACCAATCAAAAACACCACCTCGCCTCGATTTAAAGTCAAGTTAATATCATAAAGACCAAATCCTTGTGCGACATGATCAGACTTATCAGCGCCAAGCGCTCTTGCCACCTCATTTATGTTACTGCTGACAATAGGACTAGCCTCTGCTGTATCTACTGTAGTAGGTTCAGCAGTAGGATAGTGATAACCAACCTCTCTTAACTCAATACGCTGCCAATTTAATAGTTTATCGATATCGCTGGTAGCAAAGTCGGCTCGATATACTGCCAAGTTTAAGGAGACGATTTTGTTAAGTGCGACACTGGCCGTCTGTAACGTTGGATAAGCGCCAACCGCGGCTAGCAGAGGTGATTGAATAAATAATAAGGTTAGCGCAAATGAAGTGACGGTAGCTTGATTGGCCCAGTTAAAGGCAGTCGCTAATATAAATAAAATACCTATCGCGGCAAACATCATAATGTTTGACCAATTTAATGCCGATAGATGGTAAGTATCGGATAAAACAATTTTTTGACGATAGTCATCAGCATGATGATCAAACTTTGTCTCATAAAACTGACGGCTACGATGACGATTGAGCATGAGCTCTTTATGCCCAAATATAGCCGTTTCATAATCTTGGTATAGACTATCTTGCAAACCACGAATCTGTAACAAGTTTGCATAGACCCTATTAACCAATAGCATGCCGATTACGATAACAAACGTCAGCCATAGCAGCATAACGATGGTCAGCGGAATGGACATCAAGGATAAATAGACAATAGCCGCTAGCGTTAATACGGTGCCTTGTACCAGTTGCGGCAAACGCACAAACGCGCTAGTAATGTTTAAGATATCATCCGACAAACTGGCGAGCAATTTAGCGCTACCTGCTTTCTCAAGCTGAGCATGATCGGTATCTAAAATACGCTTAAGCAGCTGACGACGTAAATCATACACAAAGCGATGACCCAGTTTGGTCAAAGCGAACTGAGAGACAAAGGTCGTCAGTAATTGCAAAATAATCAAAGCAAAAAAAGCGGACGTATACATCCAAGCGCGGTCATTAATGCCTGACGCTCCGGCCAATAAAGCGCTTGTATCAGGATTAGCGGCTAAGAAGTATCTATTGATAAAAGCAATCACGCCAATGCCAACAGCGGCTGTCAACAGGTTGAGGACGACTACAGTCAATAAGGCTTTACGCTGTTGACGCCATAATAATTGCCCCAAGGTGAGCTTAGAGGCGTCATTGGCATGCATAGATAGAGATTTTGCAGTGGGGTAAGACAAAAAATAGCTCCTAAAGACGACTTAAAAATAATGGTTAACTATAAAAGTACAGAGGTATTCATTGCTTAATAGTGACTAGCAGGCACTTTACGAATCAGCCATAAGAAATACGCGCCGCCGATAATGGCTGCTACCGTGCCCGCTGGCAATTCATAAGGGAAGATGACATAACGACCAATCCAATCAGCTATGACCATGACTCCTGCCCCTAACAAAGCCGCTAGCGGTAATTGACGCTCAAGCTTTACCGCGCCAAGCGAGGTGGCTAAATGCGGCACCATCAGACCGACAAAGCTTAGTGGCCCGACGGCTAAAGTGCTGGCGGTACTTAGTGCTGCCACCAGTATGAGTAGCGCCAGAGTCACAGGTGTCACTGCCACACCTAAATTACGCGCAACGCCTGTGCCAAGACCTAATACACGTAACGGCTTGATAATCAGTAAACTTAAGGCAAATAAAATAAGCGCAATAGCCATCAGATACCAAACGGTACTCGGCTGGGCACTATAAGTCGTGCCTGATAGCCAGCTGAGCATCGCCTCCAGGCGCGGGTCACCGGAGAGCTTAACTAAGTGCATGACCCCATCCATCATTGCCGCAATACCGATACCGACGAGCAATAGATAGCCTGAGCTGACCTTGCGTGCCAGCCAAATCACTAAAAGCAGCACCGCTATCGCCCCTGATAAGCCTGAAAGCAGTAACGTGCCTGCGCCTGCCGTTACTCCTAGCATAGGCAAGAGTAAAAATCCTAAGATAACGCCAAGCGCTGCTCCTGAGCTGACCCCGAGTACTTCAGGACTTGCCATTGGGTTACGCGTTAGCGTTTGCAACAGGACGCCTGCGACAGCCAACATTAGCCCCGTCGCCGCCGCACTTAGACTACGCGGAAGGCGGTATTGCGCGGTTAATGCCCAATCAGTGCTCAGCCCCCAGCCGCTGATATCTTGTACGAACAGACATGCCAACGTGATAATAATAACCATGCCTGCTGCCCAGCTCCCATACGCCACTGGTTTGCGCGTGCCTGCGAGCATCGGCGTCACCGCCTCTATACGCTCACGGCGTTGGCGCAATATCAACCAGATAATCAAGGGCGCGCCCAATATACCCGTCATCGCGCCCGCTGGTATCTGCATATCGAGTAACGGCTCAAGCAACAAAGCAATATTACTGGTGAGCCATAACAGTAGCGCCCCTAGACCAAAGGCGGCGATTAAACGCTTAGCTATTGACGAGATACCCAGTGCATTGACAAGACTTGCCGCACCAAGGCCAATAAAGCTAATCAGCCCCACTTCACTGATTACCAAGGCGGTCACTATTGCCACAACCAGTACCACCAGCGCGCGAATACCATTAATCGGTACACCTAAGCGCTTGGCTTGACCATCGTCTAAGCTCATAAGGGTTAGCGGCTTTAATAATGGCAGACACACCAGCGTCATCACGGCGGCAGTGATTGCCAATACGACGCTAGTATGCCAGCTGTTTTGTGCCAAAAACCCAGCCGCCCACGATAAAATCCCATTACTACGCGCAGCAAAAAATAACACCAGCACATTTGCTACAGCAGCCAGTAAAATATTGACGACCAAGCCTGCTAATATTAAAATTAGTGGATTAAAGCGGCTGGGCGCCGCTAAAGCAAAGACTAGCCCCATACTGATCAGCGCCCCGACAAAGGCGACGTAAACCCCGCCATAAATAGCAAGGCTGGGCACAAATAGCGTCACAATCAGCATCGCCAATTGCGCCCCCACCCCGACGCCTAAGGTAGTATCAGAGGCTAACGGGTTTTTGACCAGTTGCTGCAGTAGGATACTGACTACCCCTAGCAGTCCTCCTGCCAAGAGCGCTACGATACTGGTAGCGACAAGGTGCAGCTGGGTCGCCATACTGGTAATATCGAGCTGCAAGCTTGGCATAAACAGATCGCCGATAGGCCGCGTCCACTCTTGCGCTATAAGTGTCCAACTACTCCATAAGGATAAAACCATAAGAAGGGCAAGTGCTACCCAAAGCCGCCATGACGTCGTCTTATTCATGAGGCAGCCCCGCCGTTTAATGTTACGTTTGCTAGATTATCCGCTAAGCTCACCAGTGACGACATCCCGCCATATATCCACACCGGCGGTAGCTCGCCCATGCAGCGGGTGTTGCCGTAGCCCAAACGCTGCCAAACTAAGCTATCCTCAATCTCAGCCCGCGTTATCGGACTCAAGGGATGAACGATTAATAAGCACACCTCGTCATCTAACTGCGCCAAATCCCCCATACGTAGTGGCACAAAGCCCCATTGATTACCTTCGTCCAACACGACAAGCTCTTTATCCATTTGCTTAAGGGCCGGTTCAAATAGACTATTGGCGACATACATGCGCAGGTTATTGGCGTCGGCAAACTGTACCACTGCAAACTTTTCGACATCAGGATAGCGCTGTTGTAATTGCTCGCTGGCAGTCGCGATATCTTGGCGGCTCTTGACGATATAATCCTCAGCCAGCTGCGGCTCTTCAATCAGCGCGCCAAGCTTACGTGTCGGCTCAGTATAATCCTCCCAAACGGCGGTATCACCTTTCGCAGCAGACATAACAGACTCAGCTGGCACATCGCCATACAGGTTTCGCGCGTGCTCATAAAAGAAATTATCCACTACTAGGTCTACGGGCAACTGTGCGACCAGCTCGGCATTGGGCAGGTAACGAATACCTAAATCAGTAATAGTAAGCGGCAGCTTAGGCGTGCCAACCCATTTATGCCAAACTCTGACATCACCGGTGGCAATAGGAGCATAACCCATCGCTATTAAAGTGGCAGCATTACCCCAGTCAGGCGAGACGATATTTATTTTGGAGTTAGAATGCGCTAAAGACGTTTGTGTTTGCGCCTTTATTTCAGTATCTTGCTCGGCTGCTTGATTATTACAGGCACTCAGTATAGTACTGACGGCTAGAGCTATTAGAAGACAAGGCTTTAAGATATATTTAGCAGGTTTAGTATATCGAGAAGCGTGCAGAATAGAGAACATAACAGCCTATCTTATTAGGGGTCAGAAGAAATAAGTACGATAGATAAAAGGCAAAACGTGTCAGACTTAAGCCACTGCCACCGGCTGCCCAGTAATAGGATGGTCAAGCAGTTGCATCTCGACATTAAAGATATTGCGCAGAATGTCAGGTTGCATGGTGCTGGCAATATCACCTTTGTGACAGACATGGCTGTTTTTGAGCGCAATAATACGGTCGGCATACTGCGCTGCGAGATTAATATCGTGTACGATAATCACCACGCTTAGACCCTGCTCATCGACTAGACGCCGAATCAGCCCAATGACCTCAAGCTGATAGTGCATATCGAGCGCCGCTAATGGCTCATCGAGCAGTAGGTAGCGGCTATCTTGTGCCAAGCACATTGCCAGCCACGCCCGTGCCCGCTCGCCCCCTGAAAGCGTCGCGGTAATACGATCAGCGAACGCTTCGGTTTGGGTAACTCTTAACGCCTCAGCCACTTTATCTTTATCCTTTTGATTGGGTTTTTGCAGCCACTTTTGATGCGGATAACGCCCGAGCATCACCAGCTCACGTACCGTAAACCCAGCGGCTTCAGGCAGTTGCTGCGGCAAATAAGCCATATGCTGTGCCAGCTCCTTACTACCGTAATCGCTGATAGAGCGTCCATCTAAGGTCACACTCCCGCTGCTACTTGCCATCTCACCTGCCAACGCTTTAATCAACGTCGATTTGCCTGAGCCGTTATGCCCTACTAGCGCCACCAGTTGCTTAGTGGCAATCTCACAGTCCACATTATTGAGTAAGGTATTGCCTTGGCGATTGATGGTCAGATTATTAGCTCGTAACATAGAAGCACTCGTTATCAATGAAAAATATAATATCTATCTGGGTTTGCTCAGCTTGGTTATTTAAAGTCGTCATCAAAACCAATAAAAAACGATTTTACTCGTAAATGATAACAAAAACAATTATCATTAACGTACTGGTAATTTTTTATACGTGAGTATTCTATGGTTAATTCCTTTGCAGCTTCTAAAGACAACCGTTCTCCTCAAGAGCCGTACACCCCGATACAGGTGCCTGAACTGACTGATATCATCACTCATCTTAACGAAGAGCATCTCGATGAGCTCATTGCTTTTGCTAGTGTTGTTACTGACCGCTCCAAAGCTGAGCTTGATAAGCTCAACCTACAGCTAAGCGCTATTTATGCCGAAGGCTTCGCTCTACAAGCTCAGCCTAAACCTTTAGACAATCGCTCTACTACATCACAAAAGCAAGTCTCGCAAAATCAGCTCATCTTTATTCCGTTTACCACCTCTATTACCCAGCTTGAAGACTTACAAACTCAGTATATTTTGCTCAAACAACGAGTCGATAAAAAGCTTGGCAAAAAAACCATTAAGCTGACCAAGCAGGTATTTAGCGTGCAGAGCAGTACTATGGTAAGCAAAAACATGCTCCGCCTTGAGCTTAGCCTTCCTGATTCCAGCACTTCTAAAAATGCAGATAACGATGCTGACACTGCTGCCGCTAACCAATCCAATTCAAGCCCTATGCCCATTAATGAGCCAGGTTATGCTTATTTGTTCGACTTGGAACATAATATTCAGGATAGTCAGAAGAGGGATAACATAAAGACACCGCGACCACACTGCTATTACACGCTCAGAAAAGCATGGCAGACAGATACGGGTAGACACGCATGGGTCGATGTGTTTTTGCATGGTGACACTTCAGGCGGTGTTTGGGCCAAGTCGCTACAAGCAGGCGATACCGTACTGACCAAGCGTGAAGTCCCCGAAAAAATTGAGCATTTGCAAGAAGGACAAGCGTTACTTATTGCCGATGAGACCTCAATACCGACAGTGGCGCGCCTGCTTGAGCTTTGGGACAACCCTTTGCCGCCACTGGTACTTTGTATCACCGGGGACACAGGCGACCAAGCTTATTTTGATGAGGTGAAACGAAACTCTGAGGTTAAAAGCAATTTTACGATTGTGCCTATAGTGACCGCTAAAACAAACGCAGGTGCTGATTTGGCGACGCTTATCGATAATAAGCTTGGCGATTATTTAGCTCAGCAGCCTTTAGTCATCGACAAGGTTTGGGGTGCATTAGAAGCGAGTACAGCCAAAGCCTTGCGTAAACGGCTCAAAAACAGATTGCATCTGGAGCGAAGTGATATGGTGGTAAAAGTCTATTGGCGTCATGACTAAAACCAAAACACGACTAGAGCATGATTAAAAATAGTCTCTTTAACCACTTACCTTTAACCATCAGCAATGAAACCCTGCTATTTACACAGCAGGGTTTATTGTTAGTAGCAGTAACAAAATATCGAAACCTAAAGTTTAAAACTTAGCCGTCGCACTCACACTCATTTGACGCTCAGGCCCCATCCAGCAGTTCTCAGTATCATAACAAGCACCAACATAGGTCTTATCAAACAGATTATTGATACTCGCGCCGACAGCGAGCATTGGGTTGATCTGATAATTACCGCCAATATCGACCAACGTCACGCTTGGTAGCTCATCTGAGTTTTGCTTGTCAATCTGTATGCCGTCTTCGTAGCGAATGCCAGCATTGAGAGTGAGTTTGTCTGTCGCATAGTAGTCGGCCCATAGCGTGGCTTTGTGCTTAGCCGTTTGGGCAGGGGTGTTGCCGACCACGTCAGGGTTGAACTCATCTTCTGTGATTTCAGCATCGGTGTAGCTGTAGCTTGCCGCGAGATCTACCCAGTCATTGAGCATGCGACTGCCTGATACCTCAACGCCTTTTGACTCAATCTCACCCGTTTGAACTTTCTGTCGATAGTCAGCGGGGTTGGTGACGATGATATTTTGCTGTGTGATATCGAATACGGCTAGCGTTCCTTTGGTAGCACGGTCTGGTGATAGATATTTGACGCCAGCTTCGAGCTGATCAGCTGTTGTCGGTTCAAAGGGTTTATTGGTAATAAAGTTGCTACCAACAACGGGCTGGAATGACTCTGAATAGCTGAAAAATGGTGATAAGCCATTGTCAAAATCATAAATAGCAGCGAAACGGCCACTTGTCTCTGATGCATCATTACCAAACGTCTCATTATTATAAACGGCACCTTGAGAGGCGTCAGTTTGCTTAGTCGTACTCTCGAAGTTGTCGTGACGTAGTCCGGCGACAACGGTTAAATCCTGCCACTTCATTTCGTCTTGCACATAAAATCCAAGCTGGCTTTGTTCGATATCTTGTGTCTGACGATAGGTATCCAGCGGTAGCGTAGCCGTATTGATCTGTGAGAAGTCTGGATTAGACAGGTCAAGGTTTGGCGTACCATTTGCGCCCGCATCATAATAAACTGCATTGCTATCTGTCTCTTGATACTCAGCACCAAACAATAGGTTATGTGAGGTACTGGCAGTATCGAATGTATAGGCCAGTTGATTGTCTGTGGTCCAGTTATTCATGTTCTCATCCGTGGTATAGGCCACGCGATTGAGAACCGTGTCACTACCTTCTACAAACCCTCTATTATACATATTGCGTTGCTGCGCTTCGGCATCGGTATAGCGCGTGATATGTTTAAACGTTAACTTATCATTGATGTCCCAGTTTACGGTGACGCTTGGCATGAATACTTCTTTGCTAAATTTATTCCATTCATCACCTGCATAAGCATCGCTACCCAATTTGCCATAGCTTGCCTTGTAGACGGTGCCGACAGCAGGCAATGGAGTAGAAGGTACCATCTCTGGATCATCTTGATAAAACAAGTTGGCAAGTATTGAGACATCATCCGTCGCCTGCCATTCAAGCGAAGGGTTAATCAACAATCGCTCTTCTTCTGTGGTCTGCATCTGACCATCTTTTTGGCGTTTTAGCGCGACTAAGCGATAGTTCAAGGTGTCTGTGATAGGCCCCGTACTATCGACGGCCACTTCTTTTAGATTTTGATTACCCAGTCGTAGCTGTACTTCATTTTCTTGAGTGCTTTTAGGGGCTTTGGCGACTTGGTTGACCATGCCGCCCGGTGAAGCATAGCCGTATAGCGAGGACGCTGGCCCTTTCACCACTTCGACCGCTTCAGTCGCATAGACATCGACTTGTGGCATCAGATTCCAAGCGCCATCGTAGGGCAGCCTCAGTCCATCATAAAAGTTTGAGTAGGTTTTAAATCCACGAATGTTGTACTCGTCAAAGATAGAGACCGTGCCACGACTCTCAGTGCTCACACCTGGTTCATAGCGTAGAGCAGCATTGACACTATCCGCTTGGCGCTTTTGTAAAAGGTCCTGATCGATGCGGGTATAGCTCATAGGCGCATCTTCAGGGTCTAAGGCGGTCTTGGTGCCAGTCGTGCGATAGCTGTCTGCGTAGACGGTAATATCCTCTAAAGTGGTACTAGGCACAGTGGTTTGCGCTGAGGTGCCGGGTTCACTAATATCATTACTCATATCGTTAAGATCAGTCGCGGCATAGGCTTGATAACTGATACTCATTAAAAAACTGAGCTGTATCGCTTTTACTAAAGGTTTCTTGTGAGAAGGTTTAGGCATAAGATATTCTTCGTTTGGTTTTGAAAAAGAAAATAGCAACTATGGAGATGCTACTAGATCGTTATCGACTCTACATAGAGTAACAAAGCAGATAGAATATATAATAAACATTCTCATTTGTAAATGATAATCGTTACTATTTATAAATTTAAAGTGTATAGCATGGCTGAGTTTTATTCGAATGAGTCACCGTTAACAATAGACCACGAGTATTCAAACCATATTACAACCTTAAAAATTTGCTTATAAGTTGCAATAACTACTATCATATCGATGCACTATTAAAACCATAAAGATCACACCCCAAATAGGAGAAAATAATGATTAGCCATGTACCTGACGTAACGTTCAAAACTCGTGTTCGTGATGAGTCTATCGGCGGTGATAACCCCTTCACTTGGTATGACCTGACCACGGATGAGTTATTCGCTAATAAAAAAGTGGTCGTGTTCTCACTACCTGGCGCCTTTACGCCTACGTGTTCGACCAGCCATCTACCGCGTTATGAAGAGCTATATGAGGAGTTTAAGGCGCTTGGCGTAGATGAAATCGTTTGCGTTTCTGTCAATGATGCCTTTGTCATGTATCAATGGGGTCTCAAGCAAAACCGTGAAAACGTCTTCTTGCTACCTGATGGTAATGGTGAGTTCACTCGTAAAATGGGCATGCTAGTAGATAAGAGCAATCTTGGCTTTGGCATGCGCTCATGGCGTTATTCGATGTATGTCGATAATAAAGAAATCAAAAAGGTGTTCAAAGAACCTAACTTCGGTGACAACTGCCCAATAGACCCGTTCGAAGTATCAGATGCTGACACCATGTTAGAGTATCTAAAGAGCAACGCCTAATATCTACTGACTGGTATTACAATCATTCAAAGATAGCTCAAAAAAAATCCTCACAACTCATTGACAAGTAGTGAGGATTTTTTTGCGTTGTGTTAAATCGTTTTTTTAAATGATATGTACGTGTCTGACGCTATAGTCCATTCATTTTAAAAGTGTTATAGCGCTACTGGTATAAATTTTACTGGCGTGCTGCGTTCCTTCGATGCTGCGCAACTTATGTTTTAAAAAGAGCATTCCAGTAGCGCGTTTAATAGATTCATAACATTTTTATCTTCAACTGACTCTATCATTTAGAGGAACGCTTCGAACCTCTACCCCCTTTGCCCCCTCTGCCTTTAGTAGGTCGCTTACCATTACCGCCAGAACTCTTACCGCCGGTAGCCTTACCACGTCCAAAAGGGCGACCGCCTTTAGAAGGCGCTGGAGTTTTAGTGCCATTCTTGGAGCGATTACTGTTATCGTTTGTACCTTTTGATTGTGAAGAGCGATTATTATTAGATTTTTTGCGGCGTGTATTAGCAGACCTCTTAGAAGCGTTACTGTCCTCTGACGCAGAGCCTTCTATCGACTTAAGTAAAACGGACATCTCTTTTTGGGTCAAGTCGCGCCAGTCTCCAATAGCAAGACCCTTGAGATTGACATTCATAATCCGCGTACGCTCAAGCTTGACGACTTCATAGCCAAAATGCTCACACATACGGCGGATTTGACGGTTTAGACCTTGCACTAAAGTAATGTTGAACACCGTGGGCGCTACTTTAGACACTGGGCATTTTTTGGTCATTTGTCCCAAAATCGGTACCCCGCCTGCCATACCCTTAATAAAGCTCTCAGTGATTGGCTTGTTTACTGTTACTAAATACTCTTTTTCGTGGTTATTACCGGCCCGTAATACCTTATTGACCAAATCACCATTGCTGGTCAAAAATATCAAACCTTGCGAGTCTTTATCCAAACGGCCAATAGGAAAGATACGTATCCCATGTCTGACAAAATCCACGATGTTATTTTTTTCAGCTTTTTCCGTCGTACTCACGATACCAACTGGCTTATTGAGTGCAATAAATACAAAGTCATCAGCGTCTTGCGGCTCAATGAGCTGTCCGTTGACTTTTACTGTGTCTCCAGGCATCACTTGATCGCCGATTTGAGCCCGCTTGCCATTGATATATACGTTGCCTTGCTCAATAAAGCGGTCCGCATCTCTACGAGAGCAGATACCACTTTCTCTGATGTATTTATTTAAGCGAGTCGAGTTATTGAACATAGAGCACCGTTTTAGCTGATGAAAAGCTTTTATTGCCAAGAAAGCTTATATCAAATGAATGAGTCGTAATGTATGAGTAGAACTGAGTTGATTTTATTATATAGGAAATTGAGTATTAGTTTTATTTCGAGCAGCCTGTATCCATTATAGGGTTAACCAGAATGACTTTAAAATATCTTATTGATGCTTTTAAAGTCTCAAACCTATACGAATGAGCAGTAGATGTAGCGATCATCTAACGATTAGAACCAACCGCTCTGCAAAAGGTGCTCGGTATTACTCACTTTAAAGCCCTCACATAAATCATAAAAGGCTATCGGGTCTTCTATATTATCGAGCAAATCTCGTTTGTTTAGTGCCACAAATAGCGCTAAAGCATAAGCGGCGCTGTGAATAGACTTTTTGGGATTGAAGGTGATATCGGTAAAGGCTTGATACTGCATTACCTCGCTATGGAGCTGTGTATTTTGTTTAAGCGCGTTGACGTATAGCCAATCATAAAACATGGTTAGCGGCTCTAAATTCCACTCCATCTCAGAGTCATTGTAACCAATAAGCTGACCTGAATGGTGTAAGCGCTCATCTTTTTTGGCTTGTCTTGGCGGCGCATCAAGCAGGTCAGTAAAGGGGCCACCGCGCTCAAACACCTTACTCGCCTGAAAGATATTCTCCACGCTATATTGCCCGCCACTGTGCTCATCAGTGAGCTGCAAACTGAGTGGGCTGACTAAGAAACTTAACTTATTGCCCGATTTACTTGATAGCTCTAAAACATTATTAAAGCCGTATTTTTTACGGATGACCTGATGCAAGTCGTTGATAGATTTTTTCTTTTGACGGCTGGCAAATCCGACATGGCGCTCAAAGCGAACCATATCTGTTTTGACTAGGTTGTCACTATTGACTCTGGGCATAAATACCGGTCTTTGTTCTACAGCGTTTTGATTTTGTGGCATGGTTTATAGTCTTTATTCGATTTCGATAGGCATTATAGCAAGAGTTGAGTTGATATTGGCTTTGATAACGACTCGCGGGTGATATAACCTTCAACCTCTCTACAAGGCCAACGTTTATTGTTATCCTGAGCCTGTTAGCCTGTTAGCCTCTTGATTTAATTAAAGCGGTCGTCAGCCAAATTCAGTATTGAGTTAACTGCAGTTCTGGCTTATGCTTTTTGATGGTTTATTGATAAGAGAAAGTATTATGTTTGCACATATCGACTACTACCCTGGCGATCCTATTTTAAGCTTGATGGATAAGTTCGTCGCTGATAGTAATCCGCATAAAGTCAATTTAGGCATCGGCGTCTATTACGATGAAGCTGGTAAGCTACCGGTGCTTGAATGCGTCAAGACGGCTGAGCGCATGATCGCCAATCCGGTCACCCCGCGCCCCTATCTGCCGATGGCAGGATTGCTCGGGCATCGGGTCGCTTGTCAAAACCTACTCTTCGGTCAAGACTCTAAAATATTAGCACAGAAGCGGGTGGCGACTATTGCTACCCTTGGCGGTTCAGGCGCGCTCAAGGTCGGCGCTGAGTTTATTCGAGAATGGTTTCCGCAGTCTAAATGCTACGTCAGTGACCCAACTTGGAGTAATCATATTGCTATCTTTGCAGGCTGTGATATCGAAGTGGGCAGCTACCCTTATTATGATAACGCTACTAGTCGCCTAAAGTTTGAAGCAATGCTCGATTTTATTGACCAACTAAACCCGTATGACGTAGTGCTTATGCATCCTTGCTGCCACAACCCGACAGGTATGGATCTATCTACTGAGCAATGGGATAAGGTATTGGATATTATCAAACAGCGCCAGCTTATTCCCTTTATGGACATTGCTTATCAAGGCTTTGGCGAAGATATGGAGCAAGACGCTTATGCTATACGCAAAGCGGCTGATATGGGTCTGCCGGTATTCGTTAGTAACTCGTTCTCCAAAAACCTATCACTATATGGTGAACGTGTTGGCGGTCTCTCTGTAGTTTGCCCCACTAGCGATGAGACTGAGCGTGTGTTCGGGCAGCTCAACTACACCGTGCGCCGTATCTATACCAGCCCGCCTTCGCACGGTGGTCATGTGGTCGACATCGTGATGAATGATGAAGAGCTACAGCAGCAATGGGTAAGCGAGGTCTATGGGATGCGCGATCGTATCCAAGCAATGCGCTTAAAGCTTAAATCGGTATTAGAGGCTAAGCTGCCTGAGCATAATTTTGACTATTTGACTCGGCAAAAAGGCATGTTCAGCTTTACTGGTCTTACAGCGGCGCAGATTGAGCGTTTGCAAAATGAGTTTGGGGTTTATTTGGTGTCCAACTCGCGGATGTGTATGGCAGGTCTTAATGTCAATAATGTCGACTACGTCGCTGAGTCGATCGCGTCGGTGCTCACAAATTAAAAGTTGAGCGGTCAGAACAGCTTATCGCTTTAATTACATTAATCACATCATTAATTAAAAAAAGGACAGAATAACTATATTCTGTCCTCTTTCATTTTCAGTCTATTTAAAATCAATTGCTAATTAATTTTAAAAAAGGTAATGATTACGCAAGCATACCACCATCCACGAGCACACAAGCGCCAGTAGTATAACTCGACGCGTCTGACACTAAGTACAATACGGTGCCTGCCATCTCATCAGGGTCGGCCACGCGCCCTAGCGGAATCGCATGTAGTGCCATATTTAATACTTTATCATTTGACGTCAGTGCTGAGGCAAATTTGGTATCAGTAAGGCCTGGTAATAAAGCGTTGACACGGATATTGAACGGGCCACATTCTTTGGCAAACGATTTAGTCATGCTGATAACAGCAGCTTTGGTAATTGAATAGATGCCTTGCTTGTCACCAGCGACAATGCCGTTGACCGAGGCGGTGTTTAAAATAACGCCGCCGCCCTGCTCTTTCATCATTTTGCCCGCTGCAATAGACATAAAGAAATAACCACGAATATTGACATCGACAGTCTTTTTAAATGCGCCCAAATCAGTATCTAAGATATGGCCATAATAAGGGTTGGCCGCGGCATTATTGACTAAGATATCGATTTGACCAAATTCGCTTTTGATGTGCTCAAAGATGGCATCAATCTGATCCATCTCGCCGACGTGACAAGCATAAGCACTGGCTTTATCGCCGTTCTCTACAATACTATCAGCAACCGCTTGGCAAGCGTCAATCTTACGGCTTGAAACGATAACGTGCGCACCGCGTGATGCCAGCAAGCGCGCAATAGATTCGCCAATACCGCGACTCGCGCCTGTAACTAAGGCAATCTTCCCTGTTAAATCAAATAAATCTTTCATTACTCCTCCATAATATTCTTAAATATCTAATGATTACGCTAACATACCACCATCTAAAGTAAAGGCATGACCATTCATAAAGCTGCTCTCATCGCTGGCAAGCCAAGCGATAGCGCCTGAGATTTCTTCTACTTGACCTAAGCGGCGCAGCGGACTGGCTTTAATAGTGGCCTGCTGAGCACGCTCATCCATTTTTGCCATGGTGTTCTGTACCATCGGTGTATCAATGAAGCTTGGGCACACGGCATTGAAGCGAATGTTTGCGCGAGCATACTCGTGAGCCGCTGACTTTGTGAGCCCCATAACGCCATGCTTAGCTGCACTATAAGCAGATAATAATGGCGCAGAGCGCAAGCCTGCGATAGAGGCCACATTGATCACATGGCCGCCGCCATTAGGCGCTAAGCAAGCAACTGCCGCTCGCATACAGTGCCAAACGCCTTTGAGATTCACCGCGATATTTTTATCAAAATCGTCATCGCTCAGCTCATGCATCGGTTTGGGTGCATGGTCGATACCGGCATTATTAATGACCACATCAAGGCCACCAAGCTCGCTCATAGCGAACTTAAATAGCGCGCGAACATCATCACCATCGGTGACATCGACTCGTCTAAAGGTAATGCTATGATTGGCCTCTAGCGCTTCTTTATAGACGCTATCACCAAGCTCTTCGTTTCTATCGCCGATCACGACCTTTGCGCCGCGACTGGCTAATAACTTAGCGCTCGCCGCACCAATGCCGGAGGCGCCGCCCGTAATCAAAATGCGTTTGCCTGCAACGTTTGAGGCAGGTAGGTTGCTTAAATTGTTTGCTGCAAGTCCATTGCTAGTCATCAGTTATTCCTTTACTTGTAAAATAAGTTTGCCAAAGTTTTCACCATTAAATAACATCATTAGCGTCTCTGGGAACGTCTCAATCCCTTTGACGATATGATCTTTTACCGTGATATCTCCTGCTTGAATCCAGCCGGCGATATCTTTCATCGCTACCGGGTACTCTTTGATATTATCAAACACGACGATGCCTTCCATACGCGCGCGATTGACCAGCAAAGATAGATAGTTGGCAGGGCCTTTGACCGCTGTCGTATTATTATACTGACTAATCGCACCGCAAATCACAATACGCGCATGGACATTAATTTGAGTTAAGACGTCATCTAGAATCTCACCACCGACGTTATCGAAATATACATCAACGCCGTCAGGACATGCTTGCTGAAGCGCTTTTTTGACGTTCTCGTTTTTGTAATCGACCGCGGCATCGAAGCCTAACTCATCAATCAAAAACTGACATTTCTCAGGACCACCGGCGATACCAACGACACGGCAGCCTTTGATTTTGGCGATTTGTCCAACTAGGCCGCCGACAGCTCCCGCCGCTCCTGAGACCACTACCGTCTCGCCAGCTTTGGGCTCGCCGGTCTTTAGCAGACCGAAATAGCCAGTCATTCCTGGCATACCGAGCACGCCAAGATAATAAGGCAGCGGCGCTAGATTCGGATCGACCTTATACAAACCCTTGCCATCACTGACCGCATAGGACTGCACACCGTTATGACCAGAGACGAAATCACCAACGTTGAATTTGTCGTTATTACTTTCGATGACTTCGCCAACCGTACCAGCACGCATGACATCGCCTATTTGCACCGGCTCAATGTAGGATTTGGCATCGTTTAACCAACCGCGCATCGCAGGATCAATAGAGATATAATCAATTCTAATTAAGATCTCGCCATCACCAATACTAGGTACTTCGGTCTCGGTATAGTCCCAAGTATCGCGGCTCGGTTTGCCTGTCGGTCTCTCTTTGAGTCGCCACTGCTTATTGATCGGTGTATTTTCAGCTGTCATTATTTATTCCTTTAAATTAATTTTGTGTTCGTGCCATTTATCGAGTCTAAAACCACTCTACTTCCATATCGGTACAGACTGAATTATCGTTGTTTAATAAGTCAATATCACGCTGAATCGTTGGCAACTCCCAGTCGATAAAGTATTTGGCCGCTTGAATTTTACCATGGTAGAAGTTTTGCTTATCGCTCGCCTGTTCCTGAGCCAATAGCTGCTCAGCTGTGCTTGCTTGACGAATCCACATCCAGCTCACCACGATTGAGGCAAAGATATTCATCAATGCTTGCGCGTTACCCGTCAATGTCAGCGCTTTTTCGGTCGGTAGTATTTTGCTTAAATGCACAAGCACTTCATGCAAATGCTCAGTGTAAGGCATCAGCTTGCCTGCGAGCTTCGCCGACTCAGGCGTCGTGATACTTTGCAAGTCATTAGTAATCTCACGCTTAAGAACTTGCATCCCTAAGCCTTGATTTTGCCAAATTTTACGAAATGACAAATCAAGCGCCTGTACGCCGTTCGTGCCTTCATGAATAGGGTTCAGACGGTTATCACGCCAGAATTGCTCGGCATGATATTCGCGTGTATATCCGGCGCCGCCTAATACCTGAATGCCTAAATCATTGGCTTTGGGCCCATACTCTGATGGCCAAGCTTTGATCACTGGCGTTAATAAATCTAATAATTCGGATAGCTCGTTCTGTAGCGTGTCATCATCGCTGGTATTGATACGGTCAATTAAGTTTGAGCCGTACAGACACAATGCTATTGCGCCTTCGGTATAAGCTTTTTGCGCAAGCAGCATCCGCTTGACATCGCCATGATTGATAATAGCCGTAGCGTCATGCTCAGGCTTATTGTTCGGAGCGATACGGCCTTGGGTTCTGTCTTTAGCATAATCAAGCGAGTACTGATAGCCACGATAGCCGATCATCGCCGCGCCAAAGCCGACACCGATACGCGCTTCATTCATCATCTTGAACATATAGCGTAGACCAAAGTGCGGCTCGCCGACTAGGTAACCATAACATTCGCCTTTATCACCGAAGCTCAGCGCGGTAGACGTCGTACCGCGGTAGCCAAGCTTATGCAGCAGCCCTGTCAAATGTACATCGTTACGCTCGCCGATGGAGCCATCCTCTTTTAAGCGATACTTCGGCACCACAAAGAGCGAGATGCCCTTCACGCCGGCAGGTCCGCCTGGGATTTTGGCCAGCACTAAATGCACAATATTGTCAGACAGCTCATGGTCGCCGCCTGAGATGTAGATTTTGCTGCCTTTAATGCGATATGAGCCGTCTTCTTGCTCGGTGGCAGTTGTTTTGATATCCGCTAGTGAAGAGCCCGCGTGCGGTTCGGTCAACGCCATCGTACCGGTGAACTCACCTGTCAGCATACGCGGCATAAAGGCATCTTTGACGTCCTCACTGGCAAAATGCGAGATAACATTGATCGCGGCTGTCGTCAAGAACGGATAAGCGGTAGTCGACGGATTCGCCGCCATAAAATAACCTGCGACTGCGGTCATTACCGTCTCAGGTAGCTGCATACCACCAACTTCAAAAGAGTAACGACCAGCGATAAAGCCGGAGTCACGAAAAGCATCAAAGGCGACTTTGACATCGTCGATCATGCTGACGGTTTTGCCATCGAACTGCGGCTCATCTTTGTCCGCGAGATGATTGTGCGGTAAAAACAAATCCGTCGCGATCTTATCTGCAGTATCTAGCACGGCATCAAAGGTTTCGCGGTTATGTTCTGAAAACTTAGTATGTTCAGTTAAACGCTCAACATCTAACACATCGTAGAGCTGGAAAGGTAGTTCATATTCGTTAATCAAAGTATCGGTCGCCATAATATTCCCTTGTTATTAAAGCTCATCATTAGCATTAGAGTAATCATAAGCTAAATTTTTGCTTTACCGTATTGTCATTTATGACATAATTGAGGTGAAAAACGACATTGGTATGACACTGGTATAAAGAGTGCCTGCATAATAATAGTCAATAAGGAGAGTAGCCAATGCCGCAAACCAAGCCCTATGAAGTGATTATCCTCGGATTTGATGGCGTGCTCGGTAGCGTGCTTTCAGGAGCGCTGGACTTGTTTTCTTTTACTGGCGTCAGCTGGCAGCGTTTTTTGGATTTAGAAGTAAAGCCAAAGTTTAAGGTGCAGATTGCAAGCCTTGGCGGTGTGGATATCACCGCCAGTAATCGGCTAGTGATTCAAGCACACTGCGATATCACTACAGTGAGCAAGTGTGACTTACTCCTTATCCCAACCATTGGCGACTCGATAGACAAGGTACTCAAACAAAACGCAAAGCTGCTACCGCATTTGCAGCGTTTGGACGCAACTGAGGCTGATATCGCAAGCAATTGTAGCGGCGCTTTTTTTCTAGCTGAGGCAGGACTCCTCGATGGCAAAACCGCGACTACCCATTGGGGCTACGCTGATAAATTTAAAAGTGATTACCCCTTAGTTGACTTACAAGACAATCAGTTTGTCACTCAATCAGGGAATATATTTTGCGCGGCAGGAGGGAGCGCTTTTTATGATTTAGCACTGCTACTCATTGAGCGTTATTGCGGCCGTGAGGTCTCAACGCAAGTAGCCAAGACTCAGATTATTGATAGCAAAAGAGGCAGTCAAAACAGCTATACCAACGTGACGCTGCATAAGCCGCACGGCGATACACTAGTCAAACAAGTGCAAGAGTATATCGAAAACAACTTCGCTCAGCCGCTACAAGTCAGTGATTTAGCTACCATTGTCAATGTCACGCCGCGTACGCTGAATAGACGCTTTCAGACCAGTATCGATATGCGCCCTATTGAATATATTCAAGCAGTGCGAATTGAGCAGGCCAAGAGGCTGCTTGAATCACAAGCCGTCACTATCAAGTCGCTTGCCTATCAGGTTGGCTATAGCGATCTTTCCTCATTTACCCGGCTTTTTAAGCGAGCGACCGAGCTGACGCCAAAGGAGTATCGAGATAAGTTTTCGCGGCTAGCGATTTAAAGACGAAGTCTTGCAAGCCGCAAATTTAGGTTTTATAGCTGTATTCAATATAGCTGATCCAAAAATTAACGCACTAAAATCACTGGCGAGACTGTACTCGCCAAAATCTCAGTCGTCGTACTGCCTAGGAACATCTGCTGCCACTTAGAATGACCATAAGCGCCAATCACCATAATATCGATATGATGTTCTAGTTGAAAATTGAGTAGGCCATTGACTGCATCGCCTTGCGGCAGATGGTGACAGTCAATACTATAGCCTGCATTTAGTAACTCTGCAGCTGCCGCGGATAGGCTATTTTTGGAAGTGCTATCGTGATTACCCACCATCACTAAGTGGCCTGGTAGCTTTTTTAGCACTTCGCTCTTAGCGATGCGTTTGATGACTTTGATAGCAGTTTTACTCGCGTCAAAAGCAATCATATAACTGCTTGGCTCTTGAAACGGCTCTGAACAAATCAAAATGGGTACATTCGATGCGCGCGCAACGGTTTCGATTTGACTGCCAATATTGATGCGGCTATTTTTGTGGTCCTCACCGCGGCGCCCCATGACGATCGCGCGGTTCATATCACTGAAATGCTCGATAGCAGGTAATAGCTTGCTATGACGCTGATAGATATCAACGGCGACATCGAAATGGCTATTGATATAGCTTTTTGCGTCATTCACCAAGGCGGCGCTATAATTGTTAGCCACCTTGGCTCGGCGTTCATCTATCTCCGACAACTCCTGTAATAGAATCTGACGACTGTCAACGCCAATGCTCCCTGAGAGGTCACGCCTAACTGAGGCTGGCACTTCGATTGTATTCAACAAAGCAACCGGCAGACTCAGCCGATTAGCGTACCATGCGGCGTAACCACAAATGGACTCGGTCACTGCCGAGCCATCAATACAAGCTAAAATATGTTGCGTCGCCATAATTTATCCTTAAATACGCTGAGTGCATTATCCTAATATTGATACTCATATTTATAGCAGATTATTAACCCGTATTGATAGTATTTCTAAAATTTAAAACAAATATCTAATCTCTGATTTGTAATTGCTGCCAGTCTTCTCGGCTTATTCTATATAGTACATGCGGCGCAAGCGGATGATTGGCATTTAACATAGGGTGATCAAAGACCTGATTAGTATTAGTCATTCCTAAGCGCTGCATCAGGCGCTGTGACGGCTGATTGCTTATAGCGGTAAAGGCGACTACTTCCTCAAGAGCTAAGACGTCAAAAGCGTATTTTAGCGCCGCCTGTGCGGCCTCTAACGCGTAGCCGTTACGCCAATAGTCTTTATGCAGGCGCCATGCAATCTCTACACCTGTAAAAGGCATATCGGCGTGAATTTGGTTTAACCCCACCATGCCAATAAAGGTATCAGCAGCACCCTCTTTAAGACTAACGGCCCAAAACCCCCAGCCGTTATCCTCAATCAGTTGTTGGCATTTATTGGCGATGAGATTACTTGTCTGTTTAGAGAGTACCTTAGGAAAATACTGCATGACTTCGCTATCTGCATTCATCTCGGCAAAAACTGGCAAATCACTAGGCTGCCATTGCCTTAACAGCAAACGTTCGGTTGCTAGCGTCGCAGTCGGTTTTATCATAGTTTGAAACCGCAATTAAGGTGGGTTTTGGGCTAGAGGAAGAATGGACTAAAAAATTATAGATAAATTGTTTACACCGTTTGAATCGCTTTAAACACTGACTCTATAACTCAAATCACCCGCCTCATCACCCGTCATTCCACGAAAACCCCAACAATGCGCAGGCTGCTCTTTAATGGTAATCTCAACATCGATCGTCTTGATACCAAGCTGAGATTCAATCTGCTGAAATAACGTTTTGATGAGCGCTTTTTGCGTAGCCATCGTCCGCCCTGCCATCATGTTGATTTCGATGACGGTATAAGCCGCTGACCGATCACTAGGATAATAAAAATCTTCCGCATTAAGCGGTACAAAACGCTGAGCCTTTTTGCCTTCTGGCATCCCTAGTACCGACTGCATACAGTAAGGTAGCAATAGTCATAAAATCATCCTTGATAGTGGTATATTAACGGTAAAAAGTAAGTACGTTCAGTTTGTCATCCACTCTTTACTACAAATAACTTCTTTAGCTAAAAACAAAGCAGACAAACATAGTTGCAAAAATAGCTGGGTTAAGCAATAACGATCTATACAACCTTAAGGTCACATTAAACTCAATAAAACTCTAAGACAATAAGCTCATTATATATTGAGAAAACTTCAAAAAAAGTAACGTAAGCTAAATAAACCGCTATGGTAGCAGATAGACTATTATTATGGTCTAAATAATACGCTTAGAGGTCAGCTATGAACATCTTAATTGCGCCCGACTCCTTTAAACAAAGTCTTGAAGCTTTAGAGGTCTGCCGGGCTATCGAATCTGGGTTTAGGCAAGTATTTACGGATGCTACCTACACGCTACTACCAATGGCTGATGGCGGCGAAGGCACTACTGCAGCGCTATCCTACGCGCTTGAGGGGCGCTGGATAACGACCAAGGTGCATGACCCTTTAATGAGAGCTGTTGATGCAAATTACTTGCTGCTAGCGGATAACACCGCGGTGATAGAAATTGCAGAAGCTTGCGGTTTAGCCTTATTGACGAGTGCCGAGCAAAACCCCTTAATAACGAGTAGCTACGGCGTAGGTGAACTTATCTTAGATGCGTTAGAGAACGGTGCACAGCGCTTTATCATAGGTTTGGGCGGTAGCGCTACTAATGACGCAGGCCTTGGTATGCTTATGGCTTTAGGCGTTAGATTTTATGATGCGAATGATAATGCGTTAACCCAAGGCGGCGCGCAATTAGCCAATGTGCAGCGTATCGATACCTCTACCTTACACCCAAAAACTAAAGCGTTACTGGCACAAAGTACGCGCCCTTTTGCAGTCGCCTGTGATGTAACTAACCCTCTATGCGGCGTCAATGGAGCTAGTGCTGTCTTCGGTCCACAAAAGGGCGGGAGCGACAAGCAAGTCGCTATTTTAGATAAAGCACTAGCGCATTTTGCCCATATTTATACGCAGCAGAACATGCAAGATGATAATGATGACTATCAAAAAGTAGCAGGTGCTGGAGCGGCAGGTGGATTAGGGTTTGCGTTTATGGCTTTTCTTGATTCAGAGCTGCAATCCGGCTTTGATCTTATCGCTAAGGCTACGCGTTTATCAGCGCATATTGCTAAGGCTGACTTGGTCATTACTGGAGAAGGAAAGCTCGATGCTCAGACCATGATGGGGAAAGTCGCTAATGGTGTTGGCCTGATGGCAAAAGCGCAAAATAAACCGGTCATCGCAATCTGCGGTGCGGTTGACCATGAGGACTATCATAAAAGCGCTCATAATGAATCTGCCATGAACACTTTGTTCGCTGTGGTCATGCCTAGTATTCAGCAGCTTGCGCCTATTGATGAGGTATTCAATAGCGCTTATACCAATATCGAGACCACTGCTCTAAATCTTGCCGCAGCGATGTGTTTAGGGGAAAAACTGAACTAGGCCGCTGCTAGTCAGACTTTTAGTAGCGCATCCAAAAACAGTCTTATAAAAAAAACACCCCTTAGCTATGCAATAACCAAGGGGTGTTTGTTACTCAGGTTTATACTAAAAAAACTTACTTAATGCGCATATCACCCGTCTCAACGAAACGCTGATGCCAAGACAAAGACTCTTCTAAGATATGCGGCGTTTGCATGCCGGCCTTTTCAGCGGCAGAAGCACGATCGAAGTAATCTTGCAGCATCGGACGATAGTCTGGATGCGCGCAATTATCGATAATGGCTTGCGCGCGCTGACGTGGCGCTAAACCGCGTAGATCGGCCAAGCCCTGCTCAGTGACGATTACCATGACGTCATGCTCAGTGTGATCATGATGCGAGACCATCGGCGTAATACAAGAAATAGCGCCGTCTTTCGCCGTTGACGGGCTGACAAAGAACGAAGTGTAAGCGTTACGGGCAAAGTCTCCTGAACCACCTAGGCCGTTCATCATGCTCGTACCCATAACGTGAGTCGAGTTGACGTTGCCATACAGATCGCACTCAATCATCGCATTGATCGCAAGCACACCTAGGCGACGTGAGACCTCAGGATGGTTGGTAATCTCTTGTGGACGTAGTACGATGCGCGCGCGCAGCTCTTCGATATTGGCATTAAAAGTCTCTAGCGCTACTGGGCTTAACGATAGCGCTGTCGCCGAAGCCATCGTCATTTTACCAGACATAATCAGATCGAGCATACCGTCTTGTAGTACTTCGGTATAACCGGTTAAGTTCTCGAACGGACTATTCTCAAGTCCAGCTAGTACTGCATTAGCGACGTTACCGACGCCTGATTGGATCGGTAGTAGATTCTTCGGCATGCGGCCTTTTTTGACTTCCTCATGGAAAAAATCAATGATGTGGCTGGCGATTTTGTTTGATTTTTCGTCCGGATCAGCGAACTTACTGTTACGATCTGGCGAGTCAGTTAATACCACAGCGACCACTTTATCTAAATCGCAATGTAAGTAGGGCACACCAATGCGGCCACCTGGAGTGACTAGCGGAATTGGCTTACGATTGGGCGGCATACCGATATCGTTAAAGACATCATGCATACCCTCAAGCATTAAGCTCTGCTGAGCATTAACTTCTAGGATAATCTTATCGGCATTTTCAAGCCAAGCATTACTCGTACCAATTGAGGTCGATGGAATCAGGCGACCGTCAGGCAAGATACCAGCCACTTCTACCACCGCCATATGCATATCACCATAAAAGCCTATGGTGCTTTGCTGAGCGACGTGTGATAAGTGCATATCAAAATAAAAGGCTTTACCCGCGTTGATTTGCTTACGCAAGGCTGGCTCTGATTGATACGGCGTACGCCATTTGATGCCGTTAGCCTCTGCTAATACGCCGTCACATTCGGTAGCAGTAGAGGCGCCCGTTAATAAACCAATTTGAAAGTCTTCACCGCGAGCGTGCGCCGCTTCCATGTGCTTAGCAAGGGCAGCTGGAATAGCTTTTGGATAGCCCGCCCCTGTAAATCCGCTCATACCAACATTCATATCGTTTTTGATAAAGCGAGCTGCTTCCTCAGCCGACATGATTTTTTTGTTTAGTCCTTCGTGCAGTACGCGACCTTCATGATTCATTGAACTCATATTATTTTCCTTCAACTTCCTTATTAAATTAAACTCTTAATACAGTAATAAGAGCGTGTAAAAACAACGCTACAAATGCAGCGTCCGTTTCATATTGAAAAACTAAGTCCTGGCTGTAGTATCAATCTTGCTTTGCTAACAAGGTCGTTAGCAGCTCATCGATTTCAACCTTAAATTCTTTATCTTCGCTTTTATTCGCGGCGATTTTAGCATTCTGCAGATTTTCGATAGCTTTATCGGTTTGATTTAATTCAATTTGCAAAACTGCCATCGAAAAAGCTATCGAAGCTAAGTGATCCTTGGCATTGATAGCTTGCGCTTTGGCTAGTGCTTTATCATAAATAATAAGTGCTGCATCAAGATCTTCGGTAAAATCTGCCAATGTCTCCCACTGCTCGGGATGATCTTTATCCGTATCTTCATTGTCCACACAGAGCGCTTTTAGCTCAGCATAAAACCCGTCAAAGGCGGCTTGATCGCCTATTCGGTCTGCTTCTAACAGCTCTTCAGCTAACAGATAGATAGCCTTATAAATCTTCGTATTGATTTTGCGATTGCTCATCAGCGGGACTCTTAACTCTGTAACTCAGGATAGATGACTTTAGTGTCAACTCTTTTAGTAGAAGTCGCTTTATTAAAAAAGACAGGATAGCCGGTATCATGTCTTTTCAGCTCAGCTGCTGCCTACTCAGCTGCGATAGCGATCATCTCAACGAGTAACTCGGGGCGCGCAAGAGCGGACTCACCGCAAGCACGAGCTGGTGGCTGCACCCCTTCAAACCACTTATCATAAACCTCATTCATCGCGGCAAAGTCTGCCATATCCTTAATCCACACGGTCACCGAGAGAAGTTTGGATTTGTCACTACCGACTTCGTTGAGTAAGCTCTCAATCTTCTCTAAGCAAGTGAGCGTTTGCGCTTTGATATCGTCTTCCGCGTTGCCGACTTGACCACACAGATAAATGGTCTGATTGTGAATGACGGTTCTGCTCATACGCTGAGTGCTATGGAGCTTCTTAATCATGGGTTGTCCTTAAGTTATTAAGCAAAATTTATTGAGCAGATGATTAAAACACCAGTCATCAATAGGGCAAGCCAAATGGCGGCTAAAAATATAGCGTTATTTTTTGGTGAAACGCTGAGCATTAAATGGCGCAACATCGACAGTCAACGGCTTATTATGGATCAGCTCTTCAACTAGGCGACCAGTGATAGGCCCTAACGTGAAACCTTGGTGACTGTGCCCAAAAGCAAACCATAACTTGTCGTGCTTATCGGCAGGTCCGATAACCGGTTTCATATCTGGCATACAAGGACGCGAGCCGGCCCACGCCTCGCTCTCTACCGCGTCTTCTAAAGGTAGAATTTTGCGAGCCAGCTTGAGTACGGTCTTGAGTTGCCCGAAGTTCTTTGGCGCGTTCATCGTCGTCATCTCAGCGCCCGTCGTGATACGAATGCCTTGCTGCATTGGCCCCATGACAAAGCCTTTATCCATATCGAACATACTATGATGAATGGTATTTTTTTCATGGAGTTTAAAATGCTGATGATAGCCGCGCATAGGGAATAGTGGCAGAGTATAGCCCAGTGGTTTGATCAGCTCATTGGACCAAGGACCTGCAGCAATGACCAGATTATCACTATAGTAAGTGTCGGTATCAGTGACCACTTTCCAGCCCTGAGCCTCATTACTGTTGTCAGGCTGAATCTCGGTGACATTGCTCTCAAGTATCGAGCCGCCCATCTGCTCGAAGTTCTTAGCGTAAGCTTTGACTAGGAAGCTTGGGTTAGACACCTGCCAAGAGTTTAACCAATGAATAGCGCCGACAAAACCGTCAAAATTAGCATTTGGTTCTAAGGCTTTTAACTCTTCTAAGCTGAGTACTTTATGCTCTACGCCTTGCGCGCGGTCGACTTCAGCGGTATCGGCAGCGGCTTTTAGTGTCTCTTTTGAGCGATGCAGCTGCAACCAACCATCACGAGTGATAAGCTCATCAGCGCCAGATGCCTCAATCATCGTTTGATGCTCGCTAGTACAATGCGCAATCAAGGTTTGCCATTCACTCTCAATCTTCTTGACTGAGGCCGGCGATGAGTACTTCCAGTACTGTAATAGCGCCTGATGGTAACGCAGAATAGCCGGAACTCGGTAGCGTATATCGGTGCCTTGATTGGGCAGGACGCGAAACACTTCAGTAATCTGACGCGGAAAAGGATGGGTATGGATAGCTTCGCGTTGAATAAGACCAGCATTACCATACGAGGTCTCAAGACCTGGCAGCTTTCTGTCGAGCATTAGTACTTTAGAATTGTTCTTTTGTAGATGCCAAGCAGTTGAGGTGCCGACCATGCCCGCACCAATAACAATAACGTCATAACGCATAACATACCTTTCAAATAGTAAAAACCATGCCGTAGTAGCAGTTTTAAGGTAGATGAGACAGAAAATTTAAAGTGGTTATGGTAACGCATTATAGCGAATATTAAAGCACTAATTAACAATAAATTTTTCAATGAATTACTTTTAGTTATATATAACTATAAATCTAATAACTTAAAGATATTCTAGCTATTGTTTTAAGTGTATTTGAGCAGTATTTGGTCAGTATCTAAATAGTATTGGCATTAAAAATAGTGAGTTTTTATTGCTAAATAATAAACAAGTAAAGTATAGAACTAAGCTTATAGAGCACGGTATAAAAACACCTATTCTACCACCATACTGGATCAGCACTCGCCAGCGCCGCGAGCCCTTTTAGTGATGACTTCACCTCGACCTTATCTGCGGGCAGCTCGGCGATAAACCTTGAGGGCTTATCAAAATAGCCAGAATAACTGGCGAAGTAATCCGGCGCGGTTAAGTAGAGTTTGTTTTTGGCACGGCTGCAGGCCACATAAAACAGCTTACGCTCCTCTTCTAACTCCTCAAAATCATCTAAAGATCGATGATGCGGCGTCATGCCATCAACAAGTGAATTGACAAACACTATCGGCCATTCAAGTCCTTTAGCGCTATGAATGGTTGAGATAGTAACCTTATCATTGTCATCGTCCTCAGGCTTATCGGCCGCTGCGACAGAGTCATTGGGCGGATCAAGCGCTAGGTTTTCTAGGAAGTCATCGAGACTATTGTGCTCATTGGCTAGGTTTTTTAGCACGCGAAAGTCCTCACTCCGCTCGCGCCAATTCTCCTCGGCCGTCTTTAAAATAGGAATGTAAAACTCTAAAATCAGCTCAATAGTCGTCGCGACCGACTGCGCTTGTTGCGCTTTACTTAGAGTCATATATAACGGCTCAAGCTGCGGACTTTTTTTACTAAATTTCGGTAATAACAGCGGCTCAAACGAGTTGTCAGCGCCATTGATAGCTTGTGTGAGACGCGTGGCGGTGACCGCCCCTACCCCTTTAAACAAGGTCAATATACGGTGCCAAGCAATGGTGTCGTTGGGGTTATACAGGATCTTGATAAAGGCAAGGACGTCTTTGACATGGCGACGCTCAACGAACTTGATGCCGCCGACAACAATAAACGGAATACCGCGCTCCATAAACTCCAGCTGCACGTAGTTGGACTGAAAAGAGGTGCGGCACAGTACCGCATAATCGCTGTAATCATAGTCGGCTTTGTGCGCGGCGATTGTATCGGCGATATATTTCGCCTCTTTTGTCTCATCACTAGCGCGGCTAAAGACCGGCTTATCACCGGTTATGCTAGCGTTTGAATAAAGTTGCTTTTGATAGCCCAAGGTGATTTGCGCAGATAAGGCATTGACATAGTCGAGCACGGCTGGGGTGCTACGATAGTTTTGCTCAAGCTTAATCAGTTTCGCCTCAGGGTAAGTCTCGCCAAAGAGTAGGATATTCTCGTAATTAGCGCCGCGAAAGGCATAGATACTTTGATTGTCGTCACCGACGACCATCAGTGATACTGAGGCCGGGGCGCAGATCAGATCGATCAGCTGCTTTTGCGGAATATTAGTATCTTGATATTCATCGACCATCACGTAGCGATAACTCTCTTGTAGCAGCTGGCGAAACTTATCATTGGTTTTTAGATGACGCACCACTTGACTGATAATATCATCAAAATCGTATAAGTGATTGGCACGCTTATACTCATGAAAATCAATCGCCAATTGCTCGATGATCGGAATATGTATGGCGATATCAGGATAATTGTCCTCAACCAGCTCAGAGATAGGGATACGCCGATTTCTAGAGGTCGAAAACAGATTTTGTAAGGTGCGCTTACGCGGAAACGCTTGTTTCTTGGTTTGCACCGGGTACTTTTTTTCTTTGTATATCAGATCTATAGCGTCCTCGCTATCGCCAGTATCCAAAATTGTAAAGCGCGGATTGATACCGAGCAAACCTGAATACTGACGCAGCAGCCTGTTGCAGAACGAATGAAACGTGCCGCTAGTGATATCGTTAAGCGCTTTGCTAGTTGGTGCTATATGAGTAGACAGAGCATCTTCAGATAACTGCTCATCCGTCAGGCTATTGGTTAACAAGGCTTTAGCGCGGCTTTTGATCTCATTTGCTGCTTTACGGGTAAAAGTTAAGAGCAGGATTTGCTTTGCTGCAACGCCGTTCTCGAGCAAATAACTGGTACGGTAAGTGAGAGTTTTGGTTTTGCCGGAGCCGGCTCCCGCGATCACAAGTACTTTACCCTCGATAGTCGTTGCTGCTAACAGCTGATTGAGATTGAGCTCACTGGCATAATCAACTTTCAACTCACTGCTCATAACGATATCAGTATCGCTATCGGCGTCAATCAAATTAGCCTCAAGCTTTTTTATCGCTTGTTGCAGCTGCTCGAGTTTGGGTTTGATATCAGCGAAGTTTTGCGGATAGTGATAAGTTTCAGTATTAAAGACAGTGGTTTGCATGATTGGCAATACCCTTTTGCTTAGTCGTTTTGGCTCTATAGCTCTATGATTTGGCTTGACGATGTTTTAGAGTTTGGTCTTATACTTTTGGTCTTTACTATAGCGCTCAATATGAAAAGCTGATCATCAATACTATCAATGACCAGCTCCAAAACCAATAACTAGAAATAATCAACAACCATAATTAAAACTACGCTGATATTAACGTCCTAGTACGGCACGCGGATCGATAGGATTACCATTGAGACGCACTTGGAACTCTAGGCCAACTTGATTGGTCTGCCCGCTGCTACCCATCGTTGCGATACGTTGTCCGCTTTGGACTTGCTCGCCCTCGCTTACTAACAGCTGACTATTATGAGCATAAGCGGTAATGTAGTTATCGCTATGACGAATCATAATCAAGTTACCATATTCTTCTAGCCCATTACCTGCATAAAGCACGGTACCGCTTTGGCTTGCCTGCACCGGATCGCCCTCTTGGCCTGCAAACCACATACCCATATTACCGCCTGCTGCATCAAAATTGCGGATGACTTGGTTTTGGCTAGGATATAGGTAGCCTGAGGTAGAAGTGGCTGTGTTCTGATAAGCTGGCACTGTAGAAGGCGCTGGTACAGGATTAGGGTTGTACGTTGGACGAGATTGGACAGGCTGACGATTGTTGACATTATAAGTAGTATTAGTAGCCGCTTGACTGCCTTGCCAAAGCTTGAGCCACTGACCACTATAGATCGTGTATTTACTATCTAGGTTATTAATCGCGCCGATTTGACGATAGTTCAGACCATAGCGCTGTGCAATTTGACTGACAGTATCGCCGCGCTTAACCAGATGATAATTAGGCACGCCTTGGCTATTGGTGACAATCGTGGGACCGGCAGCGCTGCTGCTCTGATAAGTCGGTTTGGTCGCGCAGCCGCTCATAGCCAGCGTCGCTACGCTCAATGAGCTAACAAGGGCGGTGGTTAGTGTTGACTTACGAGTAAGCTTCTTCATAAAATTTTCCTATAGTTCATGTACGCCATGCTCTTCATGGACAGGATGGACAGGCTATAAATTAATGATTAAACGGCAATTAAACGGACAAGTGCTTATAGTGATGAATACTCATGTTTACTGATATTTCGATTGCTGATAGTTTGGTTACTACTATTGTTATGAGCGCTAATCAGGCACAAGTGCAGCATCGCTTTTATAGTGCTAAAGTCGATAACGTCTCTAAGCTCTCAAGCGGTGTATGGTGCAATCTGACCGGTGACAAGCTCACATACCGCTCTGCCAACGCCTGAGCATCGGTAACATTATTGGTAATATCGTGATTATTGTGACGCTGATTCGCTGCAGTTGATCGTGCTAAGCTTGTTTGCGTTTCTGCAGTCGCTTCGTTTAACTCAGTCTCTAGCGGCGTGTGCGTCGACTTACGCAAGCACAGCCAATAAGCATCGCGGCCGCGTGGATCGATGATATGATGTACCGGTTTGGCAATCTGGCTATGGGTCAAGCAAGTCAGCCTACGCCCTTGGATATCACTCGCCTGCTCAACATCAGGAATATTGACGTTGAGCACATGATACGGCATGGCTTTGAGCGCAGTTAGGATACTCGTCTCAGTGATAAGCTTGACGATCTCTGCAGCGGCTATGGTATAGTGACTTGCTTCATCATCGAGACTACCTTGATCCGCATTACTAGCGCCGCCTGCCAGTGAGGTTGCAATAGCAGGCACGCCGAAGACTTGAGCCGTTAACGCAGCGCCAAAGGTACCAGAGAATAAGACGTCTTGACCAAGGTTGGCTCCAGAATTAATCCCAGTAATGACGCAGTCGAAGCTCACACCACAGTAGAGCTCATGCAGCGCCAAGTATATACAATCAGCCGGCGTGCCATTAACAGCGATAAACCCTAGAGCGGTTTTTTGGGTATATAAAGGTTGGGTGATACGTAAGGCACTAGCAGAACCGCTTTGCTCAGAATCAGGCGCGACCACGTACACCTCTGCAATCTCAGAGAGCGCACGATATAACGCCAATAACCCTGGAGCATGTACCCCGTCATCATTACTAATCAAAAACTTCATATTGGCTGAACATACCTAATAGGGTTTGGTGAGTCATAACTTGTACTATTTATTTTTATAAAATAACGCTATCCTTGCCGCATCAAACCAATAGTTGAATAAAGCAAAGAGTCAAAACATAGCGCTATTATAATATAAAATGACAAACTAAGGCTTTATCCTTGAGATGTCAAATAGATTGAGCGAGTAAATTTTTAGCGACTCTAGCAGCTATACTAAGAGCCCCTACTCTTCGATCTAATATTTGGCCTATGGATAGATTAAATCTCGATAAACATGATGTAAGATAACAATAATAAGCTACCGGTTAATGTTAGGGTAACCTATTTAAATATACTACCGCTATGTTGCTATAAAACGCCTTTAGCTCACAATACATCTACAGATCGACTCATATTTTATGTGACATTTTATGCTTTTACTATTACCATGATACCACTCAATAATGTTAAGCGAGCGTGATACCGGATGACTAATAAATTGATATTCTCTACTCTTTTTGTTGCCAAAAAAATGGCTTCTAAAGTTGGCATTGCCAGTCTCATCATGTCCGCTGCGATGTTGTCCCAAGTTAGCCAAGCAGCCGATAATGTAGCCACTACTATTCCTCTTGATATGTCTGGCATGAATATTACCAAGCATGAAATTGCGGTTATGCAAGTACTATCTGAGATCTGCCCCTCGATGCTCAATGGTCAGCAAAAACAGCGCTTTTATAAGTCTTATAACGTACAGCTTCAAGAGCTGATGCCTACATTAGAAGACCCTAAAGCTGCTATTCAATATTTATCTACTCAGCAAGACTACCGTCAAATCCTACAAGGTATTCGCAGTTGGACGATGGGGTTTTCAAAAAGTGAAAACAAAGCACTTTGCCAAGATTTAGCTGATGCCCCTTATTAATGTCTTTATCATTCAAATACTTTGAGATAGATATTGCATCGTACTGATGACGATTTATGTTTTTAGCAACTTGATCAATGACTACCCAATTGGCGATTACTCAAAAAAGCTTGTCGGCGCTACTCTCAACTTTTGAGACGCGCTGCAAGCTTTTGTTGTTTTATAGCTGACTGCTTTTTTAGGCTTGTAGACAAGAAGCTGTTTTTAGCCTCATAAAGTCTCGGCAATACTAAAGCCTTATTGACTAAACCTGATAAATTTAATCAATACCGCTATCTACTATTGCCGCTTATAGGTTTTTCGATTATTCTTGCAAGCAGCAGTCGCTATCACTGCTATCGCTAAGCGGGTTATGGCGCTATGATAGCTCTGATATAGCTTTTTTAGCACTTCCTAAACAAGCCCATATTCTTTGTTTTATCGCCCTTATCATACTAGATTTTGTGCTCTATACTCACTGTATGGTTATGATAAGGGTTCATTTAATGTCTATTCAAAGCAGCTTGCAGACGGTTTTGCGGTTCATTTACGATAGATACTTTTGGTTTTATGATGTGGTGTAATAATTTATGACAGTTAAGCGTGTAAAACAACAGCTTGTACAATTAGTAATCGGTGTTAGTGTTTCAATCGGTGCAGTAGCCGCCAATGCCGCCATCCAACCACCGACCATGGACAATACCGCTTACGTATTGATGGATTACAACACCGGCGAGATATTGGCACAGAAAAACGCCAACCAGCCATTGCCTCCCGCTTCATTGACCAAAATGATGACCAGTTACATCATTGAGCAGCGTCTGGCTTCAGGCGACTTGAGCGAAGATGAGCAAGTGCTGATGAGTGAAAATGCTTGGTGCCGCGGCAGTAGCAGCCAGTCTTGTATGTATGTGCCGGTGAATCAAACAGCCAGCGTTATCGATATGCTGCGCGGAATCATTATTCAATCGGGTAATGATGCCTCAAAGGCTATGGCCGAGCACATTGCGGGTAGTGAATCTTCGTTTGCGATTTTGATGAATGAGCAAGCGCAAAAACTAGGTATGGAAAATACCAACTTCATGAACTCCACTGGTATGCCAGATGAAGGTCATGAGGCTTCTGCACTAGATTTAGCTAAGCTTGCCCGCGCTATCATAAAAAATAGCGGCGAATACTATGATCTGTATGCTGAAAAAGAGTTTACTTATAATGGCATCACCCAAGGCAACCGTAACGCCTTACTCGCTACAGACCCTACTGTCGATGGTCTAAAGACCGGTCATACCAATGCAGCCGGTTACTGCTTAGTTGCATCAAGCGAGCGTGATGATATGCGTCTAATATCAGTAATCATGGGTACTAAGAGTGCACAAGATCGAGCTGATCAGTCGCGCGAGTTACTCAATTGGGGCTATGGTCATTTTACTACCGTCACCAAAGCCCCGGCGGGTCAATTCGTCAGCAAGATACCTGTCTGGTTCGGTGAAGCAGAAGAGATTGAGCTTGCAACCGCAGACAACCTAAAAATACTAACGACTAAAACACAAAAAAATAAAATCACCACCGTGGTTGATATTCCAGAGAGTTTAGAGGCGCCTATCACTAAAGGCCAAGAAGTCGGTAAAATGATGGCAGTCATTGAAGGCAAGGCCGTAGCTTCGACCCCTATTATTGCTACTAATGATGTAGAACAATCTGGATTTTTTAGTCGTATGTGGCAACATGTAGTACGCTGGGCACAGAACTTATTTTAATCTGTAACGGCGGACTATATGGAATCTTAGTCAAGTATTGACTTGACTGTAATATCAAAAAACGATAAAAAACGATAAAAAACGATAAAGAAAATAGACGCTATACTCTTTTCAAAGGCCAGACTTTATCGGCTTAGCTTTTAAAAAACTTAGCCTTTGAAAATCAGTAGCTAGCGTCTTTTTTTATCAACTTATAGAGTGTTTTACTGTTCTCAGTAGCCGGATAGCAGAAGTCTACCCCTGCAGCTTTCAGTGAGTATTCAAAATTATCTAAATTATCTTGCTTGTGCGGCGGATACCAATAAATAATTAATACTCGGTAGCGACTTTCTTCAGCGCGTATCAGCCGCGCCATTTGTATTGCCTTTTCTGGTAGCACCTCTTGGGTGATCATCACCATATCTACTTGAGTCTTACTGAGTTTTTGTAGGACTGATAATTCATGCTGCTTGGCACTGACTGTCGCACCAAAGCCGCGTAGCTGCTCAGCTAACACTCCTATATCCTCATTATAGTAACAAAGGATACTTAACCCGGCGAATGGCTTTTGCGAATAGCGCGACTGACTTTGATAAACGCTTTGTAGCGGGAGAATCACGGTAAATTGACTACCTACATTGGGCTCACTTGCAACGTCGATGGACCCTCCAAGTAGCTGTACAATCTGTGATAGCACCGGCAAGCCCAGGCCTACACCTTCATAGTGCCGAGTACCACTAGGATCGACCTGAAAAAACGGCGTGAAAATATCCTCAAAATACTTATTATCAATACCGATCCCTGTATCTTTCACCTTAATCTCCCAGCGCACACTAGTATTAAAATGCGTCAGCTGCGACTCAACGCTGATCTCACCACTGTCGGTGAATTTAATAGCGTTTTCAAGCAAAGTGGTCAGTATCTGCTTAATTTTATCGGCATCGCCTTTAAGCTTATAATCAATGTGATGAATGCGGCTAGTCAGCTCAAGTTCCTTTTGTTTTGCCACTTCCTCAAACTCAGTAAACAAGTCTGATAATAGCTGCAAGGGATTAAACTCAGTCACATGAATACTCATCTGACCTTTTTCTATTCTATTGAGCTGAATGATTTGCTCAATCGTTGCCTCTAAACGCTGACTGCCTTTATGAATAATGGATAACGAATCTTTTTGCTCAGCACTAGCATACTGGCTCTCTAATAGCTGTAAGCCGCCCGCGATAGCATTCAGCGAGGTTTTAAGCTCATGAGTAATCATACTCTGAAAACTATTGCGCTGCGTGTTGAGAGACAGGTCTTTATTATGTAACTGCTGCTCATAGGCTGCTAGAGAACGAAGCTTATCTTCCAGCACTTTTGAGCGATTAAATAAACTCGCCAATGCCAGCCTCATATCTCTAGTTTCTTTAAAGCTCAAGCGTTGCTGGATTACCGGTAGCTGCTCGGCGTCTGGGTTACTGACAACGATCTGACACACTTTGGCTAATTCCGTCGCACTATCGGCGACCCAAGTTAAACGGCGCAGCAGCAGCAACATACTGATGATTGTCGCGCCAATAATAATAAATAATAGCCAAGCGTTTTGATACAACCATTCGCTTCGTAGTTTATGGATATCTAAAGTGATATTAAGATACCCAATCAAGACGTCTTGCGCTCCTAGAGGACTACTCTCTACTACGCTGCCACTGTTTACCCCATCGCTAGTACTAGTATCTATGCCACTGTTTGTCGCTGAGGGCTGATAGTAGCTACTCGTGCTCAGATAGCGACTGGTCACTGGCTCATTAAAGCTCATACTATCGGCAAACCAAGCATTATACCAATCACGGTTTTGCTGCTCGATATCGATTTTATCGAGCGCTAATACAGGTGAGTCAGAAGAGTAAAACACGATACTGCTAAGCGTAGGGTCGCCGGCTAGCAAGATATCAACTTGCTGTGCCACTAGGCTTGCACCGTCTACAGTCGAGGCGCTATTGACGAGTAGCTCTGATAACTGCTGTACTTGCAGACGTTGCTGCTTATAGTGCTGCACAAAGCCATAATAAAAAGACAAAAAGGACATCACGATAGCAATCAGCAACACGGCTTGAAAAACCGTGCGCCGAATAAGGGAAGAAACAGTTACTGAGGAGGGGTTACTCATATTACTCACTTGAGTCAAAAGAGCTTAGAGATCTAAGCGCTGACGATACAGCGCACGGTTATCAATCTGTCATACGCTCTATCATAAAATAAAAAGGCAAGGAATACGAATGACTCCTTGCCTTAACGAGCGCCTTTTGTTTATTACCAAGCTTCTAGCTATCAGCTATCAGCTATCAGCTATCAGCTATCAGCTATCAGCAATGATTAACGCTTGTTACTCTTTCTTTTATCACTTTTTTTGTCGCGCGAGGTGTACTTATGCGCACGATTACGCTCTCGTTGTTTAAGCTGTTGGGCTTTAGCTTTGGTAGGCGTGTCGCTCTTGTTGGCATAAGGGTTTTCGTTGAGCTTAAAGACGACGTTGAGAGGTGTGCCTTCAAGCTTGAACACTTGGCGAAACTGGTTTTCTAAATAGCGCTGATAGCTTTTGGGTAACGAGCCCGTCTGATTACCGTGAATTACAATTACCGGCGGATTATGTCCACCTATGTGAGCATAACGCAGCTTGATACGGCGACCTGATACGGTAGGCGGCGGATTAGCGGCAACCGCATCTTGCAGTATCTGTGTTAAACGGTTGGTTGACACTTCAAACATCGAGGATTTATAAGCTTTTAAGATAGAGGGATAAAGATTGCCGACACCTGTACCATGCAGCGCTGATATTAGATGCACTTTGACATAAGGAATGAAGCTAAAGCGGCGATCCATCTCAATCTTAATATAGTCCTTTTGCTCGACACTTAAGCCATCCCACTTGTTAATCGCAACTACCAACGCGCGGCCAGCATCAAGAGCATACCCTATCATATGTAGATCTTGGTCAACGATGCCTTCTTGCGCGTCAATGACAATCACTGTGACGTTTGAGTCTTCGATCGCTTGCAAGGTCTTGATGACAGAGAACTTCTCTACTTTCTCATCGATTCTACCGCGGCGACGCACGCCAGCAGTATCGATAAGGACATAGTTTTTGCCATCGCGCTGATAAGGGATATAAATACTGTCGCGCGTGGTGCCTGGCATATCATAGACCACTACTCTATCCTCACCGAGCAGTCTATTGACCAGCGTCGATTTACCGACGTTAGGACGACCAATAATTGCCAGCTTCAGACCATCTGGCTCTTGTAGGGTATCTTGCTCTGGCATGTCAGCAGTAATGACCTCTAACAAGTTACCGACTCCGCGTCCATGACTGGCCGCCATAGGGAAAGGCTCGCCTAAGCCCAAAGCATAAAACTCTGCCGGTGCAGCATCATGCACGCCATCGACTTTATTGGCGACCACGTAGACCGGCTTTCCTAAAGTATGTAAGAATTTGCCAATCTCGGCGTCAGCGCCAATCATACCTGCTCTAGCATCAACGACGAAGACGATAATATCAGCCTCATGAATAGCCGTATGCGACTGCTCAGACATATAGTCATCAATGTTACCACTGCCATCATCCGCCTCACCAATACCGCCGGTATCTACGACAATAAAAGCTTTATTTTCATACACCGCATCGCCGTATTGGCGATCACGAGTCAGTCCTGACAAGTCAGCGACCAAAGCTTGGCGACTTTTGGTGAATTGGTTAAATAAGGTAGATTTACCTACGTTTGGGCGACCGATTAAAGCCACTACAGGCTTGATACTCATGGGTTACTCTCGATAATAGTCATTAGCAGATAATAGCAGCAATAGGCTGGCCACTATCTTAGACTTAAATAAATAATGATAATAAATAAAATACAATAACTCGGTTAACAATAACCTTAACGACTCTAATCTGCAAACCACTCAGTGCTTGGCTTACTGTCGCGTTTCGGCCGCAATAAATAATAGGGCGCAAGAGTACGTCAAATCGCAGCTTTAAACAAGGTTTAAACCAGCTTCAATAAAAAGCACTAAACGCTGAACGAGCAGCGTTTATGAGGAGTAAGGTATTATTGCTTAGTTTATATTAGGGCGTGTTGAACATTCGCAAATAGGCACTGCTGATTGCTAAAATTGTTCCAGACAAGGCACAAAGCGACGATAATGCAGATGCCTTAGCGAGATTTGTAACGCAGTATGGGGCAATTTTAGCATCAGCCCTCACGACAACAACAGGGACAGGACTCTTTTTTGCCGCTTCATCGTTAAAAATAAGCGCTTAGAATGACTAAACTTATTATTTTTAACATCGAATCGCCTAAAAAATAGTCGCTGTCAGTGCCATGGTCGAATGTTCAACACGCCCTAGCCTATAATGACTCAAATCAGTTAGCAAAGACTTATCTTGGTAGCTGCCATATCGCTACTTGACCGCTTTTACTTTGCGTCATTAAGCGCGAGCCATCCACTTGTAAGCTACTCAGCGCGCCTTTGGTTTCAACCCGGCTCACAATAGTCCCTGTCGCTGGATCAAACAAGTGGACAATACCATCCAAGTCGCCGACCGCAATATAATCCCCAATCATTACTGGATTGGTAAGCTTACGATAAGCAAGCTCCTCGCTCTCCCATAACACTTCACCGGTGCGACGATCATAAGCCACCACTTTGCCCTCTAAGCTTGTCGCAACGACTTGCTGGCTATTGACCGCAAGCGACTTAAGACTAGCAAGCTCTTTGACAAACATGACCTCTCTTGAAGCCAAATCGATAGCTAACAGCTGACCGCTATAGCTAATAGCAAATAGCTGATTATTATCAATGACAGGTTGACCATCGACATCGCTCATACGCTCAACTTCACTGCTGCCGGTGCCGATACCGATACGGCGTGACCATTTTGGCAAACCGTTATCTAAGGTGATTGCGTGCAGACGGCCATCAGCGGTGGCAATCAAAGCGGTTGTATCATCTAGCAAAGTTGGCGCAGCAGCACCGCGAACGCTGATAGCAGGAAGACTAGTGGCAAACTGCCAGACTGACTGCCCGCTTTGTAGCGATAACCCATGCAAAAAACCATCATTCGCCGATAAGATAACGCGGTTATTGGTAATCAGTGCCGGCGTCAATACCGATCCTGACAGCTGTTTTTGCCAGCGTTTAGCGCCAGTACTACTATCGAGCGCTATAATCCGGCCACCGCGAGTACTGACCACAGCGGTCTGACTAAAGGCATCTAAAGCGACCCCGCCAGTAATCTCTTCACCGACATTGAACGACCATAAGCGCTGACCATTACTATCATAACCGGTTAGATCACCGCCGCGACCGGCAACGACCATCTGACCATTTTCATAGCCGACTTGTAGGTCTAACGGATCTTTTTTGCTGGCGTTCTTGCCAGCATTAATACTGAACACGGGCTGCAAAACACTGATTGGCTGCGCAATTTGTACCAGCTTGACAGGATCGTTAACCTCCGGTTTTATACCGCGATTACAGCCCGCAGCAGCGGTAGCCATCAAAGCCACTACTGCCACTTGCATAGCAGTCTTTTTTAGGGTATTGCTTTTTATAGTCTGGCTTGCACGAACAGATCGGGTCATTGTATTCTCACTACAAAAAATTAACGGTCAATAAGAAGCTATAGCTAAAGATAATATCAGTCTTTATTGCACAGCCACTACTATAATTAGGGTTAAAACTAGTTCGGGTTAACACTGAGTTTTAGAAGTCTCTACAGCGCAAAGGATATGACTGACTTACTGCGTCGATTATTCAGGCTCGTTGCTATTATTGTTTTCATTGATAGCATCACTGTCATTATCCATCATTACGGTATTATCTACCGTCAATCCTTGCGGTGCTGCTGGCTGCTGGATAAGACTGTCTTGAGCTTTGATGGGCTCAGGGTAGATACCTAAGCTCTCCATTTTTAGCGCCAGTACTGCGCGCTCTTCATTACGCTCGCTGATTAGATTCCAAGCATTATTATAAGCATTAATCGCCGCCTCTTTATCATTTTGCGCTTGGTAAATATCACCTAGTAGCTCTTGCTGGCTTGCTTCAAAGGAGATGGGCACATCGCTTTTAGCTTCAGATAATGCCGCTTCTAGCTCATCATTGGCTAATAACACCTGCGCGTAACGCAGACGTGTAATAGCTTTGAGCCCTGCATCATCTAAATCGATAGCTAAGGCTTGCTTGAGGCTTGCTGCCGCGCCTGTAAAATCATCATTATCTACTTGCATCCGCGCTTTCATCATTAGTGCTTGCCAAGCGTATACTGAATCACCGTGAGCGCTGACTAAGCTATCGATATCATCACTTAGCTGCTCGCGGCTTTCGCTCAGTGCTGCTAAAGCATCGTCTTCTAAATCTGGGTTTTGCGCCGCCAAGCTGACTTGCTCGTTTAACAGCTGAATATCTGCATACTGGTCGGCAGCTACCGTATCCACACGGGCATGGTTATTTTGCCAATAAGTCCAACCAAAATAGCCAGCCAACGCTAACAATATAATAGTGACAATATTGCCACCATACTGTTTTAGCGCTTGCATCGAATTGTCTGAGTTTGGCGAACTAGGATTCAAAGCCATGGGTATTTACCTGATGAAGTTTATAATGAATACTTTATGAGAAATGGTTGCTTGTTAATATCTGAGCTAAGACTACTGACCCAAAAAGTTAGCGCTATCCGCCAACCAATCTTGAGGCACGTTTTTTTGCTCACCATTTTGCATATCTTTGATACTAATCATTTGCTGATCCAGCTCTTGCTGCGCGATAATCACTGTTAGCGCAGCGCCTGACTTATCCGCTTTTTTCATTTGCGCTTTCAGGCTAGTCGCGCTCGCCATTTTTACACGCAGATCTGGGCGCTTATAGCGCAGATTTTGCGCGTAAGCGATACCAGCGCTATATACTTCAGGATGCGCGGCAATAAAGACATCACATGCAGAGTCTTCTGTAAAAGGCGCAACCGCTTCTATCAATAATAACAAGCGCTCAAGACCCATAGCAAAACCAACAGCAGGCTCAGACGTTACTGGCTTGCTCTCTTGGACTTTGCCTTTATTGTCCATTGATTTTAACTGGCCAATTAGACCGTCGTAGCGGCCGCCAGCACAAACCGTAGCTTGGCTGCCTAGCTTGTCAGTCACCCACTCAAAGACGGTCTTGTTATAATAATCAAGACCACGCACTAGATGCGGGTTAATCTCAAAATCGATGCCAAGCTCTGTCAAATACGCCTGTACTTGCTCAAAGTGCGCCATACTTTCCGTACCCAAAAAGTCAGCGAGCTTTGGCGCATCATTCAATAACGCTTGCGTACTCGCGTCTTTGCTATCCAAAATCCGTAGCGGATTGGTCGTTAAGCGGCGCTTACTGTCTTCATCGAGCTGCTCTTGCTTATCGGTCAAATAACGCACTAGAGCATCACGATAAGCACGACGCTCATCACTCTCGCCTAAGCTATTGAGCTGTAGGCGCATCTCGTTTTTGAGGCCAAGCTCTTGCCACATAAGATCCGTCATCGCAATCAGCTCAGCATCCGCATCGGGCAAAGCACTACCGAAGCTCTCGACTCCAAGCTGATGGAA
The DNA here is from genome assembly GCF_000511655.1 of Psychrobacter sp. TB15. Lineage (NCBI taxonomy): Bacteria > Pseudomonadati > Pseudomonadota > Gammaproteobacteria > Moraxellales > Moraxellaceae > Psychrobacter > Psychrobacter sp. TB15. Next base: position 74,537 of record NZ_AYXN01000002.1, read on the forward strand.
CTGACGATAACGCCCCTTTTGCGGGCGCTCATAGCGAAACATCGGGCCGATGTACCAAAGTTTGGGCGTATCGCCGCGCAGTAAGTTATGCTCGATAACCGCGCGTACCGCGCCTGCCGTGCCTTCAGGGCGCAAAGTTAGAGGCGTTGGCGGCTCTGACTTATCGGCAAAACTATACATCTCTTTTTCGACAATGTCAGTTGCGCCGCCGATAGCACGAGCAAACAGATCGGTCTGCTCAACAATAGGTAAGCGGATATTCTCGTAGCCATAACGGCTCAGTACATTTTGTAAAACGGCTTCTAGGCGTAACCACTTTGCCGATTGCTGTGGCAAAATATCATTGAACCCTTTAATAGCTTTAATCATGGTGCGGTTATACCCTCAAACTCTATTGCGATTGTTTTTTATTTTGAAATGTCTGTTTTATGAAGCACTAGCCGACGCGAATAATTTCATTTTCGCGTGACTTAGCAAGCTCTGCGGCGTGGGCTCGTACCATATCTTCGATTTCGTCCACTAAGTTATTGGTATCGATGAGATGACTCTTGTCGCCCATCCGGTAGACCAAAGACTTAGGCGCGGCGCCGACGATACCGATATCGGCCTCCTTAGCCTCACCTGGGCCATTTACTTTACAGCCAATCACCGATAAGTTCATCGGTTCACGAATATCTTCTAAGCGCGACTCTAATGCCGTCATCACCTTAATGACATCAAACTCTTGACGCGAGCAGCTTGGGCAAGCGATGAAGTTTACACCGTTAGAGCGGATATTTAGTGACTTTAGAATATCAAAGCCAATTTTGATCTCCTCTTCAGGCTCAGCCGCTAAAGAGATACGAATAGTATCGCCAATACCATCGAGTAACAGCCCGCCCAGAGCAATAGCCGACTTGACCGCACCAGTACGATAGACGCCCGCTTCTGTCACTCCTAGATGTAGCGGATTATCTATCTGCGCTGATATCAAACGATAGGCATCCATCGTCAAAAACACATTGCTGGCTTTGACTGAGACTTTATACTGATCGAAATTGAGACGCTCAAGAATATCGATATGACGCATGGCAGACTCAAGCATCGCCTCGCCGGTTGGTTCCGTGTACTTACGCTGAATTTCTTTTTCTAAAGAGCCGGCATTGACGCCAATGCGAATCGGAATATTATGATGTCTGGCACAGGCTACAACTTCACGCACCTTAGCGTCACTACCGATATTACCTGGGTTAATACGCAAGCAATCAGCGCCAGCTTCAGCGACGGCCAATGCAATTTTATGATCAAAATGCACATCGGCGATAAGCGGTACGCTGACCTGCTTACGAATCTCACTAAAGGCTTTGACGGTATCCATCGTTGGAGTCGATACGCGCATCATATCCGCGCCCGCCTCCACGCAGCGCTGAATTTGCGCGACTGTAGCTGCCACATCACAAGTATCAGTATTGGTCATACTTTGCACACTGATCGGTGCATCGCCGCCAATTGCTACGCTACCGACATGTATTTTTTTGGTAGGGCGGCGATGAATAGGCGTTGATGTAGACATACAAAATCCTTTACTTAAAGTATATAGAATATTTCTAAATATTAAGAGCTATACTCTTATGGTGCAAGCTCAAATATAGCGCGATTGCCGGTCGTATACTGCTCAAGCGCCACTGCTTGTTGATCAAGCACTAAACTGGCATTATCGACGTCATCGATCTGAATACTAAACGGCGGCACTCCTATTAAGGTATAATTCCCTCTGGTCTGCTCGCCATTCATCAAACTATTGCCTGATGCATCAGCAATATTGACATCGACAGCATCGGTCAACTTAACTTCTAATGTAGCATTGCTTTGACTATCATCGCCTAGATTCAGCGCTGAGCCTGAAGCACCAATACTATCGTCGTCAGTCACTACTGCTGCGCCCTGAGCTTGTTCTGTAGCCGTGATATCATCAATCACAGGCGCAGCTGTTTCGCTATCGCGGCTAGCGTTACTCACCATACGAAACAAAAAGAAAGCCAAAACAATAAGTACAATAACTCCGATTATTAATAAGGGGTTGATACGAATACGGCTACTCGTATCGCGCTGTAGCGTCCCCATCGGCTGTAATAAAGATTCGGTGTTATTCGCTGAGCGGTCTTTTAGCTCATTAGGGTAAGCAGCATCAAAGGCACTTGCGACCGTATTAGGATCTAGGCGTAAGTATTTAGCATAGTTAATCGCAAAACCGCGTGCAAAAGCGACTTGCGGTAGCTCAGAGAAATTCTCGTTTTCAAGCGCTTGCAAGTGACGCTTTAGAATAAACAGCTCAGCGGCTGCCGTCTCCAAGCTGATTTGTTGAGTATTGCGAGCTTGTTGCAGCATGGCACCAAATGAGTTTTGCGCATTGAGTTGGGTATTTAGTGATGGTTCGGTCATTGCCATGGTGCCTCTGGATTGTTAAGCCAAGTCTTGAGTTGTTTTGCTTCATCACTTAACGGATAAGCGGATAATAATTGACGCGATAACTGTTGACGCTGGTTGCTATCGCCTTGCGCTTCGGCCAATTTGATTCCTTGCAGTAGCAGACGCGGACTGATGCCCTGCCCTTGAACCAATATGAGCGTCTCATCATACAAGCGCTGCGCTTGCTGTACGCGGTTTTGGGCCAATAATAAATCAACCAGCTCGATATGAGCCACTAAGCTATTGCGATTGCCATCTAAAGCGCGCAAAAATGCTTTTGCCGCAGCAGCACTATCATTCAGCTGTAAATAAGTGCGTCCTAGATTCTCTAGAGCACTAATACGGCCTTCATAACCTAATGCGGAGCCTGCAATTTCAAACTGCTGAGCCGCCTCACTATAGCGCTTCATCTGCGACAGATAAACTCCGTAATTATTACGGGCCTGTTCAAAGTCGCCGTCAAGCGCAATCGCTTTTTTGAAGTACGCATCCGCCTTTTCAAGATTAAGACGGCTGCCTTCTTGCTGCAGTAAAACGCCCATCATATCATAGGCTGGCGCGTATCGGCTATTAGCAGCGAAAGCTTTTTCGAGTTGACGCTGGGCGGCATCAAGCTCGTTTTTACGGATATACTGGGCAGCAAGTGAGGTGCGAACGCGAGCAATCTCTTGTTTATTCAGGTTTTTATTATTACTTACTGGCGCAGACCCCTGATAACGGGTACTACCTGTCAAGTCAGGATCGGTTGTGCTTTGACAGCCTGCTAGTAACAAAGCTGACAAGCCACTCATCATTACTCGGGCTTTAGTAAGCTTAATGAGCTTCGTCAAAGCGGTTGGCGGATTATGCGAGGTATATGGTTTGATAGTCATAGACGAACGCCTTGATTTAGAAATTTTATCATCACTCATAGCCCCTAAATCCTTGGTTTTACTAACATCATATTAATCCCTGAGCATCTTATAACTTAGTACCTTGTAATAAGTACTTAGCTATTGAATTTATATGACTTTATACCGATAAAAACCGTTAGTCTACCTCTTATCTACCTTAAGGGCTCAATAATTACTCACGCTATTTGTTAAGGCTTATTGCACTTATATTACATTGTTTTCGCCCTGTCACTTTGTCACTGTACTGAGACTCTGTTTGGGACTTTGTTGAGGAATTCGTTTAGGCCTTGGCATCGCGCTTAAAGCGGCTATCTTTAATAGTAACGGCTTGCGCGCTTCTATCTTTGATGCTTTGCTGCCACTTCTCTGAGCGGCGCGTACGATCGGCCACTTGCCCGACGAGCTGACCACAAGCGGCATCGATATCATCGCCGCGAGTTTGACGAATGGTACAGACAAAACCCGCTTGGCTCAAAATATCACTAAAAGCATGAATACGGTTATTGCTCGATTTACCATAATCGGCGTGCGGGAACGGATTAAAAGGTATTAAGTTAATTTTGCTTGGTAAATCGCCTAACAGCGCGACTAGCTGGCGCGCGTGTACATCACTATCATTGACGCCATCTAACATCACATACTCGATAGTGACGTGTTTTTTGTGGCGCGGATTAGCGTCGAACACATAGTTACGAGCAGCGGCCATCAGCTCTGCTAGCGGATACTTTTTATTAATAGGTACCAGCTCATTACGTAGCTCATCATTAGGCGCATGCAACGAGATAGCTAAAGCGACATCGATATCTTGCGCTAATTGATACATCTTTGGCACAACACCTGAGGTTGAGAGCGTCACCCGGCGCTTAGATAAGCCATAAGCATGATCGCTAAGCATAAGCTCCATCGAGCCAACTACAGGCTTATAGTTTAATAAAGGTTCGCCCATGCCCATCATAACGACGTTAGTGACTTTATTCTCCCAAAGACTATGATCGACATGCTCTAAGCTGTCATTCTCGTCGCTCATATAAGAGGCATTCGCAACCCATAGCTGACCTAAGATCTCAGCGGCGGAGAGGTCGCGCTCAAAGCCTTGCTTACCAGTACTACAAAAGCTGCAATCAAGCGCGCAGCCCACTTGTGATGAGATACACAGAGTCTTACGTCCATCGACTTTACTATCGTCAGCAGGTATCAGCACGGTCTCAACCAGTGAGCCACCAGTGACCTCGAACACCCACTTACGGGTGCCATCATCGCTATATTGACGATGAATAACCTTGGGCGCAGTGACGCAAGCGTGCTGCGCTAACTTTTCTCGCAGCGATTTACTCAGATTGGTCATCTGCTCAAAGTCAGTGACGCCGTGTTGGTATATCCACTTAATCACTTGGGTGGCGCGAAAAGGCTTCTCGCCAATACTTTTGAAGTAATCGGCAAGCTGCTCTTGGGTCATACCCAAGAGATTAGTCTTACTCTGAGTGTCAGCTGACGGAGTGGATGTTTGTACCATGGACATAATAAATACCTTTTTGCCTGAGCTAAAAAGCTTGTGCAATATTGTGGAGCATGAGCAATCCATTATGAGCGTTATTATATCAGCTCTCGTTTTATTTGGTCACTGATAATGAGATGCTGATAAGGGATTGCTAACGCTATGAGCCCTAGAAAGTTACTTGAGCGCTTTTATAGTTAGATTAGATTGGTATAGTAGTTATTTGCATAACAATGAGACTTACGATAATCCGATAATCGTAACGCTATACTGAATATTAGGGTAATCCTAGGTTATTTCAACGTTCAACGCTTAGACTATGAAGTGAGTAGCTGATAGTAGAAACGGCTTACACCCTACTGAGTATAAGCCGTCTTGCGCTACTATTGAATAAATGACTATAGGCTGACTAGCAGTCAACTGCTGGTAGTTATAAATACTAAACCCCAACATAACCTATTAACAGCAACGCCTCAATACTCGTCCATACTTATAAAAAAGTATGAATTAGCGAGTACGAGCACACACTTCATTATCATTGAAGAAGTAGCTGATTTCACGCTCAGCGGACTGAGCAGAATCTGAACCATGAACGGCGTTTTCGTCGATGCTGCTAGCAAAATCTGCACGGATAGTACCTTTGTCTGCATCAGCTGGGTTAGTTGCGCCCATGATTTCGCGGTGCTTAGCGATAGCGTTCTCGCCTTCTAATACTGATACTAATACTGGGCCTGAGGTCATGAATGACTTTAGGTCGTTGTAGAATGGACGCTCAGCGTGCTCAGCGTAAAAGCCGCCCGCTTTTTCGTCATCAAGTTGCATCATTTTAGCAGCAACGATTTTTAGACCCGCTTGCTCAAAGCGATCATAGATAGCGCCGATATGATTGCCAGCAACTGCGTCAGGTTTGATAATAGATAGAGTACGTTCGTTAGCCATGAAAAGCTCCTATAAAGTGGATTGAGTTAGCCGTAAAATAAAGAGGTAAGTTATCTGTGATCATCACACCAATTCAGCTAAATAAATGGATAAACTAGTGCGTTATCAATGCGAGCACACTGCCCTCAGTGGATGATTGCTGACTATTATAATGATTAACACTATAAATGATAGGGTTAATTTATGATTGTGTCTTGCTAAACCGTAAATACCCTCATCTGATTAAAAAATCCCAGTGCCTTGTATAATTTAGACACTGGGATTTGATTACACTTCTAGCGCTTTATCGCTTACGCATCATATGGATCACGTAGGACGATAGTCTCTTCGCGGTCAGGGCCGGTTGAGATGATATCAACTGGGCAATTAATCAGCTCTTCAATACGTTTGATGTAGATCTTGGCATTCTCTGGTAGATCGTCATAGTTGGTGATACCGACAGTCGACTCGCTCCAGCCTTGCAATGTCTCATACTTAGGCGTAACCGCTTCGTAGAATTCGGCATCATGAGCGCCTGCGCATTCTGTCTCAGGCAAGTTATAGCCAACACCGATCAGAAGCTCGTCTAAACCATCCAACACATCAAGCTTAGTCAAGCAAATACCTGATAGTGAGTTTAGTACGACCGCACGGCGTAGCGCTTCGGCATCGAACCAACCGCAGCGACGGGCGCGGCCTGTTGTTGCGCCAAACTCATGACCGACTTTGGCTAAATGCGCGCCAACATCATCGAATAGCTCCGTTGGGAATGGACCGCTACCAACACGCGTGGTATAAGCCTTAGTGATACCCAATACGTAGTCCAAGTATAACGGACCAATACCCGTACCGGTAGAAACGCCGCCTGCCGTTACGCTTGAGCTGGTCACAAACGGATAAGTGCCGTGATCGATATCAAGTAGCGTGCCTTGCGCGCCCTCAAACATTAAGTTCTTGCCCGCTAGACGCAGCTGGTTCAAATCTTCGGTCACATCAGTAACCATGCCTTTGATCTCGTCGCGCCACTGTTGGCACAGCTGATAAGTCTTATCAAAGTCAATCGCATCGACTTTATAGTACTGAGTCAACTGGAAGTTATGATACTCGATAAGGTTACGTAGTTTTTCTTCTAAGTCATCCCGGAACAAGTCAGCAAGCTTGATCGCTCGGCGTGCGACTTTGTCTTCGTATGCAGGACCGATGCCGCGGCCAGTGGTACCGATTTTACCTGAACCGCGTTTGGCTTCACGCGCTTGATCGAGTGCCACGTGATACGGCATGATAAGCGGGCAATTTGGCGAGATACGCAGGCGCTCGCGTACTGGTACATCATTATCCTTAAGCTCCTTCATCTCTTTGAGTAGAGCATCAGGAGCTAAGACCACACCATTACCGATGAAGCAAGTGACATCATCACGCAAAATACCAGAAGGAATGAGATGCAGTACGGTAGTTTTGCCATCGACGACTAGCGTATGCCCTGCATTGTGACCGCCCTGAAAACGCGCCACTGCTGAGGACTTTTCGGTAAGCAAATCGACGATTTTGCCTTTACCTTCATCGCCCCATTGGCTTCCTAAAACTACGACATTCTTACCCATGATAGATCCTTACAGTAATGTATTTGAGTAGGTTAATAAACGACTATTAAATTAAACAGCTAAGCGAGTTATCAGACTTAGCTATGGATTGAATCAGATATTGAATTCAGTGTTAGGGCGCGTTACCCCGCCACTATATATTTCGGTACTGTACTGATTAATTGATATTAATTAATTGCCAGCTCTCATCAGCTAGGCTTAAACGATGGGTAACATCAGCTGGACAGTCATCTTCGCTCAAAGGCACTATAACCCGGTACCCTTGCTGGCGCCATTTTTCGATTTGCTGTTGTAGCGCTTGTTTGCGCGCACTATCGGCCTCAGTCATGTCAGTATAATCAACAATGACTACCGCTGGCGCAGCAAGCTCAATATGTGCCAGCAATCGGCTGACATCCATACTAAACCCAGTCGCGGCACGCGGCGCTTGAGCATCGGTCAGTTGACTGTTCTGACTTTGCATACCATCGAAGCGACCGCCGCGCACTAGTGGCTGGGTCTCACTATTGATATAACCGTTAAAGACGATACCCGTGTGATAATGATAACCTGATAGTTCGGTGACATCGATACTGACATCGCACTGCCATTGCTGCTGCAGATGTGTACTCAAGCGTTGTAATTCGTCGACTGCTTGCGCAATCTTGGTATCTTGCTTAGCCGTAGCAGATAGCTTCGCCAGCAGTTCCGTCATATCATGACCATAGCGCGCTAACGCATAAAAATCGTCCCCCATCGGCAGAGCTGTACTTATACGCTTAAGCTCTGGTAGGTTTTTATTAGCATACAGCGTCATCAGCTGGACGGTATCACTGGTAGATAACTGTGCCAGCTCAGCTAAGCGTTTAAATATCGCCACGTGACCTAAATCGATATGGAGACTTGCTTTCAGATTCAAGCCATTGACCATAGTAAATAATACATCTATAAGCTCAATATCGGCCTTTAGATCATCATAGCCAAAGATCTCAGCGCCCAACTGCAGCGGTGTACGTGAGCCAAATAATCCTGAGGGCAGCGTATGGATGACATGACCCACGTAACAATAGCGCGCTATGCCTTTACCGTGATGCGCGTCGATACGTAGAATCTGCGGCGTGATATCGGCGCGCAGACCCATCAAGCGTCCGGTCAACTGATCGATAATCTTGAATGTCTGCCGCTTAAGATCCTCTGAGGCCTCACTCAATAATGACTCGGTATATTCAATCAAAGGAGGACTGACTGGCTGATAGCCATGAGCGATCAGCTGCTGGATGAGCTGATAACGCAGCACTTCTTGTTTTTGGGCCGCAGAAAACAGTACATCGCCAACCCCATCCGGTAGTAGCCAATTATTCGCCACTTCAGCGGCATGATTACTTAAGTAAGATAGGCCATTATTAGCCCCTGTAGGTGTCGTTTGGGTACTCTGCTGAGTCGCCGAAGAGGAGTGAGCAAAACTAGTAGAATCAGAACTGACAGACACAATAAATCCTTGTTTGGCTTATCGCGCAAACGCGATACGATAAGTTTATGAGCGGTTTGTATTTTTAGCACGCACTATCACTGACCCAATCCGTATAAAGCAACTAGGTCATCTCAATACCAAATATTTTTCAGTTTAGGTCATGCAAAATCTAGATCGTTATATAGTTGACCGATTTAAGTATAGTCGTTTTTAATTATGATAATAAATAGACGAGGGTGATAAAAGCTATCGCTGTGCACTTCAAACATTTGACATACTATATTAGATATATAACATAAAGCGTTTGAACACACTGACGCGAAATGCTCACAGCACTTGAGGATTTAGTTTAGCATAGCCGTTAAGATTCGACTAGTCACAATTCTGAGTAATCACTAGCAATGGCTACCAATTACTCAGCACTTTTCAACAGCTATAGACAGCAGTCCTTAAAAAACGCTAAGACTCCCCTGGTAGAGGTAAGCGCAGTGGAGCGTCAATAATCATTTGCTAACAAAGTAGCCGTTTTTGGCTTATCTCTATGCGCTAGACCCGTGTTACACTAACTCATATTTTTTTTGGAATTTTTATGTCCACAGATTATCATCCTAACCCCGAGATCAATCAAACCAATGTACTAGGCACTGCACTGGCTAGCTGCTGCTTTGATCCTATCACCGGTTATTATCGTAACGGTTTTTGTCATACTGGCAACCAAGATGTTGGCCAACATACAGTTTGCGCTAAGATGACTAGCGAATTTTTGAACTTTTCATCGAGTCGCGGTAATGACCTCATCACCCCTTTACCTGAGTATAATTTTGCTGGTTTAAAGCCCGGTGACTACTGGTGTATCTGTGCACTACGCTGGGTTGAAGCATTGGACTTCGATATCGCGCCGCCTATTAAGCTTGAAGCTTGTCATGAGAGCTTACTGACGCTTGTCGATATCGACACCTTAAAGCGTTATGCTTTATAGCCTGCCGCTTGAAATTTAGGTCTCAATATTTGACTAGTGATATTAGGTGTCTCGCACATTTGCATCCCCTGCACTGTCTAAGATGCGGCAAGTCCTATGTGATAAAAATACTTTTATATAAAGATTTAATTTTAACGACTAATCTTTAACGGCTAGGCTTTAACGACGAGGAAGAGCGTGTATGCACCGTGATGATGAGCCGTCACTCCAGACGATACGTATCGCCCCAGATTCTAATATCGAACGTATCTACTCTGACAATGTTGACAATGTTGAGGCGCCGCTAAACTTCGTCGATTACGACAGCTATATTTACGGTGATGCAGAAGCGACGGAAGAAGATACGCTTGAGACCATGACCGTCTACGACCCCGACTCGGAGCGTTATGAGGATATCGTCGTCTCAAGCGAAGCTGAAGTGGTCAACTGCTACTCCTACTCGCGTAAGACCGGTAAACAAATCAGCCAGTTGGCGCTTGGCGATGTGAATAAAGCTTTGACCAATAATAACCAGTTTATTTGGTTAGGGCTTTATGAGCCAAGCTTACAGACCATTGCCGAAGTGCAAAACGCTTTTGATCTGCATGAGCTGGCTATAGAAGATGCGTTTTCGGACAACCAACGTGCCAAAATCGAAGCCTATAACAACGATACGGTATTCTTGGTCGTTCGTACCGCCAAGCTTGAAGATAATTATATCCGCTACGGCACAACTGCGATATTTATGGGTAAAAACTACCTAATTACTATCCGCACGGGCCCCTCAAACGCCTATGCGCCGATTCGTGAGCACTGTCATCTGCGCCCCGAAAAGCTAAGAATGGGGCCTATCTTTATCTTGCACGCTGTTCTTGATTTTATTGTCGATAACTACTTGCCCATCACCGATAGACTCGGCAGCTACTTACGCGAGCAAGAGCGTAATATCTTTACTTATGAGTTTAATAAAGACACCCTAAAAAACCTCTATGAGATTAAGTCGCAACTGGTACATATGCGCGCGGTAATCTTGCCAGTACAAGACATCTGTAACTTCTTCATTAATCATCAAAAAAGCGATTTAGTACCCGCCTTCCCTAACGCTGCTAAGCCTTACTTTCGAGATATTAATGACCATCTGCTGCGCTCACTAGATGCAGTTAACGGCCTCAATGAGATGCTAAGCTTAGCTATGGATACCTATATGGCTATGGTCAATATGGGTCAAAACGAGGTGGTGCGAAAGCTTGCTGCTTGGGCCGGTATACTGGCAGTACCGACTGCCGTCGCTGGGCTCTATGGCATGAACTTCGACTTTATGCCTGAGCTGCATTGGGAATACTCTTATTTTGTTATTCTATTTTTGATTGCGACGACTTGTAGCTACTTATACTATAAGTTTAAAAAGGTAAAATGGCTGTAAAGCCATACAAATCTTAGACGAGCTAATTTTATATCAAGGACGGAGTTCTGTATTGCACAGAACTCCGTCCTTTCTTATGGTCTAACTGTTCTTATGGTCTAACTGTGGCAATTACTTCTCTATTCACGGCGATGCTTCGTGTTGCTCTTAGGTGCCTGAGCGTTGTCAGGTAGTAACGCTTTTGTAGTAGAATTAACGTGAGCACTATCCAAATTATCCTCTGGTCGACCATAGGTTCGGGCTGTCCATGTGAGTACAACTATCGAGGCACTTAGTAAGATTATCACTACAGAAATCGTTGCGAGTAGCCACAAGTGAAAGTAGTCAGATACCGCTTGAACATCTACTACTAGATGTCGTGACAGTGCTGTTATGGCAATAAAGATTAAAAACTGTACAGGTAAGCGATGGGTCTTAAAATAAATGCCAATCATAGCAAGCAGCTCTAGATAAATAAATAACATCAAAATATCTTTTAGCGCCGCTGAACCTTTTTGAATAATAACTTAGATTAACACACCAAGTGCAACGCTAATTAATATTATAGAACGCCTGCATAGGCGTCTTAAACCCTAATCGTTTTCTTGGTCTGTTGTTTAGTTTGTTCTCAATGTCCTGTATTTCATTATCAGAGACTTGTCTAAAGTCACAACCCTTAGGCAAGTACTCTCTGATAAGGCCATTGGTATTCTCGTTGGTTCCTCGCTGCCATGACGCATAAGCATCGGCAAAGAAGAAAGGGCTAAAGAGCTTTTGTTTCACCTTCTTATGCTGAGCAAACTCTTTACCATTGTCAGAGGTAATGGTCTTAACCTGCAACCTCACTGGCGCTAAGAGTTCTATCATTGCCTCTGATACTTGCTGTGCTGTTTTATGACCCACACGCTTCATCTTCAGCAGCCCCGTTTTACGTTCAACGAGCGTGACAATCGCTTGCTTGTGATGCTGACCGATAACGGTATCCGCTTCCCAATCTCCAATACGTGAGCGTTCTTCAACAATACAAGGGCGCTCATGAATCGAGACTCTGTCATTGATACGGCCTCGAGTCTCAGCGGTTAGACGCTGCCGGTATGGTTTTCCTTTACGTCTGAGACACTGCCACAATGTACCGCCCTGCCTCTTATCACGCCAAATATAGCGATAAATGCTCATATGACTGATACCAGCATGAACGCCAGATATTTGCTCAGGACTCCAGTTCTCTTTAAGCTTGTCTGTCACCCATGCCCAGAGGTCAGTCACAATAGTTGTGGCGTTGTTAGCCCGTCTGTCACAAGCCTTGTTATTAGCATGCTTTGCTCGGTAACCTCGTAGGCTTTTATTACGCCTAAGCTCTCTTGATATGGTACTGGGACTTCTGTTTAACACCCTCGCTATAAAATTAATACTATGTTTTGCCCCTTTAAGGGCATAAATCTGGTATCGTTCACCTAGGCTTAGATGTGTATAGCTCATGGTTGCAATCTCACTTTGGTCGGTGGATAAAAACTTTGATGCTAGCGCATCTAGGTCTTTTTTTCACCTTGCATTTGGTATTGCACTTCATGTGTTAATCTAAG
>NZ_AYXN01000003.1:0-15950 GCF_000511655.1 Psychrobacter sp. TB15
TAGACCTCTTGCAAAAGTCATAATTTAAGCTCGGAATTAATGATACCAGCAAACAGCTTCATTCTAAGATCATAGCGCTGACGACGGTTGCGATATTTATGAGCCACGATTTTAAACAACTTGATTAAGCCTATTTTGTGCTCAACCACAATACGGAACTTTGCCAGATAGTGATTGGCCTGTTTGCATATCTCTAATAACTGACCACCACGAGGTTTCTTAAATGGCGTGAAAGTTTGCTCATGTAACTTTGCTAACCCTTGATAACCACTATCGGCTAGTAGCTTGGCGTCACAAGGTAACCAGTCAGGACAAGTATCTTTATACAGCTTAAAATCGTGGATTGACCCTTTACAGGTTTGCACATCAAGTATCAAACCAGTTTGCCAATGAACGATAACCTGCGCTTTTAAGGTGTGTTGTTTTTTCTTACCGCTGTAGTAGTCTCTTTGGTTTTTTTTGGACGCTCAATAGGGGTTTCGGTAGCATCAACAATGACGACTGACCAATTGATGTCGTCATCGACACGACTAGGCAGCTTTTTAGGTAATTCAAACTTGCCAGAGTCAATCAGTGTGTCTTCTACTTTACGAATGATACGGCTAGCAGAAGACTCATGAATACCAAAGTCCATACTGATATGATAAAGCGTGCGGTATTCACGCCAATAAGTCAGGGCTAGTAGTATCTGCTCCTTAAGACTGAGCACACTTGGTCTACCTGATTTGGTCTTAGATGCTTCATGCTCTTGCATGGCATCAAGCATGTCATAAAAGGTGGCTTTATGAATGCCAGTGTAGCGTTTAAAACCAGCGTCACTTTGTTTGAGTAGCTTATCTATGTTTGGCATGGTTCTTAGACAACGATGAATGTTCTTCTTATTTTAATTCCCTCTGCTACTTTTGCAAGAGGTCTATTAAATTCTGATTCGCATATTTTCCTTGTATGCATAGACGCGCCACTAATAAGTGGTATATCACCCATCCAGTAATCTTTGTTTTTTTTTGAGGGAGTACCACCAGAAGCCCATAGAGTTAAATTAATCAGGTTGTTTTTTTCTAAATACCCATCAAACTCTTTAAACCGCAATTTTGGCGTTGCCATCACATTACATCCTTATCTTGTATCACCAGTAGATTCATCACCAGACGGATGAGCACTTCTTTTTGAGTGGGGTCTGATTCAGCGATCAGCAGTGTGAGCGCTGCAAGCCCTGTATCATTGATGATGGCAGTGCCCTCGTCATTAAATAAGCGGTTATTACGGTATAAAAAATCAACAAATAAGAACGCTGCACTGCGCTTATTACCATCAGCAAAAGGATGGTTTTTGACGACAAAATATAACAGATGCGCCGCCTTGGATTCGATACTGGGGTAAACTTCCTCACCAAACGCCGTTTGTTGAATATTACCCAATATGGCAGCCAGTCCATCACCGCGAGGCTTAGCAAATAGGTCTGTGGCCTCTTTTTTATCCATCAGGTTTGATTTGAGCTGATTCAGTGCCTGCATGGCACTTGGTGCGTCTAAAACCTCGCCGCCTGGTTGCCCCACAGGCTCATGCAACAAACCCTCATCGTAGCGCTGCAACCATAAAAAAGTTTGGGTGTAGCGGCTGATAATCTCGACCAACCCCAGCGCGCTGTCTTTGCTATGCTGCTCAGATTGAGCCGTTTTTTTGATTAAGGCGATGGCTTGCTCAAGCTCAGCGGTGTTTTGCTGCAAACGCTGTTGATTAATGCTAAAGCCTTGGATGAGATGCTCTTTTAAGATGCGCGTCGCCCATTTGCGAAACATCACGCCTTGCTTGGATTTGATGCGATAACCCACGCTGATAATGACGTCCAAATCATATAAGGTCACGGGTTTGTCAGAAAAAGCAATTTGCACTTTTTGCAAATTGCTTTTTGGATCCACCTCTTCATCACCAATCGCGTTATTGATATGGCGTGAAATCACTGAAACATCACGGCCAAACAGATCACTCATTTGGGCTTGGCTTAGCCATACCGTGTCTTGCTCAACATTCACTTCAAGGCTGACTTGGTTGTCTACTTGATATAGCTGAATTTGACTGTCTACGGTGCTCATGACCCTACCTTAAAGGGCGAATCAATGCCCAGTTCTTCACAAAAGCCATTAATGACAGCGTCCGTTTCTTGGCTCTTTTTTTCCAAATCTTGCAGCGCTTTGGCAACGGCTGCGAGATCCACGTCAGGCTCAGCCTCAAACGTGTCTACGTAGCGCGGAATGTTGAGATTATAGTCGTTGTCGCTAATGTCCTTTAAAGAGGCGACATGGGCAAATTTATCGACGTTTTCACGGGCTTGATAGGTCTTGATGATGGTATCGATATGCTCAGGTAGTAGCATATTTTGATTTTTTTGTTTATCAAAGCAGTCACTGGCATCGATAAAGAAGACATCTTTATCATGCTTACGGTTCTTTTTGAAGACTAAAACAGAGGTCGGAATACTGGTGCCGTAGAATATATTGGCAGGCAGTCCAATCACTGCGTCTAAGGCATTGAGGTTTTTGATGATGTATTCACGAATATCGCCCTCGCTGGAACCGCGAAACAGGACGCCATGCGGCAATACCACTGCCATTGTGCCGTTATCGTCTAAGTGATGCAGCATGTGCTGGACGAATGCCATGTCGGCTTTGGTCTTGGGCGCAAGTTTGCCATAGTCTGAGAAGCGCTCATCTTGAAGCAGCAAGGGATCAGCAGACCACTTCGCAGAGAAAGGCGGATTGGCCACAATGGCATCAAAGCGCATACCGACGTGCTGCGGACGCTTGAGCGTGTCTTCTTGCTTGATATCAAACTTGGTAAAGTTCACGTCATGCAAAATCATGTTCATGCGTGCTAGGTTATAGGTGGTGCGGTTCATCTCTTGACCGTAGATTCTATCTACGTCATTCGCCTCACGCTTGACGCGCAGCAGCAAAGAACCCGAGCCACACGTAGGGTCATAGACTGAGCTTATGGTGTCCTTGCCGCTGGTTACGATTTTGGCAAGTAACGTGGATACCATCTGCGGCGTGTAAAACTCTCCCGCTTTTTTGCCTGCGCCACTGGCAAACTCACCGATCAGATACTCATAAGCATCACCTAACACATCGCTTTCGGTGTTACTCAGATCAAAATCAATGGCATCTAGGTGGCTTAGTACTTTGACGATCAGCTCATTGCGGTCATCAGGGCTGTTGCCAAGCTTGGTTGAGGTAAGATCTATGTCTTCAAATAGGTTAGCAAAATCTTCTTCTGAGTCTGTGCCTAATGTGCCCTGCTCGATGGCCTTTAGCGTATCAGCCAAATCATCAAGAATGAATGCCTGGTCTTGTTTGCCGCGTTTGGCCAGTTGATGAAACAGCTGATTGGGTGCAAGCGCGTAGCCAATCTCATCAATGGCGTTTTCTTTGACTTCCTCGATATATTCAAGATGCTCAGGATTACTGGTGTCAAAATTTGCAAAGTTATCGAAGCCTTCGCCTTCTTCAGCCAAGATATTATTGGCAAAGCGGATGAATTTATCAGATAAGTATTTATAAAAAATAAACCCTAATATGTAGTCCCGAAACTCATCTGCACCCATCTTACCGCGTAGGTCGTTGGCAATATTCCAAAGCTGCTTTTTTAGCTGTTGAAGCTGTTGTGATTGACTCATGATTATCCTAAATTAACATCGTTAGGTGTATAGGTGTATAGGTGTATAGGTGTATAGGTGTATAGGTGTATAGGTGTATAGGTGTATAGGTGTATAGGTGTATAGGTGTATAGGTGTATAGGTGTATAGGTGTATAGGTGTATATATACCTACAATAAATTATTAAAAATCAACGCTATGGATGGATATTAACGCTCATTCAGCCGTGACTCAATCATCTCAGTGAGTAGCTTAGTGACGGTTGTGCGATTATCAAGGACGTATTGTTTAAGCTCAAAGTAGGTATCTTCATCAAGATTGAAATTGACTCGTGTGCTCTTTTTAGGCTTATCAGTGACGTCAGACAACTCAAGCGCGTCTTTTTTATCTTTACTTGGGCGGCCAGCTTTCATAACTCTACTTCCTTATCAAAAAACGTTTTAACCTCGTTGACCAGTTGCGTGATCTCAGTCACGGCACTGCTCTTAGCAGATTCTGTCTCAAATACCGTTTTGCCAACTGAAGCGCTATTTGGATAGCTGACCCGCTGCACGATTCTGGCATCAAGAACGGGCAGATTATAATCTTGTAGCACTGCGGCAACTTCTTTGCCGATGTTAGTGTTTTGGATCGCGCGAGAGACCACAAAGGCGGCTTTGAGCTTACCATCGGTCATCTCGATGCGCTGCTGCACCAAATCAACCAAATCACTGGTCGCCCATACATCATAGGGGCTTGGCTGTACGGGTATCAACACAAAGTCAGCGGCTTTTATGGCAGATAGTGCCAAATTGGTCGCTTGCGGTGAGCCATCAATTACGACGAACTCTTTATCGGAAACATTTTTTAAATCCTTATCAAGCGTTGGCCTATCAAGGCCGATAACAGGAACAGGATTGTCTTCATTAACAGCTCTCCAATCGCGAGCACTGCCTTGCTGATCACTATCAACGAGTAGCACACTATGACCCTGAAGTTGTAGCCCACGTGCCAAATGCGTGGCTATCGTGGTCTTGCCGCTGCCGCCTTTTTGGTTCAGTACTGCGATTACTTTCATGGTAAAGGCCTTATGATGATTATATATTCATACACTCAAATGAGTAAGTACTCATATAAGTATATTATCGCAAAGGGCTAGTAAGCACAACTGAAAGTATTGAGCTTATTAGTATTGGACAGGTCTTGCTATTAAACCGATATGACACGTAGTAAAATGCACTGCTTAATAGCACTATGCGTGTCTAGCGAATAATTTGTATGCTAGTAGCACTATATTTGAAATAGGAGACGATCATGATTAAGTGTCATTTATCAACAATAATGGGTGAAAAGCGCCTTAAAATTGCAGATGTTGCAAGAGAAACTTCTATCAACAGAGGCACAATCACGCGTATGTATCATGAAGAAGCCACTCGAGTAGATTTAGAAGTGATTGAAAAGCTATGCCGCTATTTTGAAATTGAGGTAGGCGACCTATATGAGCTTGTTGACAATCCAGAAATATAACTTCTAAAAATACAAAATAATCTACAGTAGGTTATTTTATCTTGCAATGAGTCAAAATGCGTGTATAATTTTACCTGTAGCAGGACATTTAATTAATTAAAAAATCTAATTAACCTACAGGAGGTTATTATGTATACGTCAGCGCAGCAACCAACAACGTCATCTTGGTTTGATCACAATGTGAAGGTTTTAACCAAGCAACTTATTGAAAACTTACAAATACAGCAAGGTTCACAGCTGGCCAAAATATTGGGCGTGAATCCGATTTTCTATAATGATGAGGCGCTTCATGTATGGGTACAGCGCCAGATAGATGAGGGGTTAATCGTTGATGATGAGGCGATTGGTGTGCTTGAGGCGGCGTTTATTGATTTAATGAATGCTAAAGAAGCTGTATAAATACTTGATTAAAAGAACGAGCAAAGTTTAGCTGATCAAACTAGTAGCTAAACTTTACTCATGTTTTTACACATTATTTTAAAACTTGAAATAAATGAAAAGGCTTTGTGCTTTCAGCAAGTTGAAATAGCAATGGAGTTATATCAGCTTTTCTAAGATTAATTTTTTTAGCAATATCGTCTAGGCTCATTCCTTCTGAAGTTAACTCACTAGTTATTGTATTGAGTACTTGGGAAGTCTCTCTATCCATTGGATAAGGCTCTGACTTACGATAATTATATTTTGCTATTTCTGGGCAGAGCACTCTTGTATAAACCCACTCACTTATGAACCCTAGCTTATGCATTCTATATGCCAGTGCTACTAAAGATACGCCGAACACTTTTTTCAGCTCAATAAGATTGTTGATGGTAGGATTTACATGTCTATATTCCATTAATGCAACTTCGGGCATCAAGAACGCAGATGCAAACTCATCTGCACATCTTTCGACTACTTTTGAATCCAAGTCTTCATCAAGTGATTTACTAAAACTTTCAGACATTTTCATACTGTATATGTCTCTAACTAAATGACCTAGTTCGTGACATGCATCAAAACGACTTCTCTCCATAGTTTTTTGGTTATTAAGAAAGATAAAAGGTGTGTCATCATACCAAACGCTAAAAGCATCAATATATTCCGATTTTACAAAAATAGAAAAAATACGTATACCTTTTGACTCTAATAGAGCAATTAAGTTCCCAATAGGTTTATCACCCAGGCCCCAGTCGTAACGGAGCGAATTAGCCGCTTCTTCAGGAGATAGATGAGATAAATCAGGAAGTTCTGATTGAACAAGTTCAAACTCCTCTTCAAACCAATCATTAAGCATAAAGCCAGTAATGCCATAAGTTAAAGCTTCGGCTTTGACTTTCTTAGTCATTCTAGAACGAGATCTAAAACTAACACTATGTTCATCAATGATTGGTAAGTCACTACCTTTAAAAAAATCGATAGGGAAGCTTAGCACCCTTGAAATATCAACTAAATTAGGCTCAGTATTTCCTTTTAGATAATTTGTTAATGTTCTAGGAGTAATATTTAGCTTTTCTGCTAATTCAGCTTTGCTCACAGCTCGCCTATCGATTGCAAACTGTAATCGATTTGGATTAAACATATATTAGCCTTGAATTGATTAAGCTTTTTTCTTACGCTTGACAGGAACTACTCCTACCTCAACTTTTTCTTTCATACGCGGTGTTGTAGGAATGTTGAACTTAACATCAGGGATTTTGATCCGCGTACCCCAGTCATTGATCTTACCTTTTGCAAATGATTTTGGCTGCGAAAGCTCTAATCTCATTAACTCACCAAATCGGTAATGAAGTAAAGTCCAAATGGTCGTTCCTTTATCAGAGTTTAATAGCGGATAAATATCATCTTTAAGGGTATTTCCCTTAATTGATCTATTGCTTACGTTTCCATCTCGTAAACCTACATACTTGTTACCTGCAAAAACACGAATTGCATGCTCCTTACACGGCGATATTACATATGCAACCCCACCTTTACCATCAACTTTAGTCCAACCAAGAGCACATAGTTTTTCTCTAAGAAAACCTGTAATGTGAAATTGCCACATTGCTAACGGAGCATTAGCTGGAAAAGAGCTTCCAACATGTTGAGTTTTTTCATTAGCGGCCAGAATCACCTCGTAAACTAGTTGAGTTGTAAGACTGGGGTGAATGGCAGCAAGAGCGCTAACGACCTCAGAATTTTCATCAATAAATTTGTCTGAAATAGCATCAAACGATGGTTGTAAAGAGAACATGGCATTTCCGATATATTATCATCAATTTGATGTATAATAATCGGAAATGCCATGTAAGTAAATAGCTAAGCGTCAATAAGATAAATAGAGCGAATTAAGTTCAGTTGCGTTGAGTATTTAGCATAGTTATTCTTATAGCCATAAGGATGGCACCCTAGTGAGGATTCGAAGCTTTGGTTGTGGGCTAATGGTAGCAACGTTTCAACTCGCTAAAATAGTCTGAGTGTACTTCGTTGTGTACTTGCCCTATATATTCTATCTGTGATCGGTGCGCTATATAGTAGACATCGAGCTGCTAGTATTTGCCATAATTATCCTTATAGGAACAGTCTGGTACTTATTTAACCTCTGACTGACTAAAAAGTAATTTTCCTATCCACCAAATGGATTCTCCAAAATTACAAATTAATTGTTCGCCTTGCTTAAGGAAAGACTCGTCTTCGTCAATTTTCGCTAATTTTAGAGCATCTCCAATTTTAGAACTAGTAGGATGTGCATCGCCTAGACGCATATCATAAGCACCAGCGATTACACCAAAGATTTGGCGAGCTCTATCGACTCCTACTTTTTGTGCCAAAATATCTTCTAATAGTTTATTTGACCCGAGTGTCTTCTTATTCTTATGTGTTGAGAGTTGGCGTAGATTGCTAACATTGAGACGATCAGAGAATATACGAATTAATTCCTTTGCTAATCTTAGTAATGAGGTTTGGTCTTTGCTTGAGAAGCGTGAAATTTGTTTTTTAAACTCAGGTTCATCTATTTCATGCGAGAACAAATCAGTATTAAACTCATTTCTAAAACCATCCTCTAACAGCTTCATACTTATAAATAAAAGTTCTTCAACAGCATGCGTAGAAGCAGGTTTAGCTTCAACCTGCGACATTAATAACTCAGATGACACCTTCCCCTCTGGAGCAATGTTATGAGCAGCCCAAATATGCTGTTCCCATGGCGCAAGACGGGCAACATCATAAGCATAAACAGTTATTAAATCAGATGAATTAATTCCAAAGTGAATTCTACACCCAGACGTAGAGTGAATACCGCCTGTTTCTGCCGTATACCATTGCAGTGAAAACCCTTGGTAACTAAGAAGTTCGCTAACTACGTTAGAACGGAACCAGAGCCATCTGCCAATATTTTCATTATTCAAAGAATGAGACGTCATTCGCGTTCCATCAGTTTTAACAATGAACTGAGGAAGTGTCTGATCTTTATCTCCCCGAACCCGTACGCTTATATTTTGATGCTCAATCCATTCGTCTCGCCAAAACTCTCCTTCTACTCGAACTCCTTTATAAACACCTTGATGGCTACCTTGCGAGCTTTCTGAGTCAGTATTTTCATCACTTTCTTGCCCCATCACTGGAGCATCTTCGTCTTCATCAATATCAGTTCGCCAGACTCTAAATGCAGCCCAGCTTCCACCGAAAACGTCTTCTAAGTCTCGAATCAAAAGCTCAAATCTTCCACCATCTCTAGACTCTTCTTTATCTGTCAGATCGGCATATACGCTGTCTTTTAAACTTATAACATTAGCTACTCTTTGGCGGTAGTACGAAAGGCGAAGAGATAGATTTCTTGCTGCTAAATAATCAATAAGAAACTCTTGCTTAATTTCAATTAAAGTATGATCACCATTCTCGTTAATAGTTTCACGAGCAACAACAATGAAATTTTCTGCAGGTCTAACCCAGTTATTTCCATCTTTTATTAAACCAAGAGCAATGACTAAATCAGGACTTAGTATCCACTCTCTTATTCCAGTTACAGGCTGATTGTATTCAAAGACAAGATTCACACCTATGGGTTCTTTGTCATTATATTCATATTGTTCGATTGGAGAATAATAGCCGTTTTCATAAGCATATGGTCTAGTGGTATGGCTAATGCCAACTTGATTCCAGTCAAATCCATCAGCTCTTTCCTTTTGTTCTGGTGGGAATGCAACAGATCCGCACCCAAAAAATTCGCTGTCATAGCCAACGTTTTTAACATCACCTTGTTCTTTATTAGACAACTCTCTTAATGGAACCCAAGTTGAGCTGCCAAAAGTTCTACGAGTTTCTTTTACTTGAAGAATCCAATCACTATTTTTCATATCTAGCACTCCGCTATTAAGGCTATTTTGAATTAATTGCATTCATTCTTTTATTAATTTCATCATCAAGCGCATGTCTTTGTTTCGAGCTTAATTGAACCATAGTCATTCTGAAATTAGCGCCACCATCGGTTAATGATTTGAACTCTTTTGCAGAAATTGCTTTGAAGCCAAATTTAAAGTCTTTTAGTTCCTTGGAATATTTAGCATCTGGTTTGCCACCATACTCACTCTTTATCAAATCCCCTGTTACTGTGCCAGACGCGACAAACCCAACGCCACTTTGATAAAGATATACCTTATCCCCTTCTTGCAAGTTGCAAATATACTCTTTCCATCCTGAGTAGAAGGCAGCAGCTTCGTTGTTTTCAAGCATTTTAACGTGCGCAGATTTGTCATTATTGTAGTTGGTATTGAGCATGAAAGGCTTAGTGCTAAGAATGTTACTAGTATCTCTTTGCTTCGCAATTTCAGGGTTTTTTGCTCTTTCTTCTAATATGTTGTTCGTTTCTTCAATTCCAGCTTTAACAAACTCTAATAATAGATAGCTTTTTGATTTGTCTAAAGTAAGCGTCAATTCTTCCAATTGATTGTTCAAATGGTTGGGTAATCTGATAGATAAAGGAGTGACAGTACTTTCATCTGTTTGGTCAAATATCACTTTTTCTAAGGCTTCTCTAATGCTCATGGTAGTCTCCAGTAAATCGAATTAGTAGAGAACTACAGTACATTTACTTCAAAAAGAAGTCAAGGTATAAAACTACATTATGTATTTTTATACCTTGACTTCTTTTTGATTGGGTTAGTTAATAAAGGCTATACCTTAGCGGAACCAGCTATCTCACCCTTCAAACATATTAACAGACTACTTAAAGCAGACTGTTAGCATGGAACCATCTATAACAGACTTTTGAATTATAAGACTGGCTGCTGTGCTTTTTTCCTATCATTAGCCTATACCTAAAACATAAAACCTTTAAATGATAACCTATCTATCATTAGACTTTTTTATGTTATTAAATGATAGTAATATCTTGCTATTATCAATGAACATTAATTATTAAGTCTAAATAATAGAGGTGGCGTTATGACTGTTCGTATTTATGTGAGAGCCAGCACTAAGGATCAAGACGCGACCAGAGCATTGTCTGACTTGATTAGCTTTAGCCAAAGCTATGATGATAACCATGTTGAGTACGTAGAGCATTTCAGTGGTACAAAGTTAGATAGACCAGCACTCACTAAGTTACTCAATGATGCTGAGCAAGGCGATATATTGCTTGTTGAGAGTGTAGATAGATTGAGTAGATTGTCTCAGGATGATTTTGCTATCTTAAAGCAGCGCATCAAAGATAAAGGTTTGCGATTGGTGGTGGCTGATCTACCAACTACACATACGGTTAGCGAGGGTATGACAGGCGACATCCTTAGGGTAATTAACAATATGCTGATCGACTTATTAGCAACGATGGCAAAGCTTGATAACGATAAGCGTAGAGAACGTATCAAGCAGGGATTAGCAAACAGTGGATATAAACCTACTGGTAAGAAAGCAAATCTAGCAAAACACAATCGTATTAGAGAATTAGACAGTCAAAATAATATGACAAAAGAGGAAATCGCTAAGGCGGTTGGTGTTGGGGTAGCTACGGTTTATCGTGTCTTAAAACAGGGTTAATAGCTGAAGTATTTTAAACATTAATTTACGTTTCTATAGACGCGATGCTATCAAATATATAATCATTAAGTTGATAGATTTTAATCATGTATCTTGATTCAAAAAAACCCTGTATTTGAGTATTTGAGTATTTGAGTATTTGAGTATTTGAGTATTTGAGTATTTGAGTATTTGAGTATTTGAGTATCACTTTGCCTTTTTAGCTATGATAGTAATCAGCTGTATCAACTTTGTACGTACTAGCGTTGCAACTGATTTATTTTATATATCGAATGCAGCGACTTTATGCCCATGCTTTGAGCAAATGCTATAAGCTCATTTTTAGCACATATAAATGGTTCCATTATAGCAGTCTGTTTTAAGTGGTCTGTTAATAGGTTTGAGTGGTGAAATAGCTGGTTCCCTTGGGGTATACTCATGTAGAACTGCATGTAATAACACTAATTTGGACTTTGATAATGAAAAAGGATAAACCATACATTGTTGTGGTTTAATATTGTTGTAACAACGGTAACTTTACTTATTTAATAGAAGAAAAAACAAAATCAATTAGCGATGTTTAAACTGGTATTCATTGATGGTCACTTTAATTAGATATAAAGTAAGTAAACAAAAAGTCAGTAAGGTAATTGATAACGTGTCTAAACGAACCATAAGTATGTTGGCTAAAGAACTGAGTGTAAATGTCGAAACAATTCGCTTTTATGAACGCAAAGGCTTAATTAAACAACCACCAAAGCCTATGCAGGGCTATAGACATTACCCGAAAGAAACGGTAAATAGAATACATTTTATCAAGCGTTCTCAAGAATTAGGTTTTACGCTAAATGAGATTGAAGGGTTACTTGCGTTAAACGATAGTCCATGTAGTAAAGTACAAGAATTAGCTAATAAAAAACTGATCGCAGTACAAAAAAAGATGGCTGACTTGTTGTTGTTAGAACACGCTTTGGAAGAACATTTAGGACAATGCCAAAATAATGATGACGATAGCCACTGCCCAATAATTGATTCGTTGCAACCGAAGTAAATGATTCACTTAACTACCATTTCCCACTAAAACAGCATATCCAATTTTACTTCTGCGCCTTAATTCAAGTTAGCTTATTCCCCGTATCTGTCGTAGCAGATTATCAAAGATAAATTTTTTATAAATCACCCTTGACTCCGTACTTAGGTACATGCAATACACTTGCATTATCTAATGAGGTATCTATATGAATCAAAAAGAATCAAACCTTCCAATGATAGGAGGCATCATAGCAGCATTAGGCGCAGGCGTATGCTGTGTAGGTCCTTTGCTCCTGTTATTACTTGGGGTAAGTGGCTCATGGATTGGTAATTTAACTGCATTTGAACCCTATAGGCCATTATTTATCGCATTTGTAGTGTTGTTGTTTGGTTACTCAGGTTGGAAAATTTACCGTCCTGTAGAAGAGTGTGAGCCGGGAACGGCCTGTGCAATTCCTAAGAAACAGCAACAACGAAAAGTCATTTTCTGGCTGAGCGCTATAGTTGCGACAATTTTAGTGACCAGTAATTATTGGATACTTTTGTTTGCTTAATATACAGATCAAGAAATTTATAACATTTTAAAATTTGGAGCTAATTATGAAAAAATTATTATTAACCGCACTGCTTTCACTTTCTAGTTTTGGTGCTTTTGCTGAAGTAAAAACAGTTACACTGGAAGTGCCAACGATGAACTGTGCGACATGTCCAATCACAGTTAAAAAGTCATTAGAAAATGTTGATGGCGTTGAAAATGCGAAAGTTACCTACAAGCCTAAGCTAGCTGTTGTTTCTTTTGATGACACTAAAACCAACATCAATGCATTAATTGCAGCGACTACCAACGCTGGCTACCCTTCAAATTTAAAAAGTGAAAATAAGTAATATTTAGCCCCTTAGAACTAGTTACGCGTATCGGAGATAAAGCAGGCTCTATAGGTGCACTTGTTTCGGCAATGGGATGCGCCATGTGTTTTCCCGCGATAGCTAGTCTTGGTGCGGCAATTGGGATGGGATTTCTTAGTCAGTGGGAAGGGGTATTTATCAATACGTTGTTACCACTGTTTGCAGTATTAGCGCTGGCAATGAATATCTTAGGCTGGTTTAGCCATCGTCAATGGCACCGTAGTTTTATCGGTTCAATTGGCCCCATTTTGGTTTTACTCTCTTTATACCCTTGGTTCCAGTACGGGTGGAGTTCATACGTTACTTATACGGGGCTAGGACTAATGGTTGCTGTATCAATTTGGGACATGGTTTCTCCTGCGAATAAACGCTGTGATGATGAAACTTGTACCGCTTAACTTTTTAAGAGGAATAAAATATGTCAACGAATAGTTGTTGCTCGCCAAATGACATCCAGCCAGAACAATTACATGTAGCCATTATTGGTAGTGGTTCAGGGGCCTTTGCCAGTGCGATTAAAGCAGCAGAAGGCGGAGCAAGAGTTACTATCATTGAAGGAGCCGATGTAATCGGAGGTTGCTGTGTAAATGTCGGCTGTGTTCCTTCAAAAATATTGATCCGTGCTGCGCAATTAGCGCATCAGCAACGTACTAACCCGTTTGATGGTTTAGAAAATATTCAGCCACAACTTAGCCGCTCCTTATTAGCACATCAGCAAAACGCTCGCGTCGAAGAACTACGCGATGCTAAATATCAACGTATTTTAGAGAGTAATCCCGCGCTATCTTTACTTAAAGGTTATGCACGTTTTAAAAATCAAAATACCTTGCTAGTTCACAAGTCTGATGGTAGTGAAGAAGAGCTGGTTGCAGATCGCATTTTAATTGCAACAGGCTCTACACCAAGCATTCCGCCAATTAAGGGTTTAGTTGATACACCTTATTGGACATCAACAGAAGCCTTATTTGCAGAAGAGTTACCGAGTAGTCTAGTTGTCATCGGCTCCTCCGTTGTTGCTCTGGAAATTGCGCAAGCTTATGCCCGTTTAGGTAGCCGTGTGACAATTCTAGCCAGACATACCCTTTTATATGCTGAAGATCCGTTATTAGGTGAAAAACTGGCAGAGTGCTTTGAAAAAGAAGGTATTAGGGTACTTAATAATACGCAAGCAAGTCATGTTTCTTATGATAGCAATGGTTTTTCATTGGAAACTAACGAAGGAACATTAATCGCTGAAAAATTGCTTATCTCTACGGGTCGCCATGCAAATACTGGAAAGCTTGGTTTAGAAAATGTTGGTGTTGAAACAGATAAAAGTGGTGCCATTGTTGTTAATAGTATGATGGAAACATCAACAGCTAACATTTATGCCGCTGGAGATTGCTCCAATATGCCACAATTTGTTTATGTTGCTGCTGCTGCCGGAAGTAGGGCTGGAATTAATATGACAGGTGGAAATGCGCAACTCGACTTATCTACCATGCCTGCTGTTATATTCACCGACCCACAAGTTGCTACGGTAGGTCTAACCGAAGTACAAGCTTCAGCGGTAGGAATAAATACGATAAGTCGTGTACTTGATATGGAAAACGTACCAAGAGCTTTAGCAAATTTTGAAACGGATGGTTTTATCAAGTTGGTAGCTGAAGAATCCACGGGAAAACTGATAGGCGCACAAATTTTAGCCCATGAAGGCGGAGAACTGATTCAAAGTGCGGCTCTTGCTATTCATAATAAAATGACAGTCGAAGAATTGGCAGGTCAACTATTTCCGTATTTGACGATGGTTGAAGGATTGAAGTTATGCGCTCAAACCTTTAGCAAAGACGTTAAAGAGCTATCTTGCTGCGCAGGGTAATCATTTAACGGTAATGTACTTACAGAAATGTTAATGGAGTGCCATTAATAGCTGTTATTTCAAATAATTTTCTAGCGGTTTTTTCTCAAAATCTTCAGGATACATAGTAGACCTCTTGCAAAAGTAGCAGAGGGAATTAAAATAAGAAGAACATTCATCGTTGTCTAAGAACCATGCCAAACATAGATAAGCTACTCAAACAAAGTGACGCTGGTTTTAAACGCTACACTGGCATTCATAAAGCCACCTTTTATGACATGCTTGATGCCATGCAAGAGCATGAAGCATCTAAGACCAAATCAGGTAGACCAAGTGTGCTCAGTCTTAAGGAGCAGATACTACTAGCCCTGACTTATTGGCGTGAATACCGCACGCTTTATCATATCAGTATGGACTTTGGTATTCATGAGTCTTCTGCTAGCCGTATCATTCGTAAAGTAGAAGACACACTGATTGACTCTGGCAAGTTTGAATTACCTAAAAAGCTGCCTAGTCGTGTCGATGACGACATCAATTGGTCAGTCGTCATTGTTGATGCTACCGAAACCCCTATTGAGCGTCCAAAAAAAACCAAAGAGACTACTACAGCGGTAAGAAAAAACAACACACCTTAAAAGCGCAGGTTATCGTTCATTGGCAAACTGGTTTGATACTTGATGTGCAAACCTGTAAAGGGTCAATCCACGATTTTAAGCTGTATAAAGATACTTGTCCTGACTGGTTACCTTGTGACGCCAAGCTACTAGCCGATAGTGGTTATCAAGGGTTAGCAAAGTTACATGAGCAAACTTTCACGCCATTTAAGAAACCTCGTGGTGGTCAGTTATTAGAGATATGCAAACAGGCCAATCACTATCTGGCAAAGTTCCGTATTGTGGTTGAGCACAAAATAGGCTTAATCAAGTTGTTTAAAATCGTGGCTCATAAATATCGCAACCGTCGTCAGCGCTATGATCTTAGAATGAAGCTGTTTGCTGGTATCATTAATTCCGAGCTTAAATTATGACTTTTGCAAGAGGTCTA
>NZ_AYXN01000004.1:0-19355 GCF_000511655.1 Psychrobacter sp. TB15
TAGACCTCTTGCAAAAGTCATAATTTAAGCTCGGAATTAATGATACCAGCAAACAGCTTCATTCTAAGATCATAGCGCTGACGACGGTTGCGATATTTATGAGCCACGATTTTAAACAACTTGATTAAGCCTATTTTGTGCTCAACCACAATACGGAACTTTGCCAGATAGTGATTGGCCTGTTTGCATATCTCTAATAACTGACCACCACGAGGTTTCTTAAATGGCGTGAAAGTTTGCTCATGTAACTTTGCTAACCCTTGATAACCACTATCGGCTAGTAGCTTGGCGTCACAAGGTAACCAGTCAGGACAAGTATCTTTATACAGCTTAAAATCGTGGATTGACCCTTTACAGGTTTGCACATCAAGTATCAAACCAGTTTGCCAATGAACGATAACCTGCGCTTTTAAGGTGTGTTGTTTTTTCTTACCGCTGTAGTAGTCTCTTTGGTTTTTTTTGGACGCTCAATAGGGGTTTCGGTAGCATCAACAATGACGACTGACCAATTGATGTCGTCATCGACACGACTAGGCAGCTTTTTAGGTAATTCAAACTTGCCAGAGTCAATCAGTGTGTCTTCTACTTTACGAATGATACGGCTAGCAGAAGACTCATGAATACCAAAGTCCATACTGATATGATAAAGCGTGCGGTATTCACGCCAATAAGTCAGGGCTAGTAGTATCTGCTCCTTAAGACTGAGCACACTTGGTCTACCTGATTTGGTCTTAGATGCTTCATGCTCTTGCATGGCATCAAGCATGTCATAAAAGGTGGCTTTATGAATGCCAGTGTAGCGTTTAAAACCAGCGTCACTTTGTTTGAGTAGCTTATCTATGTTTGGCATGGTTCTTAGACAACGATGAATGTTCTTCTTATTTTAATTCCCTCTGCTACTTTTGCAAGAGGTCTAATATATAGCGAAATAAAGGAAAAAATTCTTGATAAGGCTAAAAACGATTACCTTAGTTGGTATAAAGCATATGAATATGGACAAAGTTTTAGATCAATAGATTTAAGCTCTTTAGATGAATTGCATAAACCCTCTACTTAGATATAATAGTTGCCTTAAAGCGCGGTTTAGCCCCGACTGTAGCGGT
This sequence comes from Psychrobacter sp. TB15, assembly GCF_000511655.1. NCBI lineage: Bacteria > Pseudomonadati > Pseudomonadota > Gammaproteobacteria > Moraxellales > Moraxellaceae > Psychrobacter > Psychrobacter sp. TB15. The sequence goes on from NZ_AYXN01000004.1 coordinate 1,104, forward strand.
ATCCTGCTGGTTTGGGCGAGTTGCGATGGCTAGGTTTTGGGGTGGCGAGGCGAAGCAAGCGACGACCCAAACGGTAGCCAGCGCCGCGCCCAGACTGGGAGATACGAGTGGAAGGCGGGAAATAGCTCCCTTAAAAACGTTGGGTGTCGCAAGCTCCACACCAACCTACTCCGCATCACTTGATGTCAAAGTTAAGTTAATGTTTAAACACCCAAATCACAAACACAAAAAAGGTGAGACAAAGCCCACCTTTCTTATTATCTAAACTAATTCAAATTATCTTAACGCAACCAAGCCCGCGCATTACGGAACATACGCATCCAGGCGTCATCGCTTTCACACACATCCATAATCCCACCGAGTGCGTGACCAAGATAAGATTGACTGTTTTTGATCAATTAAGCTTCGGCAATTAACTCAGGCTTTTTATTCAATAAGCGCATTAATGTGACGGCAGCCCCTGTTGGGTTTCTAGTACCTTGCTCCCAATTTTGTAAGGTACGCGAACTGATATTGAGTTTATCGGCAAACTGCTGTTGCGATAGCCCTGTCTTAGTTCTTATTTCCTTAATACTAGGCACGTCATGGGTAAACTGGCGGCTAGGCTGAGCCTGTCCTTTAGCAATCGCCAATGCTTGATTTAGTGATGTAGATAAATCATCGTAAAATTCATTGCTCATGGCTATACACCTCTTTAATTTGTTGAGTCAGTTTGTATAAACCAGACTTCTCTTCGCTTGATAGAGAGGCTTGTTTATTCTTCGGATAAGCTAGCAGCATAAAAAATATGCCTTGACTATTCACAAAATAATAGATAATCCGAATACCGCCACTCTTACCTTGGTTAAGTGCCCATCTGGTTTTTCGAACGCCCCCTGTACCTTGAATCAAATCACCTTGTTCTGGATTATTGATTAGATTTTCCTGTAGCTCTTTATAAGCTTCATCATCTAATAGTTTCAGTACTTGCTTAGTAAATATTGGCGTTTCGATGAAATGTAACATTCAATATCCTTTATCTTTATGTCTTATTATATACGTCATTGAAGTACTTATCTATATGTTTTTTCTGGATCTAATTAAGCTAAATATCATAAACACAAAAAAGGTGAGCCAAAGCCCACCTTTCTTACTATCTAAACTAATTCAAATTATCTTAACGCAACCAAGCTCGCGCATTACGGAACATCCGCATCCATGCACCATCTTCATCCCACTGCTCAGGTTTCCAGCTATGGTTATACGCTTTTAGGTTACGCTCAGGGTGCGGCATCATAATTGTAACGCGACCGTCGGTGCTACATAGACCGGTGACACCGCCGACTGAGCCATTAGGATTCAATGGATAAGTCTCGGTCGGATGACCTTGGCTATCGACATAACGCATCGCCAGCTGACCGTGTTTTGCCATACCGTCAATTTCAGTAGCGTTTAGGGTGGCAAGACCCTCACCATGCGCGACAGCGATAGGTAAGATACTATCTTGCATGCCTTTGAATAAGATGGACTTGGTGCGCTCAACTTTGACGTTGACCGTACGCGCTTCAAAACGCGCCGACTCATTTGCGATAAAGCGTGGAAAGTTTTCTGCACTTGGGATCAGGTCTTTTAACTGCGCCATCATCTGACAGCCATTACAGACGCCAAGTGAGAACGTGTTCGGACGGGCGAAGAAACGCACAAACTGCATACGCAGTTCGTCATGGAACAAGATAGAGTTGGCCCAGCCTGAGCCTGCGCCGAGGACGTCACCGTAACTAAAGCCGCCACAAGCGACCAAACCGTCGAAGTCACGTAGATTGATGCGGCCTTCTAGCAAGTCGCTCATGTGCACATCGACCGCTTCAAAGCCTGCTTGGGTGAAGCCTGCTGCCATCTCCAGCTGTCCGTTGACGCCTTGCTCGCGCAGGATAGCGACTCTTGGCTTGCTGTTATCAGAATCAGCACGACTGTTCAGATATGGCGTCTCGATCTTTTGATTGAGATCGAAGTTTGGCGCAGCGATAAGACCTTTATGATTAGTATCGGCAATCAAGTCATATTCTTGTTGCACGCACTCTGGATTATCACGGCGGCGGGCGATTTGATAGCTGACTTGGCTCCACTCTTGTTGCAGCTCAGAACGCTTAAAGCTGAGGGTTTTATCGCCTTGATGTAGCGGCGTTTGGATAATGAGGCTATCTTCCTCAGTGCTTTGACCGACGAGGCTAAGCATATCGCTGACGTTGTATTCATCCGCTAGCGCCACTAAAGCGGCAACGTCCTCTGGCATGACTTGGATGACCGCGCCCAGCTCTTCGCTGAACAGCTGACCGAGTAGATTATCATCACTGAGTGATAGCTTAATGCCTTGACGACTAGTGAACTGCATCTCTGCAATGGTCGCAAGCAAGCCGCCATCACCGATATCGTGATAGGCGCTGATAATGCCTTGCTCATTACCCGCTTGAATAAAGTTAAAGAAGTCAATTAAATCGCTCGGCTTATCAAGGTCGGGGCACTCGTTACCAAGCTGGCTGGCCGTTTGCGCAAGGATAGAGCCGCCAAGACGCAATTTACCTCTAGAGAGATCAAGACGATAAAACGCGCTATCGCCGTTGATCAGCTCAGGTGTGAGCGTTTTTGCCACATCAACGACTGGGGCAAAGGCAGTAATCACAAGGCTCATGGGTGAGACCACAGATTTATCTTGGCTATCCTCCTTAGCATCGTTATCATCTGTCCAATTGGCACGCATCGATAACGAGTCTTTACCAACTGGAATGGCAATCCCCAAAGCGGGACACAGCTCTTCACCGACAGTATGGACCGCATCAAATAATGCGGCGTCTTCCGTATCATCACCGCAAGCCGCCATCCAGTTCGCCGACATGGTGATGTCAGATAACTGGGAGATGCGCGCGCCTGCGATATTGGTAATGGCTTCACCAACCGCTAATCTTGCCGAGGCTTTTGGGTCAATGAGTGCCACTGGGGTACGCTCGCCGATACTCATCGCTTCACCGGTCATCGCTTGACCATCAAGCGTTATAAGACCTGAAGCGGTAATCGCGCAATCTGCCACAGGCACTTGATAGCGACCAACATACTGATCGCGCACCACCATACCGGTGATAGAGCGGTCACCAATGCTAATGAGGAACGACTTGCTCGCGACAGTCGGATGACGCAGCACGTCTTTGACCGACTCGCTCAGGTCAAAATCATTGAGCACTAACGGCGCCAGCTCATTAGCTTGCACCTCAAAGCTACGCTGCATCTTTGGCGTACCACCAAGCAATACTTGCATCGGCATATCGACAGGCTGATCATCGAGCAATTCATCATCGACTCTAAGCTCTCGCACTTCAGTCGCCTCTCCCAATATCGCATACGGACAGCGCTCACGGGCACAGATCGCATCAAACTGTGCTTTGCTCTCTGGGCGAATGGCAAGGACATAACGCTCTTGCGCCTCATTTGACCAGATCGCCATCGGTGACATGCCCGCCTCAAGCGATGGAATATGACGCAAGTTGAGCACCGCGCCCATATCGTGATCATCGACCAGCTCAGGCATGGCGTTAGACAGACCGCCTGCGCCGACATCATGGATAGAGACGATGGGGTTGCCGTCTTGACTATAATTGCTCACCTCAGCATCGTTACCGGCAAGCGCCCAGCAGCGATCGATGACTTCCTGACAGCGACGCTCCATCTCCGCGTTATCGCGCTGCACCGAGGCAAAGTCTAGGCCCTCATCCAACTCACCACTATCGACAGAAGAGGCCGCGCCGCCGCCAAGACCGATTTGCATTGCAGGACCACCAAGTACAATCAGTAAATCCCCCTCACGAATCGGATTTTTCTCAATCAGGTTACGTTTGATATTACCGTAACCACCTGCCAGCATGATGGGCTTATGATAGCCGCGCATCTCGCTACCGTCTTTGGCGGCTGAGGTATCTAATTGGAAGCTGCGGAAATAACCGCAAAGGTTGGGACGGCCAAACTCGTTAGAGAAATTGGCACTACCTAATGGCGCTTCCGTCATAATCTCAAGGCTCGTTGCCATGCGCTCCGGCGTACCATAGTCCTGCGTGCTCACTTGTCCTGACTGCTCCCACTTCTCGGCAAGCTCTGGAATATGCAAGTGCGACACGTGGAAGCCTGTGAGACCCGCTTTGGGTTTACCGCCGCGGCCGGTGGCACCTTCGTCACGAATCTCACCGCCCGCGCCTGTTGCTGCACCGGCATAAGGGGCAATGGCGGTTGGATGGTTGTGCGTTTCGACTTTCATCAGGATATCGATAGCTTCTTGATGAAAGCCATACGGATGCGCAGCATTAGGGTTTTTAGCGTCTTCAGGAATAGGATAGTAACGCATGCCCTCAGCGCCAGCCATCACCGCCGCGTTGTCTTTATAAGCGGAGAGGATACCTTCTGGATTGGCTTGATAAGTATTCTTAATCATCTGAAACAAGGACTTTGGCTGTACTTCACCGTTAGCCGTCCACTCGGCGTTGAATATCTTGTGGCGGCAATGCTCTGAGTTGGCTTGGGCAAACATCATCAGCTCAACGTCGGTTGGATTGCGCTGTAGGTCATTGACATAAGCATGCATCAAGTAGTCGATATCATCGCTTGATAACGCAAAGCCAAATGTCGTATTCGCTGACTCTAATGCGCTGCGCCCTGCTCCCATGACATCGATATGATTCAATGACGCTGGCGGTTCATCGTCAAACAGTTTATTCACGTCGTTTAAATCATAAACCAAGCTTTGGGTCATACGGTCATAGAGTAAACGCTCAGCCGCCGTTGGCAGCTTGTCTTCGGTAGCACCTTCTAGCGTCAGCGTATAAACAATCACCCGCTCAATACGATTGATCTTCAGCTCGCAGTTATTAAAAATATCGGTGGCTTTACTCGCCCATGGCGATATCGTGCCAAAACGCGGACTGACGATGACTTGGATTTGACGCTCTGTCGCAGCTTCTAGCGAGGTTTGCTCTTTTACCCCTAAAAGATCCAAAGCCTTTTTTTGCTCTTCACCTAAGAGCTCTCTTGAGAGCACAAAAACCTGCTGAGTACTGATTTGGGTCACGTTTAGATCGGTTTTTTGGGCAAATTGATTGATCAGTTGCTGGGTCTGAAAATCGGTCAAAAACGGCTGTCCGGCGATGGTCATCATAGAGGCATATTTCCTAGGATATGAGCAGTAACTGGCATCACTGCCATGCAAAGTAAATGGTCGCTGCATTATAACAAGAAGAGGCAAAATAAGCAGGAATAAAGCGGTACAATTTTACTCTTTACCCATCAAAGAACTTAAAGCCTGTCAGTGAAGACGGTAATAACCGCTCTTTTAAATTACCTTGTTAAACAAGCGGCTAAGTTGTTTTACTTAATGTTTATAGAGCTTACAAACACTCACATCGCCTTACGGGCAACCTATATAACCTCCCTACCTTCTCTCGTTATGCTGTAAAAGCTCAAGTATCAATAGACATTCATTTATAACGCAGCAATAACAACAATAACTGATCTAAATCAATTCAATTAAAAAGGACATATTATGAATAAGCAAGATAAAATCGATAAAGTACAAGAGATCGTTAAAGACATTAAATTTGCCATGATGACTACTGTCAATGGTAAAGGTGATTTGCATGCTTGGCCAATGACAACGACTGAGACCAGTATCGGCGGAAAAGAAATTTGGTTTATTGGTGATAAAACCTCAGATGTGGTCAAAGATATTCAGGACAATAAAAAGGTTGGCCTAACGTATTCGAGTCAAGATGCGAAGAACTATGTCTCTGTAAGCGCCAATGCTGAATTATCAGACGACAAGGCCAAGTTAGATGAGCTGTGGTCACCAGTTTACAATGCCTTCTTTGAGCATGGTAAAGAAGATCCAAACGTTCAATTAATAAAAGTCGTACCCCATGGCGTAGAGTGCTGGATCAGCGGTAGCACAACGGTCAATATGTTTAAGATGGCAGCCGCTGCTGTACAAGACGGCGAAACGGCAGAAGATATTGGTGAAACCTTTGAGATTGAGCTATAAGCTATCGACAGTTACAACCAAACAAATTAATAAAAACGCCAGTAAGGTTCACTTACTGGCGTTTTTGCTTGGGTATATTGAAATTACTAAATTCTATAGCGGATAGTTAACCGCTACGTTTAAGATAAGGCCATGCCGCCTTTAGGTAAATCATCATCGACCAAAGCGTTAGTATCACCGCTGCCACCATCAACGCATAACCGATAGTCTCAAGCGACTCCCAATTGAGTAGCAATACAGTAATAGCGACCATCTGAAAGGTGGTTTTTAGCTTGCCCACATAGGACACAGCGACGCTGGTACTATTACCCAATTCTGCCATCCATTCACGTAATGCGGATACAGCGATCTCGCGCGAGATAATCACAATAGCGGCAATCGCCATAATGATATTAGGATGCCACTGCACCAAAATGATGAGCGCGGCGGCGACCATAAGCTTGTCGGCGACCGGATCTAAAAACCGTCCAAAAGCCGATGTAACGTTGAGCTTACGCGCAAAGTAACCATCGAGCCAGTCGGTAATCGCGGCGATAATAAACACAGCCGTCAGTAGTAAATGACGCAATAAGCTGTCGCTAAATTCGCTCATTCCGACCCGGGCAATCACGTTATCAGAGATCGCAGGCATACCGATACCCATTGCAGGCGGCCAATAAGCTATCGCAACAAACAGCGGAATCATCAAAATCCGCGCAATCGTCAGATTGTTCGGTAAGTTAAAGATGCTTTTATCATCTTGCATCGGTGGTGATGGCGGGGTGTGCAGCTTTGTAGTTTCGGTCATGACAAAACCAGTTCTATATCGACATAATGATGGGCGCTAGCTTAGCATTTTTTAGCCTTGTCGTCATGAATACTATTTTTGCTTATCTCTACTATAGTATCTGAAACGCTTGTACGGTATGCGATAGAAACAAAAGCATTTATCGATTTTAATTTGCAATAACTTTTATTATTAATAAGCGCAATTTAAAACAGATAAAAGCATAGGTACAAGTGTTCACTCTAAGTTGTAAGCAGATGTAAGAAACAATTGATTAAGTAGCGATAGGCCTTATCTTTAACTATATAACCATCTGTAAATAGATACATTGCAGCATAGTAAAATAAGTGAAATAAGCAAAATAATCAGTCATAGTCAGGTCTAAATAAGTTTTACTATACAGTAATATGACCCTTTTTCCTCAGCCCGCAGCTCCTCCTCTGTGGGCTTTTTTTTGCTTTTATATTGAAAATATCAAAGCCAGCAAAGCTGAGAGACAAGCTATAAATAATCTCTAAAACTCTATACCTCTAAAGTTGCCGCGATTACTTCTACCACCTCTTCGGCCATCTGGTAGCAGCTCTCGATGTTGCCGCGCCCGCACCAATCCCCACTAACTATCCATTGCTGCTCGTTATCTACTAAGATACCTAATGGCTGCTCATCATCTTCGTCATTTAGCGCCATCGATGTTGCTGCATAGTGCCAACGATGACAGTCAATTTGACTTGGCGCGGTTTGCTCAGTCCAGCTTAGCGCCTCTTTAGCTTCTGCTAGCAGCCGAGCCGTTACCTCGTCAATATCCTGGTCTACTTGCTGCTCAGACCAGTCGTTATCGGCGTGAATCGTGACACTTGGCAATATCCCGTTATGATTAGGCTTATGATGCTCAACAAATATCTTAGCCAAAATAGAGTCTTGTAGATGCGCGACATCCCACAATTTTAAATCTTGACGCTTACTTGAGCTTTTTAAGCTAGCAGGTAGCTTTGACTCCTCATCCCAGCCAAGCATAAGCGTATAGCAAGCTCGCATTTTTGGCTGCATAATTTTCGCTTGTTCTGTGAAGCTGCTATCTGCCATCAGCTCAGCCGTTTGCACGTTCGGCGCGGTGCAAATAACCCAATCAAAAAGCCCTAAACTCTCGCCATTATCATCAAACAGCTCTGTTGGTTGACCTGCCTGCGGATTGGCATATTGCGCCAGTGGTGCCACGCGAGTTTGGAATTGTATCTTTGTCTGCTGCAACTGATCTGCTAACGTTCGGCCCCAACTGGTCATCTTTGGTGTACTAACGTAACGGGCCTGCTCAGTGCCCCACTGCTCTTTTGGCTCGATGTGCGGCGCCTGCTCGCTCTTATTCGTGATAGATAAATTGACCACTTGCGCGCACCATGGCTGCAACAACCCTGAGTCTAACCAAGGCGCTATAAACTGTTGGAAGCTATCGGTCTTGGCGGTGAAGAACTGCGCGCCAAAGCTCCACTGCCAGTTTTTACCTGTTACGCTATCGCTACGATAGCGCGTCGCTAACCGTCCCACGCCGCGCGATTTCTCAAAAACGGTGATTTGCAGATCTGAGTGCTGATTCTGATACTGATGTTGAGCAAACTTGCGCTCTAATAAAATGGCGGTAAATAGACCGCTTAAGCCGCCACCGATGATGGCTATCTTGGGGTATGAGGATAACGCTTTACTCTTGTCTTGCTCGTTATGTATTGCATGATCAGTCATAAAAAGGTTGCGCCTTATAAATAAAATTGCAAAAAACAATAGCTAAAGATAGCACAAAACTATCCTTAAAAATCATATGCAAAAAGTCATGCTCTTTTTTGCTATGATAAAAAAGAGCATGACTTGTATAATACTTAAAGCTGAAACTCGCCGTTAGAGACCGTCCGTACGTTCAGCTTTCACTGCCTCAATGAGTTTATTAATCACTGAGCTATCTGCTAAGGTGGACAAATCACCGAGACCGACATACTGACCGGCAGCAATACTGCGCAGAATACGGCGCATGATTTTGCCAGAGCGAGTTTTGGGTAGAGCATTAACGATAAAGATAGCATCTAAGTTGGCAATAGGACCAATCTCACGACGCACATGGCGATTAAGCTCAGCTTTGAGACTATCATCTGCGCTCTCACCTGACTTTAGGATGGCAAACACACAAATGCCAACGCCGCGTATCTCATGCGGCATCCCGACCACGGCAGCTTCCACGATGGAGGGATGCTCATCGACGGCGCTTTCGATCTCAGCCGTGCCGAGCCTATGTCCTGAGACATTGAGGACATCATCAACACGCCCTGTGATCCAGTAATGACCATCTTCATCACGCTGCGCGCCATCACCTGTGAAATAGTAACCCGGATACTCAGCAAAATAAGTCTCCAAAAAACGCGCATGATCTTTATAAATCGTACGCATTTGACCCGGCCAGCTATTACTAATCGCTAAGTTACCTGAGGCCGGACCCTCAAGCTCATAGTCATCTTCCATGATGGCAGGCTCAATACCGTATAGCGGATTCATCGCAGCACCCGGTTTGAGCGCGACTGTACCGGGAATAGGTGCCAGCAAAATCCCCCCGTTTTCTGTTTGCCACCACGTATCGACGATAGGGCAACGCGCGCCGCCGACGACATTATAGTACCAGTCCCACGCTTCAGGGTTGATCGGTTCGCCGACCGTGCCGAGTAGACGCAAACTTGAGCGATCTGACTCACGGACAAAAGCATCGCCCTCTTTCATCATTGCACGAATGGCGGTTGGCGCGGTATATAATATACTGATATTGTGCTTATCTATGATATTACCGACGCGCGCCCAAGTGGGGTATTCGGGCACACCTTCGAACATCACTGTTGTGGTGCCATTGGCCAACGGCGCGTACGTAGCGTAAGTGTGGCCAGTGATCCAGCCGACATCAGCGGTGCACCAGAAGATATCATCGTCTTTGATATCGAAGACATCACGAAAGGTCGATAGCGCATAGACGATATAGCCGCCGGTAGTATGGACGACGCCTTTGGGCTTACCCGTTGAGCCGGAGGTGTATAATAAAAACAGTGGGTCCTCGGCATTCATAACCTCAGGCTCACAGTGCTCGCTTTGCGCGTCGATGAGGTTATGATACCAGTGATCGCGGCGACCACTCATCGGCACTGAATTGCCCGTCCGGTGTACGACGATGACGTTTTCTACGCTATCTGTGCCTTCAGCATCCAAAGCGCGATCGACATTAGCTTTGAGCGGCGTACGGCTATTACCACGCAGGCCCTCATCAGCCGTAATCACTAGTTTGGACTGACTATCGACGATGCGGCTACTTAAACTCTCAGCAGAGAAGCCGCCAAAGACCACCGAATGCACCGCGCCAATGCGAGTACACGCCAGCATAGCGACCATAGCTTCAGGTATCATCGGCATATACAGAGTCACGCGATCGCCTTTTTTTATCCCTAAGTTACGCATAGCGTTACCTAAGCGGCAGACCTCGGCATATAGCTCTTTAAAAGAGATGATTTTATTTAAAGAGGGGTGATCGCCCTCCCAAATGATGGCAGGCTTGTAAGGGTTGTTTTTTAGATGACGATCGAGGCAGTTGACCGAGAGGTTAAGCTCGCCGTCCTCAAACCACTTAATACGAAAATCCTCCAAGTCATAGCTGACATTACTGATTTTGGTAGGTTTGGTGATCCAATCGATGCTCTCAGCGCGCTCAGCCCAATAAGCATCGTTGTCTTCAGTCGAAGCGATGGAACGCTGATAGTCCTTTTTGTATTGTTCAGGACTGGTATTTGCAGTGGCGATAAATTCAGCCGGAATAGAAAACGATTCTTGAGTCATGGTCATCTTCCTTTTTGATTCTCACTACCTTATAAATCGCGGTTGATAATAGTCACGCGTCTATATCGGTAATGCATGCCATCGTCCATAATGTATGACGTTTAACGATAGTTTGGCAAATAAGCAAAACGGTTGCAAGCCATTGACTATGAATAATAACAATTTCAATATACAACTGTGCACTTAAAATTAGATTGGCTAGCATGCTATAATTTAGCCCATAATTTTTATCTATTCGTCCCATTTTAAGTAGTCATCATGAGTCAACGGCAAAACCCAGCGTCAGCAGTTAAACTATCTAATAACGGTCATTTCGATGTCATTATCATCGGTGCAGGTGCGTCAGGACTCTATTGCGCGCTGACCGCAGGCCGCCGAGGCCGGCGCGTACTCGTGCTTGATCACGCCAATAAGGCGGGCAAAAAAATCCTGATGTCAGGCGGCGGACGCTGCAACTTTACCAATTACTTTGTTGAGCCTGAGCACTTTATCGGTGCTAACGAGCACTTTGCTAAATCAGCGCTGAGCCGTTATCCGAGTTGGGAGTTTATCGGGATGGTAGAGCAGCATAAGATTGCTTATCATGAGCGTGAGCATGGCCAGTTATTTTGTGATAATTCTGCGCAAGATATCGTGACGATGTTACTTGCTGAATGTGCCGCTGCCGGAGTGCAAGTTCGCCTCAACACCCAAGTTAATGAGGTTACCGCTCATCAAAATGAAAACGAAAAACGCTTTCAATTACTTACCAGTAAACAGCTGAGCAAAAAAGAGCTTAAAGAAGCCAGCAGTGAGCCAAAACTCTCTAAAACCACTTATTATTGCCAGTCTTTGGTTGTCGCAACGGGCGGACTCTCTATCCCGACAATGGGCGCAAGCGGCTTAGGTTACGAGCTGGCGCAGCAATTTGGGCATACGCTGACACCAATTGATGCAAGCCTTGTGCCTTTTACCTTTACCGATAAGACAGGTGAGCTGCTGCGAGCGCTATCGGGTATTAGCTTGCCTGTGGTGGCCAGTAACACGCGCATTTCGTTTAAGCTACCGCTACTCTTTACTCATCGCGGCCTGTCTGGCCCTGCTATGCTCCAGCTTTCGAACTACTGGCACACGGGTGAGACTATCGAGATTAATTTGCTCCCTGACTTTGATATTACTGAGCTATTACTCACTCATAAAAAACAGCATCCAAAGCAGCTTATTCGCACGGTGCTAAGCGAAAATACTGACAACGCTTTGCCCAAAAAATTACTAGTAGCATTACAAACTATGTTATGGGAAGACGTCAAAGAGATTGAGCTTGCAAATATCAAAGACGAGCGTTTGACTCAGATAGGTCAAGCGATCAATGGCTGGCAGCTTAAACCCTCTGGCACTGAGGGCTATCGCACCGCTGAGGTCACGCGCGGCGGCATTGATACTGACGAGGTATCATCAAAAACGATGGAGAGTAAATTGCAAGAAGGACTGTATTTTATCGGTGAAGTGCTCGATGTTACCGGCTGGCTTGGTGGTTATAACTTTCAGTGGGCTTGGGCCAGCGGCTTTGTTTGCGGCGAGGTGGTATAGAAGAGTATTTTATAAATAACAAACAGTAAAAAGCCTCGACAACATGAAGCTATCGAGGCTTTTGTATCTTGTGAATGATACTATTTAAAGTTTTTGCGTAGGCTGGGTTTTTAACCCCCTACAATAGTTTATGCTAAGTTAAAGGTTACGGACTAAGCCTGCTTTTGCTCCAAATAAGGATAATCAGTGTAGCCAACCGTGCTGCCACCATAGAAAGACTCTGGATGCTGCTCATTGAGCGGTGCGCCTTTTTGGATACGCTCAGCGAGATCAGGGTTGGCAATATAGTCACGACCGAATGCTACCGCATCGATATAACCTGCCTTGATATTTTTTTCTGCTTTATCGGCATCGTAGCCACCCGCCGCGATGATGGTCTGATCGAACGCATCACGGACACGCTGACGGAACTCATCGCTATAAGGCGTACCACCTGCCCAATCTGGCTCTGACAGATGCAAATACATTAGACCACGCTTATTGATTTGCTCAATCAGCCAAATGTTATCGTCTTCTTCGTAGCCTCCCTCAACATTGTTGAATGTGCCCAGTGGCGAGATACGAATACCAATATGATCTGCATCCCAAGCATCCACACATGCATCGATAACATCTAAGGTTAGACGCGCGCGGTTTTCGCGGCTGCCACCGTACTCATCGTCACGCTGATTGGTATGCTCGGCCCAAAATTGATGCAGCAAATAACCATGCGCGCCATGAATCTCAATACCATCAAACCCTGCCTCCTGCGCGCACTTGGTTGCATGCGCAAAGTCAGCAATCACTTGCTGAATCTCATCAAGACTGGCTGGGCGCGGCGGCGTGGCATCCGCGCGAATGGCTTGGTTGTCACTATCACGCAATGAGGTACGGATACCTACATCGACATCTGAGGCTGAAATTGGCGCACGGCGCTCAGGTTGTACGCTTTCGTGTGAGACAAGTCCTGTGTGCCATAGCTGGACGACAATCTTGCCACCTTTGGCATGGACATTGTCAACGATGGCTTTCCATGCAGTGACTTGATCTTGAGTATGTAGCCCTGGTGCGCCTGCATAGCCTTTTGCTTGAAACGATACTTGCGTCGCTTCAGTGATGACAAGGCCCGCTCCTGCACGCTGCGAGTAGTACTCTGCTGCCCATGTGATAGGGACATCGCCTGGCTCGACTGCGCGCAGACGGGTCAGAGGTGCCATAATGATACGGTTTTTGAGTGTTTGGCTGCCCATTTTGACAGGTTCAAATAAACTATCGTGTGCCATAAAAAGCCTTATTTGTTGTTATCGATTATGATTTAAGATTTAGAAAACAGACCGATTGCAAAGTAAGCTAAATCGTTTTCTTTATAGGGGATAGCTTGGATTATTCAATCTATCGTTACAAACGAAAACAGCGACTTAATTCTACCTTTGTATTTATAGCCCGTATGAATCTGTAATACTTACTAGTATATTAGAGCCTTCAACTTACCTCTTATCTAAGAGGGAAATTTATGCAAAAAACGCTATTGTCTTTGCTTATCACTGCCAGCTCACTATTACTATCTGCCTGCCAGCCACCGTCTGAAAAAACGGACACGCCAGATCCAGTAACGTCTGCGCAAACTGACAAAAAAGCGTCTACGCCTACATTAATAGAAGCCAGAACAGCAAAAGAGCTGACGACATCCATTGTCGAATTATCTGAAGGCAAACTAAGAGATCAGCTCAATGCCAAAACTATATAAAAAAAATAGGGTTTGTTGCTGCTTTAACCTTAGGCTTAAATGGCTGTCTTGCGACAGAAAAGCTCGATTATGAATTAATGAAGCAAGAGGACGCTAAATGGGTCGCCGATGAGCGCTTAACCGATACCTTAATTGCCATTGGCAAGCCAAGCTCGCCTATTCAAGGTATCAATAATGCGATTGTGTTTGCAGGAGAAAAACGCAGCTACTTAGTACAAGGTGTCAATCAACCATAGCGAATGGCTTTCGAGCTTTATTGCTCATTTACCCTACAAATCCACTTTGTCCAAGACAAAATCAATATCTTTATCGCCGCGCCCTGATAGATTGACCAAGATAGTCTCATCGGGTGACATGTCTTTGGCGACTCGCATGGCATAAGCGATCGCGTGCGCCGTCTCTAAGGCAGGTATGATGCCTTCAAGCCGCGATAGCGCCATAAATGCCTCTAGGCACTCTGCATCTGTCGCTGACTCATAAGTGGCCAGATTGTTGTCCTTCAAGAGTGAGTGCTGCGGGCCGACACCTGGGTAATCCAGACCAGAGGCGATCGAATGTACAGGCGCAGGCTCACCCTTGTCGTCGAGTAACACATAGCATTTAAACCCATGAATCTCGCCTTTCGTCCCAAGCGTCATCGTCGCCGCATGATTGGGCGTATCAAGACCTTCGCCAGCAGGCTCGACGCCGACTTTTTCTACCTCTTTATCACCCAAAAAGCCGCTAAAGATGCCAATCGCATTAGAGCCGCCGCCAACACAAGCCACCACTTTATTAGGCAGCGTGCCAGTAGTTTCTAAGAACTGCGTACGCGCTTCACGGCCAATCACCGACTGAAAGTAGCTGACTATCTCAGGATAAGGCGCAGGCCCGAGTGCTGAGCCAATGGCAAACATACTGGTGTCCAGCTCATTGAGATACGTCTCAAACGCACTATCGACTGCCTCTTTTAGCGTGCCCGCGCCGCGCGATACCGGCACGATATTGGCACCTAAGATTTTCATACGGCTGACATTGGGATGCTCTTTTTCGATATCGACGACGCCCATGTGGATCTCACACTCCATGCCCATCAGCGCCGCTGCCGTAGCTAGTGCTACGCCATGTTGCCCTGCACCTGTCTCGGCGATGACTTTGGTTTTGCCTAATTTTTTGGCGAGTAACACTTCCCCTATACAGTGATTGATCTTGTGCGCGCCGGTGTGATTCAAGTCCTCACGTTTAAAATAAATCTGCGCGCCGCCGCAATGCTCGCTTAAGCGTCTGGCATGAAATATCGGACTAGGCCGACCGATGTAAGTCTGACGCAAGCGGCTCATCTCATTAACAAAATCGTCGTCTTTAATGATCGCACGAAAGCCTGTCTCGATCTCCTCCATCGCTTTTGCCAGCTCAGGATGCTCAATCTTGCCACCATACTCGCCATATAAACCATCAAGGCTTGGCAAAATGGAGTCGTGCAAACCGTAAGTGTTACTGCTGTCATTGGCTAATGCTGTCATGGCTCATTCCTGTTGTCTGGTTCACTATTGTCTATTTGAAGCTAAATTAAACATAGAAAACGATCTAAATTATAATAGAAATTTGTTATTATGTTCTAGTACATTGAAACAGATTTTAGGCTAAGTTTTATGGCAGGTCAAGCATTACTGCTCTGCTAATAAAGCAGTGCTCACAAATAGAATAATGAACGTATTTCGCCTTTATTGATTGAGGCAAAAGGAGAATAAAATGGCCAAACAAGACAGTTATTCTAACAGTCACTCTAATAAAGCTTATGACTACTTATTAGCGCTACTGGCTCAGACCAATGACAAAGCCCATTTATCAGAGATACTTAAAGCGTTATTGACCGAAAAAGAGCAAGCTGAGCTTGGTAATCGCTTAACTATCTTTGCATTACTACAGCAAGAAGTGACGCAACGAGAGATTAGCGCGCAGCTTGGGGTTGGCATTGCGACAGTGTCACGCGGCGCCAAAGTATTTCATCAACATCAAATCGATGAGTTGCTACCGGATATTGGCGATAAAATTAATATCTGATAGCTATCAACATTTAGCACAAGAAAATTACCCATAAAAGACTTTTAAATGCTATATTTATAGAAATTTGTTTACTAAATTAGTATTTTATTGGTAAGCGAATTTATTTTTACTATTTAAAGGACGGCTAAAAGACATTCAGTTTTAATCTTATTATCACTACTTGAGGAGCACATTAATGAGAAAAATAGCTTTGTTTATCGGTACTATATCAGTAGCAACAGTAGGTTTTTGCGGCGTTGGACAGTTTTCGGGTGACACCACTTGCTATGTCTATAAACAAGATAAGTTACAAAAAAAGCTCACCTGCCAATATGACGGTGCCGAAGGCGCAGCGATGAGCTACGCCTTTAGGCAAGTTGACTACAATTTACCAGGATTCGGTAAAATGGCGACCTCGAACAGTGCAGATTATGATGACAATGGCAATCATACCGGATGGACGACCACCGTCAATGATGAACCCGCTATCATCAGATATCGCGAGCCATCTAGCAAAAAAGTAGTCAGTCAAACATATGCAGAGTCGGGTAAAGAGGTTCTACAATGTTATTTGAGCAAAACCTCGCAATGGGAGATTTGCTCTGAGTAATTATTATCTCGCGTGGCCTAAAAGACCGAATGTTTAACTACAGGCTGAGCTTAGGTTCAGCTTTTTATCACCTATAGCAAACACAAACCGAGACCGCTTCTAGTAAAGTAAAGAAAATACTTTTGTTCGAAACGCTTTGAGTAGAGCTCGTGACACAATACAGAAAAAATAGTTTGCTAGACTGGCCTCGTCAAAAAAAACGTTTAAGGTTATAGCGAGCATGCAAAGACGTCAATTTATCAAATCCATGGGGTTAGGCGCAGCCACAGTCAGCGCCACAGCAGCAATGAGCGGCTGCCAAACTCTCGCCAAGCAGCCAAAACTGCCTGCGACTGTCACCCAAGCGGGTCACTTTCCTAACATCATCGTCGGTAGTGGCTACGGCGGCGCGTTAATCCCCGGTAGCGCAGGCGTCAATCCGTATGTGTTTATCACCGGACTTGCCGAGCGGAATATGGCGAGGGTTTTAAAAGAAGATTTTGGGTAGGTTTATAATAATTAGTTATACATAAACGTTCTTAAATGCTAGTTAGATGATGGGTTACGCTCGGGCTAACCCACTCTACGCGCTACACTTCAAAATTATTGATTAGCTATTAAACTACCTATTTTATCTTTTATTTCAATAAATTTATTATTCTCTACAACTCTCTCATCAAAATCCTCTCTCCAAATATAAAAATCTGAAAAGCTACCGTTACCGTTATTCATAAAGCTATAGGTGTTACCTATACTTTTAATATAGTCTAATCCAAATAAAACCGATACAATATTTATAACAATCTTAATTAATGAAATAAACAATGACTTATTCAATAGACTATCGCAAACAGGTACTTTCTAGCATCGCTGATGGCATGACCATACGAGAAGCTGCGCTGTTTTATGGACTTAGCACCAGCACCATTCACAGCTGGCAGCAGAACCTAACTCCTAAAACAACCAGAAATAAAGCACCAACTAAAATACCTGATGACGCATTGATTGAAGACGTAAAAACATATCCAGATGATTATAACTATGAAAGAGCTCGTCGCTTGAACTGTAGTAAGACTGGCATCTTTAATGCTTTAAAGCGTCTTGGTATCAGTCAAAAAAAAGACCTTAGAACATCCAAAAGCGTGTCCGATAAAAAGAGCAGTATTCCAGAATAAGCTTGATAGCTTTACGCAGCAAGGCTACCCCATTGTCTATATGGATGAAAGCGGCTTTGAGGCTGAAACCATTCGTTCTCATGGCTATGCACCGATTGGTACACCCTGTATCGATAGCTACAACTGGCAAGCAAAAAAGCGAACCAACGTCATCGGAGCTCTCTATGAAAAAATGCTTTTTGCGCTTGATTACTTTGAGCAGAACATCAATGGCACCATATTCTACGACTGGTGCAAACACACTTTAATTCCAAGTCTCAAGACTAAATGCGTGATTGTCATGGATAACGCTCGGTTTCATAAAAGCAAACGCATTCAAAAACTATTAAACAGACATGGCCATCGTATTCTTTGGCTGCCGCCGTACAGCCCTGATCTGAACCCTATTGAGAAAAAATGGGCACAGGCTAAGTTTCTGCGCCAAGGGTGGATGGAGAATAATCTCCCTAAACTGTTTTATGATATGGGCTGTATCGATTTTATAAAGACTTAACTATA
>NZ_AYXN01000005.1:0-2613 GCF_000511655.1 Psychrobacter sp. TB15
TAGACCTCTTGCAAAAGTAGCAGAGGGAATTAAAATAAGAAGAACATTCATCGTTGTCTAAGAACCATGCCAAACATAGATAAGCTACTCAAACAAAGTGACGCTGGTTTTAAACGCTACACTGGCATTCATAAAGCCACCTTTTATGACATGCTTGATGCCATGCAAGAGCATGAAGCATCTAAGACCAAATCAGGTAGACCAAGTGTGCTCAGTCTTAAGGAGCAGATACTACTAGCCCTGACTTATTGGCGTGAATACCGCACGCTTTATCATATCAGTATGGACTTTGGTATTCATGAGTCTTCTGCTAGCCGTATCATTCGTAAAGTAGAAGACACACTGATTGACTCTGGCAAGTTTGAATTACCTAAAAAGCTGCCTAGTCGTGTCGATGACGACATCAATTGGTCAGTCGTCATTGTTGATGCTACCGAAACCCCTATTGAGCGTCCAAAAAAAACCAAAGAGACTACTACAGCGGTAAGAAAAAACAACACACCTTAAAAGCGCAGGTTATCGTTCATTGGCAAACTGGTTTGATACTTGATGTGCAAACCTGTAAAGGGTCAATCCACGATTTTAAGCTGTATAAAGATACTTGTCCTGACTGGTTACCTTGTGACGCCAAGCTACTAGCCGATAGTGGTTATCAAGGGTTAGCAAAGTTACATGAGCAAACTTTCACGCCATTTAAGAAACCTCGTGGTGGTCAGTTATTAGAGATATGCAAACAGGCCAATCACTATCTGGCAAAGTTCCGTATTGTGGTTGAGCACAAAATAGGCTTAATCAAGTTGTTTAAAATCGTGGCTCATAAATATCGCAACCGTCGTCAGCGCTATGATCTTAGAATGAAGCTGTTTGCTGGTATCATTAATTCCGAGCTTAAATTATGACTTTTGCAAGAGGTCTAGTTTGTCAAATTTTTCAAACCTAATACTTAGTATAGGACTAAGTAATTCAAATAACATAATATTTGTTACTTCAACCACCATTCCATTTTTTTCCACATAAGGAAATAAGAATGCCTCTTCGCTATCGATAGTAAAAAATAAGTCATTATAAATGGAGTAACTACTATCTTGATATAAGGCTTTGAAAAATTTTGTAGCTGATACTAATGGTTCAATTTTATAAAATATAAACGGATGGTTTTCTAAGTCGAAGACACTATCTAGGATATAATCTTCATCTTCATCTTCATCTTCATCTTCATCTTCATCCCCTACTAAAGTATTAACATCTTTAAATTTATCATTAATAATTTCATTTTTTGAATATAGAGTATCCCCTATCGAGTATATTTGCAAACTAGCATCTCCAAAAATATAACTATAAAATCCATTATCTTTGATAGCTTTTTGTAAGAGATCTGAGTTCGTAATTAAGTATTTTAAGGTCTCGGAGTCTATATGATTCGTCGTGATAAGTTCATCTGAAAGCTGCTTTATTTTTGCAGCACTCCAAGTGTTAGTAAATGAATCAAGTTTTAATACATTTTCTATATTGTAATCAGACGATATTTCTAAGTTTTTCCAATCATTCGTAGTCGTAAAGTTAGTATTATAATCTTCGTTAAATAAGTTTAAAAATAGAGATAAGTCAATAGGATTAGAAAGCATAGCAGATATATCGAAACTATCTTCGATAATCGATATTTTAAGAGACTCTAATGTTTCTTCAAGCCTATCTAATAGACCTCTTGCAAAAGTAGCAGAGGGAATTAAAATAAGAAGAACATTCATCGTTGTCTAAGAACCATGCCAAACATAGATAAGCTACTCAAACAAAGTGACGCTGGTTTTAAACGCTACACTGGCATTCATAAAGCCACCTTTTATGACATGCTTGATGCCATGCAAGAGCATGAAGCATCTAAGACCAAATCAGGTAGACCAAGTGTGCTCAGTCTTAAGGAGCAGATACTACTAGCCCTGACTTATTGGCGTGAATACCGCACGCTTTATCATATCAGTATGGACTTTGGTATTCATGAGTCTTCTGCTAGCCGTATCATTCGTAAAGTAGAAGACACACTGATTGACTCTGGCAAGTTTGAATTACCTAAAAAGCTGCCTAGTCGTGTCGATGACGACATCAATTGGTCAGTCGTCATTGTTGATGCTACCGAAACCCCTATTGAGCGTCCAAAAAAAACCAAAGAGACTACTACAGCGGTAAGAAAAAACAACACACCTTAAAAGCGCAGGTTATCGTTCATTGGCAAACTGGTTTGATACTTGATGTGCAAACCTGTAAAGGGTCAATCCACGATTTTAAGCTGTATAAAGATACTTGTCCTGACTGGTTACCTTGTGACGCCAAGCTACTAGCCGATAGTGGTTATCAAGGGTTAGCAAAGTTACATGAGCAAACTTTCACGCCATTTAAGAAACCTCGTGGTGGTCAGTTATTAGAGATATGCAAACAGGCCAATCACTATCTGGCAAAGTTCCGTATTGTGGTTGAGCACAAAATAGGCTTAATCAAGTTGTTTAAAATCGTGGCTCATAAATATCGCAACCGTCGTCAGCGCTATGATCTTAGAATGAAGCTGTTTGCTGGTATCATTAATTCCGAGCTTAAATTATGACTTTTGCAAGAGGTCTA
>NZ_AYXN01000006.1:0-35408 GCF_000511655.1 Psychrobacter sp. TB15
TAGACCTCTTGCAAAAGTAGCAGAGGGAATTAAAATAAGAAGAACATTCATCGTTGTCTAAGAACCATGCCAAACATAGATAAGCTACTCAAACAAAGTGACGCTGGTTTTAAACGCTACACTGGCATTCATAAAGCCACCTTTTATGACATGCTTGATGCCATGCAAGAGCATGAAGCATCTAAGACCAAATCAGGTAGACCAAGTGTGCTCAGTCTTAAGGAGCAGATACTACTAGCCCTGACTTATTGGCGTGAATACCGCACGCTTTATCATATCAGTATGGACTTTGGTATTCATGAGTCTTCTGCTAGCCGTATCATTCGTAAAGTAGAAGACACACTGATTGACTCTGGCAAGTTTGAATTACCTAAAAAGCTGCCTAGTCGTGTCGATGACGACATCAATTGGTCAGTCGTCATTGTTGATGCTACCGAAACCCCTATTGAGCGTCCAAAAAAAACCAAAGAGACTACTACAGCGGTAAGAAAAAACAACACACCTTAAAAGCGCAGGTTATCGTTCATTGGCAAACTGGTTTGATACTTGATGTGCAAACCTGTAAAGGGTCAATCCACGATTTTAAGCTGTATAAAGATACTTGTCCTGACTGGTTACCTTGTGACGCCAAGCTACTAGCCGATAGTGGTTATCAAGGGTTAGCAAAGTTACATGAGCAAACTTTCACGCCATTTAAGAAACCTCGTGGTGGTCAGTTATTAGAGATATGCAAACAGGCCAATCACTATCTGGCAAAGTTCCGTATTGTGGTTGAGCACAAAATAGGCTTAATCAAGTTGTTTAAAATCGTGGCTCATAAATATCGCAACCGTCGTCAGCGCTATGATCTTAGAATGAAGCTGTTTGCTGGTATCATTAATTCCGAGCTTAAATTATGACTTTTGCAAGAGGTCTATTCTAAAATCATCTACATATCTCGTATGACTTAGGCCCTCATTAATTATATAGTCATCGATGTCCATCAAGATAGCTTCAGCCATAATTATACTAGCTGCCGGACCAACTGGAATACCTTGAGAGTTCTTACCGTTTAGTTTAGATAAGAAAGCCTCTATGTCATTAGATTCGTTACTTAAGCTTGAATTGGAAAATTCTATAGCATTGTTTAGTCTATGTAGATAAATCTGATTATAAAAATCTGTAATATCTGTATAAAGTACATATTTATAAGCATCGGCTAATTCTTTTGATTTGTTAACATAGTTATTAAATCCATTACCATCTGCGAAAAAACTTCCGTTATTTAAATCAATTCTATAAGAACACGCTACATTTAACTCTATTGGAACTCTGTTTCTTTCTATTGAATCAGCTACTTCATATGCTAGAGCTGTATATACAATTGTACTTACTGCATCTAACTGCTGGACAATTCTAAATCCTCCTTTAGGTTTTACAGATGTAGCAGTGATTGCGCTAGCAGCTGGTAATTTAGTTACGTTAGTTGAAGACAATTCTTTTTTCACGTCTTCCCATGAGTGCCAGATAGCATCATATTCTCTATTCTTAGGAAAAAAGTCAGAATCGTAATAGCTTTCAATGTGTTTTTTAGCAAACTCTAAAGAATCATCGGATAAACGGCTCATGTGTTCCCTTTTTTTTATAATACTGAATGTATTCAAATTTAGTTAGATATTATTTACTGACTTATGTTTAATAGTAACAAATATTTAGAATTGCTTCTATATCTTAATTTTTAAAACAAAAAAAGAGCCACCAGAATTGTCTGGTAGCTCTGCTCAATAGTGCCATTAACTCAACTATAAACCATAGCTAAGTACTGGGCTAAAGCCCCAGCCTACAAATCAGATCAAACTATTTACCGCTTCAACCACCGCCTCGCTTGTAATACCAAACTCTTTGTACAAGTCGCTAGCAGGTGCTGATTCGCCATAAGTCGTCATGCCGATAACTTTGCCATCAAGGCCAACGAACTTATACCAGTAGTCGACATGCGCCGCTTCGACTGCGACACGGGCACGGATAGCAGCAGGTAGTACTGAATCACGGTAGCTGGCATCTTGCTCCATAAAGATCTCAGCACACGGCATAGAGACCACGCGCACGCCTACACTGTTTTCGCTAAGTGTCTTGTATGCTTGCATCGCAAGGCCGACTTCTGAACCGGTAGCGATGATAATGGCTTGCAGCTCGCCTTGCTCTTTCGCTAGTACATAACCACCTTTAGCAATATTAGCGACTTGGCTTGTATCACGCGCTTGATGCGGCAAGCCTTGACGGCTAAAGATAAGCGCTGATGGGTTGTTTTCAGACTTGATTGCTTCTACCCAAGCACTTGCAGATTCAGTCGCATCACACGGACGCCATGTGCGCAAGTTTGGCGTAGTACGCAGACTCGTCAATTGCTCAACAGGCTGATGAGTTGGACCATCTTCACCCAGACCGATAGAGTCATGCGTATAGACATGAATGACACGCTGCTTCATCAACGCGCCCATACGCACTGCATTACGCGCGTATTCCATAAACATCAAGAAGGTCGCAACATAAGGGATAAAGCCGCCATGTAGCGCGATACCATTAGCAATCGCGGTCATACCGAACTCACGTACGCCGTAGTAAATATAGTTACCGTCAGCGTCGGTTTCGATACCCTTGGCGTCTTTAAAAAGGGTTAAGTTTGAGCCAGCCAGATCCGCTGAACCACCCATGATTTCAGGCAGCAAAGGCTGTAGCGCATTGATCGCGTTTTGACTGGCTTTACGACTGGCGACGTCACCGCCTGCTTCTTGAGTTTGCTGGATATAGTGTTTTGCTTGAGCCTCAAATTCGCTTGGTAGCTCGCCATTTAGACGGCGCATCAGCTCTTCTGCAAGCTCTGGATAGGCTTTTTTATAGCCTTCAAAGGTCGCGTTCCAGTTCTTTTGCATGACATCGCCTTTGGCCTTACCATCCCATGCTTCATAGATCTCATCATCTAACTCAAATGGCGCGTGTTTCCATGCCAGCTCATCACGAGTTAACGCGATTTCATCATCACCAAGCGGCGCGCCGTGGCTAGAAGCTTTGCCTTGCTTGTTTGGGCTACCTGCACCAATAGTGGTTTTGCAGATGATTAAGCTTGGACGAGTCGTCTCATTGATCGCTTGCTCGGTCGCTTGAGTAATGGCGTCGGTATCATGACCATCGACTTTGATCACCTGCCAGCCGTAGCTCTCAAAGCGCATTTGTGTATCATCGGTGAACCAGCCTTCGACGTCGCCATCGATAGAGATGCCATTATCATCATAGAAGAATACTAGTTTACCCAGCTCTAACGTTCCTGCAAGCGAGCAGACTTCATGGCTAATGCCTTCCATTAAGCAGCCATCGCCTAAGAACGCATAAGTATGATGGTCGATAACTTCATGACCGTCACGGTTGAACTGCGCGGCAAGCGTTTTTTCGGCGATAGCAAAACCTACCGCATTAGCGATACCTTGGCCTAGTGGACCTGTCGTCGTTTCCACACCAGGGGTATAACCCAGCTCTGGGTGACCTGGCGTCTTTGAATGCAGCTGGCGAAAGCCTTTTAGATCGTCAACGCTGACGTCATACCCTGAAAGATGCAATAATGAATAAATCAGCATCGAGCCATGACCGTTTGATAATACAAAGCGGTCACGGTTATGCCAGTTAGGATCAGCAGGGTTATGCTTCAAAAACTTGCGCCATAACACTTCAGCGATATCGGCCATACCCATCGGCGCGCCGGGGTGGCCTGAGTTGGCTTTTTGTACCGCGTCAAACGAGAGCACACGGATAGCATTAGCAAGTTTACGTTCATTAATTGGGGTAGGCATAGCAGGTCCTAATATTCGGATGATAAGTCAAGAAGACAAAAGGAAAAGCGATTGAGTAATAAGATTAGAGCGTAATAACTGCGCGCGCTCGATAATTAGATAAATAACAAGATATTTAAGTCAGGGGCAATATTAACATATTTGCGATAATCCTAGCTAAAAATGCGCTGACAGGAGCGTTTGCGTTTCGCAATCACTCCTATTGGTTTTATTAAATGACAGACATGTAGATACATAAATAGGCAGAATCGACAGATAGGATAAAGCGCTACTTATACTGCAATAGTCTCAGCACCGCCCATAAATGGACGCAATACTTCAGGAATCGTAATGCTGCCATCAGCGTTTTGATGATTTTCCATTACCGCGAGCAAAGTACGCCCTACTGCTAGACCTGAGCCATTTAGGGTATGTGCCAGACTGGTTTGCTTACCATCTTTAACCCGCGTGCCCATACGGCGTGCTTGGAAGTCGCCGCAGTTTGAGCAGCTGGAGATTTCACGGTAGGTATCTTGGCTCGGTAGCCACACTTCGATGTCATAAGTCTTTTGCGCGGCAAAGCCCATATCGCCGGTACATAGCATAACAGTACGGTACGGCAAATTGAGCTGCTGCAAGATATATTCTGCTTGCCCCGTCATCGCCTCTAGCAGCTCATCTGATTGCTCGGAGGTGGCGATATTGACCATCTCAACCTTTTCAAACTGATGCTGACGGATCAGGCCACGTGTGTCGCGCCCGTGCGAGCCGGCTTCACTACGAAAGCACGGCGTGTGCGCGGTGAACTTAAGCGGCAGCTCTTTAACATCCAAACGCTCACCGCGTACTAGATTAGTCATTGGCACCTCAGCAGTCGGAATCAAGTAAAAGTCGGTGCCGTCGTTATTAGTATGGTTGGTCAATTTAAACAGATCATCTTCAAACTTAGGCAACTGACCTGTGCCTTTTAGGCTCTCAGAATTGACAATATAAGGTACATAAGTCTCAAGATAGCCGTACTTAATAGTATGAGTGTTCAGCATAAACTGAATCAACGCGCGATGCAGCTGCGCCAATTGGCCTTTTAGCACATTAAAGCGGCTACCTGTTAGCTTCGCAGCAGCTTCAAAATCAAGCATCCCTAGTGTCTCACCGATATGGGTATGATCCTGTATTTCAAAATCAAACTCACGCGGGCTACCCCAGCGGCGTACTTCTACGTTATTGTCCTCTGACTCGCCTACTGGCACATCGCTAGCTGGAAGATTAGGGATTTGTAGCGCCGCCTGATTGATGCGCTCTTGCAGACTACGTAGCTCGTCTTCGGCGGCCTTAATCTCACCACTGACGCTTTGCATCTCAGCAAGTAGCGAGCTTGCATCTTCACCGGCCTTTTTGAGCGCGCCGACTTGTTTGGCTCCCGCATTGCGGCGAGACTGCAGCTCTTCTGTTTTGACCTGCAAAGACTTACGCTCTGACTCAATCGTTTGCCAAAATTCTATATCTAGCGGATAACCACGCGTGGTCAATTGCTGCTGTAAATCAGTTAAGTCACCGCGTAAAAGTTTGGGGTCTATCATAAGAATTGCCTGTCGCGCTATAAGTTAGATGAGTAAAACTAAATGATTGCTATGATACCAAGACACAGCGGATTTGACCACGTTTTCGCATAGTTTTGCGACAGATAACGATAGATAGGCGAATCTATTTCTTTTATAGGCGCTTTTCGGTAAGATAAGCACCTACCGATATCCTTCTTTAGCCCATTATAGTGTGCCAAAGTCGTCTAACACTTTTTATCTGAGTATCTGAGAACCTTTTATGGCCCTGTATCCCTATACGCTGCAACCTATCGCCCTCAACTTGACGGAAGCTGAATTTCAGCAAGCCCAATACGAGCTATTTACTAATGCAAGCCCCTCTTTTGGTCTAAAAAGTCTAAAAATGAAAGAGTGGATCATCATAGGGATAGTCGTCCTCCTAGCCATCGCTGGACTGGTCTTTTTGACGGGCTACTCAACGATTATTTTTTGGCTAATGCTAGTATCCGTAGTCATCTATTTGTTGGTTCGGACCCTTGGCTTTAAATGGTACGTCAAAAAAGAGTTTGAAAAACAAGTGTCGGGGCAAGAGATGCCTGATGAGATGCGCCAAATCAAGCTTGGCGTACAAAAGCATGGCCTAGTGATGGCGATGCCTGCCAATCAGCCTGATCTGATGCAAAACCCGCAAATGCGCGGTATGCAAATGCGTGCCGGCGCAACTCAGCAAGCAGTGATACCTTGGAGCGCGGTCAAGAGCTGGGATGAGACTGATGACTATATCTTTATGATGTTTGAGATGAAAGGTCAGCAAGGCAGTCAAATTATACCTAAGCGCTTAACTACGCAAAAATTCCCTATCGATACGGTACGTCAACATCTACAAGAAGTCGTTCCTATTCGCGGTCTAAACCCCGAGAGCTTACAGCCTCCTGCTTAGCGCATTAGCTGCACTAGTTAAAGCTGTTAGTAGTTATCACTTTTTTATGTTTTATAAAACTCATCATATTGGTTTATTTAATTCAATTAACCTAACCACCTACCTTTGCTATGATAGCAGTCATTAAAGAGGCGGGAGCTAGCAGACGGGTTTTGCTACTGTCTGCTTAATAAGATAAAATAATTTTGATTAAAATGTAAAAAATAATCACCAATATTTTTAATCGTACTTTAAATACAGTTTTATAAATTAACACTCACATTAAAAGGATAATATTATGAGTAATCAAGATAACACTACTAATCAGATTGGCCTAGAAAGAGCAGATATGAGCGCTGTCGTTGAAAAGCTTAACAGCTTACTATCGAGCTATCATATGTTTTATATCAACGTACGCGGCTATCACTGGAACGTTAAAGGCGAGCACTTCTTTTCATTGCATGAGCAGTTTGAAGAGCTGTACACTAACTTGCAAGTAGAGATCGATGAGATTGCCGAGCGCATTCTAACTCTAGGTAAAACGCCACTACATGCTTATAGCGACTTTGCTCAGCATACTAGCATCAAAGAAGACAAAAACGTCCATGATGGTAATAGCTGCGTCAAAGGTGTAGTTACAGGTTTACAGACGCTTATCGAAGAGCAGCGTCAAGTATCAGCTCTAGCGGAAGAAGCGGAAGACCAAGGTACTGCTGACTTGCTTGATGAGTATGTGCAGCAGCAAGAGAAGCTAGTATGGATGTATAACGCATTTTTAGGCAAATAGCATTACATAAGTCGTGTTTAGTAATCAGTTATGCACAAAAAAGCACCTATAGAATTAGGTGCTTTTTTTATATCTAAATTTTGGCACAATGATTGCTATCTACAGTAGCTTACTGATTATAATCGCCTATTCTTGTACCCATTGGCGTATTTTTGCGCGCTCGTTTGGCGTTGCTTGTAACCAAAGCTGCATAAAGCTATCTAGAGTATTGGTGCTTTGCACTGATGCCGCTTTTGTAGCGGGTGCTACGCTATAAGTACTCGTGGCTGGCGTAGTTCCTGTAGTCGCCCTTGTCGGTTGCGGCTGAACTGCCGGTGCAGGTGATGGCTGGTCAATAGCAGCGATAGCGCGTTGGTTTTGCATCTGCGCATCTTCGCCACCGCCAAATACGCCGCCAATCGCTTTACTCAACCCAGAGAAAATTCCGCCACTGTTGCCAGCTACGCTTTGTTGACTGGCGATAATGGTATTGTTTTGCTGCACAGCAAGCGTTGGCTGTTTTGCATACTCTTTAGCAGCTTTGTAATCCTCTGGCTGGTTTGGCATAACCAAACGATAGGTCTGATTGTCCGCCATTTCAGCGACAACACTGACGTTACCTGAACGCAGATAGTCATGCTCATCACGAGGAAGATTATACAGACGATCGTATTTGGCTGTTATCGCATGCTTACCCGGCTGTAGCGTGAAGCTTTTGGTCAATGGCTGAAAGATACTTTGAGAAATCTCTTGCCCATTAATCGCGGTAACCTTGATATTGTCATCCACGAGCAGCGTCACGTCGGCATGCGTTAGCATAGATACTGAGCTTGCGGCCATCAGTAACGTACCGACGGATAGTTTTTTGTATAAAGAGGCTGAGAGTGTCATAAGATATCCTATCGATAGTAAAATTATTTTGTAAAATACAATACTGTGTGCAATGAACTGTTTTGTGCAATAAAAATATGAGTATAAGGTTAAAAGTCGAGTGGCATCGTCTGATTGTCATCAATCGCCGCTTGACTATCGACTTGGGTTTCTTGACTGATATCCGCCAGCTCAGCGGCTAAGGTCTGCTCATCGATCGTACGCAGGGCATCGCTGATGACTGCTTTTGAGATATTACTGCGGCCTAAGTTTGAAAACATAGGCTGTATGTAATTGAGCACTTCCATCATCGCGCCA
This sequence comes from Psychrobacter sp. TB15, assembly GCF_000511655.1. Taxonomy (NCBI): domain Bacteria; kingdom Pseudomonadati; phylum Pseudomonadota; class Gammaproteobacteria; order Moraxellales; family Moraxellaceae; genus Psychrobacter; species Psychrobacter sp. TB15. Next base: position 8,218 of record NZ_AYXN01000006.1, read on the forward strand.
ATACGATGCGGACCTTCTGTGAGCAAATGAGTCAAAATACGCTCATCAAACTGCCAACCGCGCCGGCGCAAGATAGATTCTAGCAGCGCTTGACGATCGACCAACTCATGGCCATCAGGGACCTTGAAGCTTGGCGCCTGAGACAACCTAGTGAGTAGATCGGTCAGTTGAAATGGCAGCGTGCTTGCAGATTTGTTAGCAGCAAATAATAGCTGACGTTGGCCCTCTCGGCTGCGATTGATCAGATGAAACAAAGCCTCTTGCCACTGAGTACTATGCTCTAGAACATCCAAATCATCAATAGCGATAACATCAAAGTTCTCTAGCGAAGAGAGGACATTGACATCGGTATTGACTAGCTCATTGAGCGAAAGGCAAATGGCTGATTTATCGATATCGATAAACGACTCGCAGATAGCAGATAATAAATGGGACTTGCCAGTAGCAGGGCTGCCAAATAGGTACAACTGACCTATCAGGCCGACATGAAGCTGCCGCACTGCATCGATGATAGACATCCAACCGGGACCTGAAAAGTCGCTGAGACTCGCATCATGCTTTATGTCCAGATTGAGACTTAGCTGTGCTTGCGCCATAGATCGTCAACTTAGTTTGGATAACACGGTAAAACGGTATTGAGAAACCATATCTTCTAAAATTGTGTTATAAACACTGCGCCTATATATACCATACTTCTAAAATGACTGACAAGTGCTTTACTCTTTTTAGCCATAGCAAAGAAGGATATGTTCTCAAATAAGATCATTCTTTTTTGAATAGATCCAACTGAACGCGGCCTTTATAAAAGTCAGTCGAGCGATAATAAGCATAGAGATGCCTAAATAGCACATTGATTACCGCTGATACGGGTAGCGCAATAAGCATACCAACGAAGCCTAATAGGCTTGCCCCTGCCAACACCGCAAAGATGACCCATAGCGGCGATAGACCGATTTTGTCCCCTAGTAGTAGCGGCTGCAGCACATAACCTTCAGCGGCTTGACCGACCAAAAAGGCTCCCACAATCAACGACAGATAGAACCAATCAAAGCCAAACTGAAATAGTCCCGCGATAATGGCAGCAATAAAGCCCAAACCAAAACCTAAATAGGGTACGAAGCTTGCGATACCAGCGACCATACCAATAGTGAGTCCCAACTCCAAACCGATCAGCTGCAGCTGTACAGCATAAATAGCGCCTAGTAACACCATAACCAAAAGCTGCCCTTTAATAAACTCCATTAAAGCGCGATCACACTCTTCGGCAATAGTAATCACTTTTTTGCTATACCCTGCCGGTATGGCCATCTTCCAGTTATGAATACGTTGATCCCAATTGAATAAAAAGTAGAACGTCAAAATAGGTACCAACACAATTAAGCCGGCATTATTGACAAACCTCATCCCCGAAGAAAGAATTTGACTCATCCATGTGCTCGCATCAGAGATGTTGTAATGCGTCTGCATATAACTGACCAAGGTCTCAGAAAAGCCTTCGATCTGCAATGCCGGCAGTAGTATGTTGGTATTGCTCACAAACCAGTCGCGAACCACATCATTATACCAACCCAAAATCCTCGGCAGATACTCCCAAGCTGCTTGTAATTGGTACCACAACGTCGGTATCAACCACCACAATAATAGCGCCATACCTACCGTAATTGTGGTATAGACGACGATAATTGCAATCCAGCGTTTAACGTATTTGCTCAGCCGCTTTACTAACGGGTTAAATAAATAGGCCAGCACAAAGGCGACAAAAAAAGGAATGATGACAGGCAGCATCAGCTTTAATAAAAACAAGGCTATAATAATAATGACGACGATAAATAGACGTCGAAAAAAAGGATCTATAGGCTGGGATGTCATTATTAATGATCCTATAAATAAGGGATGGTTAATGCGCTTATAAGCGATAAAAACTAAGCAGTCTAATGATGAGAGTTTTTTTAGTAACTTCTAAAGAGTAAGACTGACATTATCGCAAAGTAATCATAAAAAGCGGTGAGATTTTTGTATCAACCACTCCTTCAGCACTTATTGCTGTTTTATAAGAAATATAAGGCTTTTATAGACAATATTAGCAAGTTGCTTTGCGAGGATGAGCTATTATTGGGTATAATGCGCACACAAAAATTATTTTATCTTATTTAGTTCCATACCCCAATTGTGAGATGACTATGAGTGACAAGCCTTCTTTAAGCTACAAAGATGCTGGCGTTGATATCGATGCTGGTGATGCGTTAGTCCAACGTATCAAGTCCGTGGCAAAAGCCACTACCCGTCCTGAAGTAGTTGGCGGGCTTGGTGGTTTTGGTGCCCTATGCCGTATCCCTACTGGCTACACTTCACCACTACTCGTCTCAGGTACCGACGGCGTCGGCACTAAGCTCAAGCTGGCACTACAGCTTGATCGTCACGATACGATTGGTATTGATCTAGTCGCTATGTGCGTAAACGATCTACTCGTATGCGGGGCTGAGCCGTTATTCTTCTTGGACTATTACGCAACCGGCAAGCTCGATGTAGATACCGCAGCTACAGTCGTCAGCGGCATTGGCGAGGGCTGTAAGCTTGCTAACTGTGCTCTTATCGGTGGCGAGACTGCTGAGATGCCAGGTATGTATCAAGACGAAGATTATGATCTCGCAGGCTTCTGTGTCGGCGTTGTAGAAGAGGCAGAAGTCATCACCGGCAAAAACGTCAGCGAGGGCGATGTGCTCATTGCCCTAGCCTCAAGTGGCGCTCATTCCAATGGCTACTCGCTAGTGCGTAAAGTCATCGAAGTCAGCGGTGTTGATGTCACTACTAGCGATGAGACCCTTGATGACCAGCCTATCGCAGATGCGCTGATGGCGCCGACTCGTATCTATGTCAAAGCGATCAAAGCGCTGCAAGACACGCTTGGTAGCTCAGCGCTGCACGCAATGTCACATATCACCGGCGGTGGTCTGACTGATAATTTACCACGTGTATTACCAGATCATCTTGCTGCTAGTATCGATACTACTAGCTGGCAATTCTCAGAGCTGTTTAACTGGCTACAAACTGAGGGCAATATTAGTCAGGCTGAGATGTATCGTACCTTTAACTGTGGCGTTGGTTTTGTCATCGTGGTGCCAGAACAGCAGGCTGATAAAGCTATTGAGATCTTAAACGACAATGGTGAACAAGCTTGGCAAATCGGCGAAATGGTCAGCCGCGAAGCTGACGCTGTGGTCTATCGTTAATGTCTAGCACTTCGTTAAAAAGCCGCGCCTCATCCATCAGTGAGCCATTACGAGTAGCCGTACTCGTCTCAGGTAGTGGTAGCAACTTACAAGTCTTAATAGATGCTATGCAGGCAGGCGAGCTACCGATAGAGATAGTTGGCGTTATCAGCAATCGCGAGGATGCTTATGCAATCACGCGTGCAACAGATGCCGATATCCCAGTCGTGGTATTGTCCCATGTGGCAAGTGGCAAACGCATGGGGATTAAGACTTTTGAGACGCATGCTTCTGCGCAGCTACAAGACTGGCAACCTGACTTGATTGTATTAGCTGGCTTTATGCGGGTGCTGAGTAGCAATTTTATTCATCATGCTATCGCGCCAATGATTAACTTACATCCCTCATTGCTTCCTGCCTATAAAGGACTCGATACTCATCAAAGAGTGATTCAGGCAGGCGAGCGTCATCATGGCTGTAGTATCCATGTGGTCACAGCTGAGCTTGATGCGGGTGCTGTGTTGACTCAAGCGCTACTGGAAGTCAATTTGAAGGACACGGCTGATAGCTTACAAGTACGAGTACAAAAGCTTGAACATCAACTGCTGCCTTGGACGATTTTGCTGTTGGCTAAAGGCGTATTAACACTCAATACCGATTCATCAGATGATGCTAATTACTTGCCAGCGCTACCGTTAACATTGCACATCGACCAATAAATACAAGCTCTATCTTAAGATCTCTCACTTAGAAATAATGACACATAAAAAAGCCCAGTCACTCTATATATGAATGACTGGGCTTCATTTTATCTAGCGCTAAGCTATTTTAGCTATAAAATTTGTCTGTGCTCTTAGTTACTATGAACATGCAAACCTTTGATATTTACAAACTCTTTAATACCAAAGCCACCATGTTCACGGCCATGACCTGAGTTTTTTACGCCGCCGAACGGTAGTGCTGGATTTGCCAGACCGTAGCCATTGATATAGACCATACCCGTATCAAACTGCTCTCTTGCTAAACGGATGGCTTTATCTTCGTCTTTAGAGAAGATAGCGCCGCCTAAACCATAACGGCTATCATTAGCAATGCGCATGGCATCATCTTGATCTTTTGCTCGAATCAATGAGGCTACTGGGCCAAATAACTCATCATCATAGGCTGGTTGTCCCTCGGAGACATTTTCCAAAATCGTAGCGGGATAAAAGTTACCTTTACCTTCAGGCAATTTACCGCCAACTGAAATCGTCGCGCCTTTTTTAACACTTTCTTCAACTTGCTCGTGTAACTTCTCTTGCAAGTCTTTACGTGCTAATGGACCGATATCAGAGCTGTCATCCATAGGATCATCAGCTTTGCTATTCGAGAACTTCTCAACAATACGATCGCGGAACTCATCATATAAGCTATCAACAACGATAAAACGCTTCGCTGCAACACATGTTTCACCATTATTGATTAAACGCGCTTGCGTACAAGTCTCTACAGCAAGGTCCAAATCAGCATCTTCGAGTACAATAAAGGCATCATTCGAGCCAAGCTCTAGTACGACTTTTTTAAGGACTTTAGCCGCTTGTTGACCAACGATCTTACCTGCGCCATCACTACCAGTGAGCGTAACACCGCGCACTTTATCATTACCGATAAGCTTTTCTGATTGATCATGATCGATCAAGATCGTACGGAATAGATCATTTGGTAGATCGGACTCATGGAAGATTTTTTCTATTAATAATCCAGAGCCTGTCACATTGGCAGCATGCTTTAATAAAACACTGTTACCGGCCATCAAATTAGCAATGGCATAGCGAAAGACTTGGTATGCTGGAAAGTTCCATGGCTGCATACCGTAGATAACACCAATGGGCTGATAAGTGACAATGCCTTTTTTCATATTTTCGATATCGCGCTCATCGTCAGCTAATGCAGTGACCCCTTTTTCGGCAGTATAGTCACAAATTGCTTTACATAGATCTACTTCACTCAAACTTTGGTCATAAAGCTTACCACGCTCTTCAGTCATTAGTTTTGACAACTCTTCCTTATACTTCACTAGCGTATCGCCAATAGACCTAATGACTTTAGCACGCTCTTCGTGACTCTTTTTACGCCATTCGAGAAAAGCTTCATGTGAGGCATCAACGATTTTGTTGACCTCATCATTAGTCATATAGTTATATTCTTTAATATCTTCGCCCGTTGTTGGGTTCACAGTAGTAATATCTGCCATGATTCACTATCCTTATTTTGTTGTCGCGGTCTAGAAATATTCTTAGCTAAAAACTCTATATCAGCCAATGAACGTTAATGGATTATAAGATGGTCTAAAAAGCTACTTCTTAGTTAAGTCTTTTTCAAAATTAAGACTATAGAAGTCAAACCCTCAAACCTTATCTAATTGATGATTTTATAATAACAAATAATTGGCAGCGTAATTTTACAAGATATAATGAAGTGTGATTTTGATGTTAACAATGTGACTGAAATATAAAGGCCTGCTTAATAAAGTCTATTAAGTAGACCTAAACTATCAGCGGGCTAATCAGTAGCATAATTCGTCTGTAATGCAATGATACGCATAAAAAAGACCAATATGTGAATTGGCCTTGAAAGCACTTTAATAGCACTTCCATAGTACTGTAACGGCAGATGGCTATTAGGTAATAAAACAGCTTATCTCATTAGAACAACTGAGTAATCACTGGAATATCTTGCTGTTGATCCTCTTCGTCTGCCACGACTTGCCGAGCGACATGCATAATCAGTTGTCGCAACCAGCGATGCGCTGGGTGATGCTGCAGTAGTGGTGACCATGCCATCGTCAGCTCAAATTCAGGAATGAAAAAAGGGGGCTCTTTCATGACAATACTATCATTGGTCGCTTGCATGCGTGCAACTCGCGTTGGCAGTGTCGCAATCAAGTCCTTATTAGCAGCGAGCATCGCTGGCATCTGATAATGACGAGTAAAGACGCTTATCTGACGTTTTTGTCCTAAGCGCTGCAAGGCTTGATCAATGGAGCCAAGGCCGCCCGATTTTTCTGGATTGACCCCAAACCCAACACCCATACCTGTCTTGGATACCCAAACATGCTGACCTTTGAGGTAGTTTTTAAGATTGAAGCGATTGACATAAGGGCTATCGGCAGATAGTAGGCAGCTAAAAGTATCGCGCCATACTAGTACTTGGTGAAAGCTTTGCGGTATCTCATTAAAGCGGTTAATCGCCAGATCGACTCGCCCTTGCTCCATATCACGATAAGACACATCTGATGGGGTTAAAAAGTCCAAAATAACATTGGGCGCCTCAGAGCGCAGAGCCTTAACCAGTTTAGGAACCAAAGTCGCCTCTGCATAGTCGGAGGTCATAATCCGAAAAACACGGGAGGTGCTATAAGGACGAAACTCAGTACGCGGCTCAAGCACTTGTGTCAAATCAGCGAGTATCTCACGAATACGCGGCTGCAGCTCAAGCGCGCGCTCAGTCGGTGTCATGCCCTCAGAAGAGCGCACCAATAGCGGATCATTGAATAGCTTACGCAGGCGACGCAAGATGTTACTCATAGCAGGCTGAGTGATACCCAATTGCTCAGCGGCGCGTGTGACATTCTTTTCTCGAAGCAATACATCTAAATGTACCAATAAATTTAAATCAACCCGCTGCAAATTCATATGTGTTTCTCTTCGCTTTATAATAAATGTCACTTAGCGTTCATAGCTGCATAATTACTATTTTTAAATACTGACGATTTTAAATACTGACGATAGACGGCTTTACTGTTCTCAAACGACCTAAAAACTACAATGTACCCAATGCTTATCTAAAAATCATTTAGTGACCGAGCTAGCTCAATATATTTATTTATAACTTACTGATTTTATTATACTATACTTATAGTAAATACCAAAGATAACTATCATAAATTAGATAAATTACACTAAACTGACTATAGTAAGACTCAACGCTTAACTCGCAAGCCCGCTCTAAGCCGTGTTACTGGCGAATATTGTAACATCTCTGATGGATAACAAGTAGCTTCTGCGCTATCGCCTTATCGCTACTTGTTGATGATTGATTGACTCTTTTTTTGTCAATAATTTAAATCAAATACCTTGTATTTTGAAGCAGGTTTGTTTAGGGTAATAGTCCTCATATTTTAAGAAGACCAATGCCGGCTTTATTATTAAGTCATTTATAGGCCAACAAGACAGGCATTTAGTAGTAATTAATCAATCAGTATCAAAGTAGTCGTAATTCAATCGCAACTATAGTCCGGTATGATATTACTTGCGATAAGCTCTTATTTTACCTCGTTTTTTCCACCCCACCAAGGAGACAGTAAATGTCAACAACCTATAAGTCAGCTATCGATTTAGTACGTGAATTAAAGCAAAAGCACGGCAACTGGCAAAATATCAGCGAAACTGATGCAGCCCGTATGATGATTCAAAACCGTTTCAAAACTGGTTTAGATATCGCAAAGTACACCGCTAAAATCATGCGTCAAGATATGGCAGATTACGACAATGATACGTCTCAGTATACTCAGTCTTTAGGCGCTTGGCACGGTTTTGTTGCACAGCAAACGATGTACGCGAAGAAAAAATACTTCGGTACCACTTCAAAGACTTATATCTACCTATCTGGCTGGATGGTCGCTGCTCTACGCTCTGAGTTCGGTCCTCTACCTGACCAATCAATGCACGAAAAAACGTCAGTACCTAAGCTTATCGAAGAGATCTACACGTTCTTACGTCAAGCCGACGCTAAAGTATTGAACGATTACTTCCGTGAGCTAAACGCTGCTGAAGAAGCAGGTCAAGACACTAAAGCTATCTTAGAGAAAATTGAAAACTTCGAATCACACGTTGTGCCAATCATCGCTGATATCGATGCCGGTTTCGGTAACGAAGAAGCGACTTACTTGCTAACTAAGCAAATGATCGAAGCCGGTGCTTGTGCTATTCAGGTCGAAAACCAAGTATCTGACGCTAAGCAGTGTGGTCACCAAGCGGGTAAAGTCACTGTACCGCATGAAGACTATATCGCTAAGCTTAACGCTATTCGTTACGCTTTCTTAGAGCTCGGCGTTGAAGACGGCGTTATCGTTGCCCGTACTGATAGTGAAGGCGCATCACTTACTCAAAAGATTCCAGTATCAGAAGAGCCAGGCGATCTTGCTTCTAAATACATCGACTTCCTAGAAATGGAAGAAATAAGCATTGAAGACGCAAATGAGAACGATAGCCTACTTAAGCATAACGGCAAACTAGTACGTCCAGTACGTATGCCAAACGGCTTATATAGCTTCCGCGAAGACACTAACATCGACCGCGTTGTGCTTGACTGTGTAACCGCTCTAGAAAACGGTGCTGACCTACTATGGATCGAGACGCCGACTCCAGACGTAGCACACATCAAAATGATGGTAGATCGTATCAAAGAGCAACAGCCAAAAGCGAAGCTCGTTTATAACAACAGCCCATCGTTCAACTGGACGCTGAACTTCCGTAAGCAAATCATCGCTAAGTGGGAAGAAGAAGGCAAAGACATCTCTAAGTACAACAAAGATGACTTAATGAGCAGCGACTATGATGGTACTGAGCTTGATCAAGCTGCTGACGAAGCTGCCAAGAACTTCCAGCGTGACGCCTCACGTGAAGCTGGTGTCTTCCATCACTTAATCACGCTACCTACTTATCACACCACTGCTCTAAGTGTGCATGAGCTAGCCAAAGGTTACTTCGGTGATGAAGGTATGCTTGCATATGCTGCTGGCGTACAGCGTAAAGAGATCCGTGAAGGCATCTCATGCGTGAAGCACCAAGCAATGGCCGGTTCTGACCTTGGCGATGATCATAAAGAGATCTTCTCAGGTGATAACGCGCTAAAAGCTGGTGGTGGCAAAAACACTATGAACCAGTTCGGCTAATCTCAAGCTATATACTATGAACTACTCATAGCCATGTAAGCTTAAATAAAAGCCACTCTACACACTGTAGGGTGGCTTTTTTTATGGCTATATTTTACCTATGGCATTTTGTCGGTATTCGATACGGTTATCGTAGATACTGCATCTGTGCCAGCTTACTTTTATAATGATCCTTGGGCATGCCAAGTAAAAATAATAGATATAAAGCTAACGGAAGCTATCACTACCTCGACTCTAGTCTCAAGCAAAACTTTACTTGTCATTCACTGACAGCGTTCATAGGATAGATATAATATAAGTATAGAGGTAACATAACTATTATTAGAACGATAGGAGACATCATCGTGCAAGAGATTGAATTGAAGTTCTTAGTGCCGCAAGCGCGTCTAAAAGGTCTTATGCGTCAAGCAAAAGTAAAATCCTCACAGACGACAATGATGTCCGCTCATTATTTTGATACGCCCAAGCAAGAGCTTGCCAAGAGCGGCATAGGGCTGCGTATTCGCTTAGAGGGCGATGAATGGGTGCAGACTATCAAAGCTGGCGGCGATGGCATTGCCGCGCGTCTAGAGCACAATATGACTCTAGATGGTGAGCTGGTGCAGACGATGCTAGAGACGGATAGCTTGTTGCCGGATTTAGCTATATATAAAGAAACCGCTATTGCTCCAGCTCTTGCAGACTTTAAACTCAAAAAAATCAACAAAAAACTAACTCGTCAATACATCACTGATATCGAGCGCACCACTCGCTTATTAGTAGATAAAGAAAAAGTAGTCGCTGATAAAAAGAACAGCGCAGAGGAAAGTACGGTAAGTACCATTGAGGTGGCTTATGATCAGGGTCAAATTATTCATGGAACAGATAACTCAAAAGTACAGGACATACAAGAGATAGAGTTTGAGCTGGTCTCAGGTAATCTAAACTTTTTATTCACTACGGCAAAAGTATGGTGCAAACGCTATAAGCTGTGTCTATCAACAGTCACTAAAGCTGAGCGTGGCAGCCTACTTCTCAATGAGCAAGACTTTAGCCCTGCCGTGCACGCCAATCTAGGCGCACTGAGCATCGATGCAGACAGTAGCATGCCGGCGTTCATGCGTGCAGTCGTTCATAATTGTCTATTACAAATACTGCCTAATAGTAGTGCCATCGCCGCTGGCAGCAACGACAACGAGCATGTGCTACAGCTACGTATAGGCATACAACGATTACGTACTGCCCTAAAGAGCTTCAAAAAATTCTCCGAACAGCTCAATCCTGAATGGCTACCTATCCTAAAACAAACAGCAACTCTTCTAGGCGACTATCGTCAGCTCGCTTATTTAGTCACTGATATAGAGCCAACACTACAGCATGCTGGTGCGCCTAGCGTCGATTGGAGTGCTGATATCGACAACATGAAAATAACACCCATCGACGCCGTTCGTGCTAATGACTTCCAGCTGACTTTGCTTGAGCTTATCGCCTTTACTATGAGTGATGCTACTCTAGAGCCAAAAGCCCATAAATGTGCGCAAGAAAAATTAGCAAAAAGACTCTCCAAGCAGCATATTAAGCTGCTTAAGGCTGAGTATGATTTTGAAGATATCATCTTGGAGGCGTCTACTGATGATACTGATCAAAGCGCTGCTATCCATGAAAAAACGCACCAACTGCGTAAACATCTCAAAAAAATGCGCTATCTCAGTGAGTTTACCGCTCCTCTATATTCAAAGAAAAAAAGCAAACGTTGGCTAAAACGTATAACAAAAACGCAGCGAGCGCTCGGGGAGTATTTAGATCATCAACAATATCAGCATTATTATCAGCAAAAATCTCACACTGACACGCAAGCTCTATATGGCGCCGGATGGTTTGCCGCGCAGCTAGAACCTGATACTAAACGCTGCAAAAAACGTTTGACTAAGCTGCAAGATGCAGCGAGCTTTTGGTAGAACTCTGATTTCCTAAATGGTTATAGATAGAAGAGTCTAAGTTTTATACCTTAAAGCCATTTAACCCTAAAAAGGCACGCTCTCATGCTAACCCTCTATAAGCATGACGGGCGTGCCCTCTTCTACTTGCGCAAATAACTCGATGATATCGGTATTACGCATGCGCACGCAGCCATGCGAGAGTGGTACACCCATCGGTTCACTATCAGGTGTGCCGTGAATATAAATATAGCGCTGATAGGTATCGCAGCCGCCTTGCTCGTTACTGCCTTTATTGATGCCCTCCTCTAAGCCTTTAAGCCATAAAATACGGCTCAAGATCCAATCTCGCTTTGGCTGTAGACGCCCCAACTCTGCGTCATATACCTCACCAGTAGCAACGCGTCCGACAAACACCGTATTTATAGGTGCATCGTCACCAATTTTTTGGGCAATAACATGACGACCAAGCGGCGTGCAGCCACTATCTTGTTGGCTACCGATACCGTTTTTTGCAGTTGAGATAGGATAAGAAGAGCTCGCCACCCCATGATTACAGATAATCAATGTCTGCGCTTCGATGTTAATGAGCACTGCTGTCTTGGGCGTATCGGTATTTTTCATATATAGATCCAAATAAAATTATTAGCGCTATCAACAACATAAAAAACCCCTAAAATTTTCTAATATTAGGGGATTGTATCCGCATGACTTGCACCGTAAGATATATAAACACTTTTTGATGCTAGCAGATTATGACTACTATTTCACCGACACGCGTGTCGATGTATGATTTTTTGTATCAAGATATTCAGCCTCTGACTTCTTTATTGGCTGATACTGCCACTCTCTCACTGCCGCAAACCCGTATAGCCGTCAATAGCGGCATACAGGCCATCCTTGCCGCTTTGTTAGCTTACCAGCAGCGCCACCAAGCGCAAGCGGTGAATAAAAAACTGTTCTCACGAGCAGCGGTTAAAGAGCTACGCCAGTATAATGCGATGAATTTTGCGACGTTAAGTGCCACGCTTTATCACCGTCAAGATGTCACTGAGACTTTATTCATTGATAGTACTCGTGTCAATAAGGCTTGTGATTATATTGCCGATCAGGTCGATGCGAGCGCCGCGCAAGTCAAAGTCCTTCTCGGTACTTTAACTATTATTGTATTGCGCGAGTTGGCTATTTTGACAGAGTATAGTCAATTAGATAATGAAGAGTTGGATAAATGGTTCGCGCTACAGCCGCAATTCTTAACCAAGCAGCGTTTTGCAGCAGACTCAGCAGCGAGTATCAACAGCCATGCTGACACTCAAGTGCTGACAAACGCTAGGTCTTCAACGAAACCTGCAGATAGTGAGTTATCCAAGGCTGCAAACCCGGAAGCGCTAAGCGCTAAAGTAGCAGAGACTGAAATAACAGACACTGAAATGACAAACGCTGAGAGTGCTAACAGCGAACAAACAGATTCGCAAGCACTTGATTTCAGACCACCAGCGTTTGACCCTTACTGGTACGAGCTGACAAAATTTGCGCCTAATCTGGCTGCTTCTGGGCAAGATATGCAGCAAGCGACGTCCAATTATTTAAAAGTAATAGGCCGCTCGCCTGAGAATGTGCAACAAGGTCGGCATAATGATTTGCTCGTCTTTACCCAGATGCCTAATATCAGTGTGCCGCATCAGCGCTGGCTGCTACAGTTGGCTAAAATCTCTGATATCTATCTGAATCGTCGGCGTCTGCGCATTGCCTCTGAGCCTATCAATCCGCCGAGCGCGCCATTAGTCAGCTTAGCGTTGATCGGTGGCAATAGCGATAACACACCTGCCACTACGAGCGAGACGCCGATTGAGTACGAGCCTGCCGCGCCGCTTTGGAAAAACCCCGTCATTCTTATTATTGTTTTGGTTATTGGCGCGCTCAGTGCTTTGGCTGCCCTGAAATATCAATCACAACAATCAAGCGGAGCAATAACCGCAACTGAAGCGGTCATAGAACATGATAAAGCCGAAGAGCGCGAGCAACAGGACGTCGCTATTGTAAAGGTCGATGACGAAGAGGAAGCTAAATAACTCTAGCGATAAAAGCCTTTTTGCATAAAAAAAACAGAGACTATCAGTCTCTGTTTTTTATTATAAGTCTAAAAATACCATTGGGTCGTTTTATTTAGATAGATCGCGACCGCGACTGGCTTCGATCGCTAAACGTAGACCGTTTAGACGAATGAAACCTTCAGCGTCTTTTTGGTCATAAGCACCCGCGTCATCTTCAAAAGTGGCGATCTTTTCGTCAAATAGTGAATCATCTGATTTACGGCCAACGACGCTCACGCAGCCTTTGTACAGCTTCACACGTACCGTACCGTTGACATACTCTTGCGACTTGTCGATAAGCTCCTGTAGCATAAGACGCTCAGGGCTGAACCAATAACCGTTATAGATAATCTTGGCATAGCGTGGCATGATCTCATCTTTTAGATGTGCCGCTTCCCGATCTAGTGTCAAAGACTCAATGCCGCGATGCGCTTTTAGCATGATAGTACCAGCTGGCGTCTCATAGCAGCCACGCGACTTCATACCGACGTAACGGTTTTCAACGATATCTAAACGGCCAATACCATGTTTGCCGCCAAGCTCATTGAGCTTAATCATCACCTCATAAGGCTTGAGCGCTTCGCCATCAATAGCAACGAGATCGCCTTTTTTGTATTCAAGCTCTAGATATTGCGGCTCATCAGGCGCCTCTTCTGGGCTCACTGACCAGCGCCACATATCCTCTTCTGCTTCCATGTATGGATCTTCTAATATACCGCCTTCATAGGAGATATGCAGTAAGTTTGCATCCATAGAGTATGGAGATTTTTTCTTATTACCAGCGTAATCGATTGCGATATCATGCTCTTCAGCATATTTCATCAAGCTCTCACGGCTTGATAAATCCCACTCACGCCAAGGCGCGATAGTGACAATATCAGGAGACAAAGCGACCGCGCCTAGCTCAAAACGCACTTGATCATTGCCTTTACCGGTGGCGCCGTGACTAATGGCATCAGCATTGTGTTCTTTAGCAATCTCAACCAAACGCTTGGCGATAAGCGGACGAGCGATAGACGTGCCAAGTAAGTACTCGCCTTCGTAGATGGCATTAGCGCGAAACATTGGATAAACATAATCACGAGCGAACTCTTCACGCAAGTCTTCGATATAGATATCTTTGATGCCCATCGCTTCAGCTTTGGCGCGCGCAGGCTCAACTTCTTCGCCCTGACCGATATCGGCGGTAAAGGTGATGACTTCTGCATCATAGGTTTCTTGCAGCCATTTGGCAATGATGGACGTATCAAGACCACCTGAATAGGCTAAGACGATTTTGTTGATATTTTTTGGATCAAGTTGCGCCATAAATAACTCCTGTCAGTATAATGAGTGATAAGTAAATATAATTAGTGATAAATAATAAAAACGATTAGGGCGTGTTGAACATTCACAAATGCGCACTGCTGATAGCTAAAATAGTTCTAGTCTAAGTGAAAATTGCAGGTAATGCTTATTGCATTGGCTAGCTGATTTTATTTAAACAGTCGCAACGACTAGGGCGATTTTAGCATCAGCCCTAACTACAACAACAGGGACAGGACTCTTTTTTGCCGCTTTATTGATAAAAATAGACGCTTAGAACAACTAAACTTACCATTTTTATCTGCAAATCGCCTAAAAAATAGTCTCTGTCAGTGCCAAGGTCGAATGTTCAACACGCCCTAAAAAACACGAACAAAGATGAAAACTGAGTCAAAAATAGATTCCATCTCCAGTGTACATCATATTTGCTATAGGCAAAAGACTAACAGCGCGCGCAGCTTAAATCATCAGGCTAAGCAGTCCCCAGTTCGTCTGCCTTTGCCAATAATTATGTAGAGATGTGCAGCCACATATTCAGTCAAGTCAGTAAACCTGTTATGATAGCAAAACAATAAATGTGGTTTTATCAGAGCATTTTTACGCCTTTTGTCTCATCAATTAACCTATTGAGCGCTATGATTCCTATTACTGATTCGATTACAGAGTTAACCATCCTGCAACCAGATGACTGGCATCTTCATTTACGTGATGATCAGGCGCTTGCGACGACAGTGCCGCATGCAGCGTCCAGCTTCAACCGCGTTATCTGTATGCCAAACCTTGTTCCTCCTGTCAAAAACACTAATGATGCGCGCGCTTACCGTGAGCGTATCTTGCAGCAGCTACAAATCAGCGACATTCCAAAGGAGCGTAAAGCTGCCTTTGATCCACGTATGACTCTGTATATGACCGATCAGACGAGCGTACAAGATATCGAAGCTGCCGCTCAGTCCGGCATCGTACAAGCAGTCAAGCTCTATCCGGCTGGCGCTACGACCAACTCCGCTGATGGCGTCACTGATATTAATGCTCGCGCTGATATCTTTGAAGCTATGGAAAAGCACAACTTACCGCTGCTCATTCATGGCGAAGTCACTCATGACCATGTCGACATCTTTGATCGAGAAAAACGCTTTTTAGAAGAGGTCATGGGGCAAATCATTGGTAAGTTCCCGACCCTGAAGATCGTCATGGAGCATATCACGACCAGCGACGCCGCGGACTTTGTATTGTCACAAGGCAATCATGTCGCCGCAACGATTACTCCGCAGCATTTGATGTTCAATCGCAACCATCTGTTAGTAGGCGGTATCAGACCACACCTATACTGTCTGCCCATCTTAAAGCGCGAAAGCCATCAAAAAGTATTATTAGATGTCGCCACAAGTGGTAATCCAAAATTCTTTTTGGGTACCGACTCTGCCCCGCATGCCACTCATAAAAAAGAAGCTGCGTGCGGCTGCGCTGGTTGCTATAGCTCAGAGGTGGCGCTAGCTTTATATGCCACAGCGTTTGATAGCGTTGGTAAGATTGATAAACTCGAAGGCTTCGCCAGTCGCTTTGGCGCTCAGTTCTATGGGTTAGAGCTGAACTCTGAGACAGTCACTTTGACTAAGACTCCGATGCAAGTCCCAAGCGCTTATCCTTACTTCGATGGCTCTACCCTCACTCCGCTGATGGCCGGTGAAACACTATCTTGGTCTATCAAAGCCTAACGAATAGACCAGCCACCCTCAAGCTGCGCCAACCCGCGCAGCTCATTAAGCCGTCGCAAAACGGCCTCCTCACTGATGATAAAAAAAATTTAGATGATTATGACTATGCAAAGCGAGATAACTTCGTCCACCGAAAACTCAATGAATACAGCAAATAAGAATAAAAGCAGCATTCCTGCAGCAGATCTAGAGTCAGTCGAGTCACCGGCACCGATGACTCTAAAAGAGCGTTTTCGTAAGTTTATGCCTGTTGTCGTCGATGTCGAAACCGCAGGCTTCAACGCTCAAACCGATGCCCTGCTTGAGATTGCTTGTATTCCGATTCTACTAAATGACGAGGGAGTATTCTATTTAGGAGAAGCGTTAAACGCGCATATTGAGCCATTTGCAGGCGCGAATCTAGAGCCCAAAGCTTTAGCGTTTACTGGTATTGATCCTAATAATCCTATGCGTAAAGCCATCGCTGAAGATGAGAAGACAGCGCTGCGTCGTATTTTTAAAGCGCTCAAAGAAGTACGCCGTGAGCAAGAGTGCCGTCAATGCGTCTTGGTCGGCCATAATGCTCATTTTGATTTAGGGTTCTTAAACGCTGCGGTACTACGTACCAATAGCAAAAACCACAGCTCTTTTCATCAGTTTTCAGTCTTTGATACGGTTACTTTATCCGCTCTAGCTTTTGGCCAGACCGTGCTGGCACGTGCGTGTAAGGCTGCAGGATTGGAGTTTGATGGTAATGACGCCCACTCAGCGCTTTATGATACGCAAAAGACTGCTGAGCTTTTTTGTCATATTCTCAACAGCTATCCGATGCTCGCTAACGCCTTGCATACTGATATGCCAGAACCAGACGACAAACCAGACGCTACCAATGAGCCAGAAGGCTAGGGCGTGTTGAACATTCGACCTTGGCACTGACAGAGACTATTTTTTAGGCGATTTGCAGATAAAAATGGTAAGTTTAGTCGTTCTAAGCGTCTATTTTTATCAATAAAGTGGCAAAAAATAGTCCTGTCCCTGTTGTTGTCGTGAGGGCTGATGCTAAAATCGCCCTAGTCGTTGTGAAAATCTAGCCAATGCAATAAGCATTACCTGCAATTTTAACGACGACTAGAACTATTTTAGCGATCAGCAGTGCGCATTTGTGAATGTTCAACACGCCCTAATAAAACTGCTACAAGGGGTTGAATAGCATTTGTAATCTTTAGCTGACTTCGCTTGCTCGTCAGATGTAATTATGCGTATGATGAGTAACAGAGGCCATTAAAAGGATTTTGCTATGGACCCACAAACAAAATTATGGGCGACCATTCTAGGTTATATGATTTTGGCAATAACGATTAGTGCTTGTACTTCTTTATGGATTCGCCATCATTTAAAGAAGAATAATCTACATCCTCGCCGAGCACTAAAAAAAAGATATTTAACCCTCAAAAAACGTAGAAAAAAGCTTGACAGTAAGCACAGACGCTATTAAAATGTGCACCACTTCAGCATAAACGGTGAAAGCAGCTGAAGCGTATGACCTAGTCCCCATCGTCTAGAGGCCTAGGACACCGCCCTTTCACGGCGGTAACGGGGGTTCGAATCCCCCTGGGGACGCCATATTTTAAAATACTTATTTTTAGTAATAAGCATTTTTGAAACCTTCAAAGTCTATTAGATTTTGAAGGTTTTTTTATGCTTAAAAATTAATATCCTTTCTATCCTGAGTCTAAGTGCCCTTAGTCCAAGTGCCATGCAATTCTCAATGGTCAGCAGCTCAGTACTCACAAAAGCTATTAAATTCTAAAGCTTAAAGCAAAAAAAACCAGCCAACGCGCGACGTTAGCTGGTTTTATAAGGGTGTTATTGGACTAGGTTATGGAATTTTAGATATTATCTTTATAGCTTATCTGACAACATAAACCATAATAAAGCCAAAACAATCAGTATCCCTAATACGCTTTGAATAAGGAAAAAGGCTTGATGCTGGCCGACAACCTTATTTAAAGTGACACCTAGTGCACTATACTTAATAGGCTGAGTGTCGATTTTGTCCTCTATTTCTTGATATTCGTAGTAGCCTTGTAGGATTTCCAAAAATTTCACCCAATCATTAGAAGCCCATTCATAAGGCTTGAACGGTAGAAATTCTTTTACTTTAGGATCTTTAAGCATCCAGCGCTCAAGGATGATTGAGCGTAACGACCAGCCAGTAAAACGGCGCTCAGTAATGGCCGAAAACGCTAAAGTCTGTATATCCTTGTGTCTATTATCTTTTAAGATACGGTTTTTGAGATTCGTTAAAGCCTGCTCTGAGCCTTCGATATACTGAAAAAAATAGCCATTGCCATAGCAAAGAATACCCGAGATATTTTCAGCTTTATTATGTGCAATTGAGACTTCAGCAATATCGTTGAGGGTACTCGCGCCAGATAGCCCTATAGAAGTAATACGACTAATATAGATGAATTGGTAGAGATCAGTTGTGTCTGAGCGTCTTACTGCATTGAGCTTTGACAATTAGATTCTCCTTATTATGGTATAAACCTATAATTGAGTGGCCAGTCTATTAATAAACAAATGATTGTATTTATGATTATAAAATCCTAGCAAGATTAATTAGGACTGTAATGCACTATTATATATATTATAAGTTTTTTAGTGTAATTGTATAAACTTAGTTACATCATAGGCTCTTATGGTCAACAAAGCAAACAAACTCTGCTGTAAGCGCTAAATAATTGTAATTGAGAGGATTTTGATAGTTTTTGGAGACAAAAACAAAGAGGAACGGAGTATTAGCTCTGGGAGGGAGGAGATTATTGTCTAATTTAGCTGCTTTATACGTATTATTTTTGAAATATAAATATATTTTATTACTATATAAAATGACTGTCTTTTACTATATTTGAGAACGTTTGTTTATTTTATCTTGAGGATACTTGAGCAGTTAAAATAGCAGCTAGCACTATTGCGTCATCAGGAAAGGTTAATTTTATATTTTGGCGACTACCCGTTACTAAGCGAATAGGCAGCTCTAAATACTCAAAGGCGCTCGCTTCATCAGTGATATGTAACTGATGTTCGTTAATATAGTCTAGTAGGTGGCTCAGCTCCCCGACGCGAAAGACCTGCGGCGTCTGTGCTTGCCACATGTGCTGACGGTTAACGGTAGTTTTTATATAATCGTTACCATTAGTACGATGGTCATTAAGATCATCGAGCTGCTTTGCAGGTAGCGCTGTAGATAGCTTCAAGGTATCAGCGACGGGAGCCGCTAAGATCGCGCCATAAGGTTCAGACATGGCGGCTGTAATAACGCTATCAATGTCTTCAGTAGGCACAGCTGGACGGGCGGCATCGTGGATTAAGACGAGATCGCTTTTATCAGCGCCACTACCCAGAATAGCGCTGACGCCAGCACGCACCGATTGCCAACGCTCTGCTCCGCCTACGACATAATTCATCGGTAGCGTATATGTCAAGGTAGAGGCCACTTCATCGTCGGCTGCGATGACAAGATAACAGTGGTCTATATAACCACTAGAGGCTAGTCGAGTCACGCTATGCTGCAATAACGTTTGCCCGTTGATTTTCGTGTACTGCTTGGCAATAGCTGCGCCAAAACGGTTGCCGCGACCGGCCGCGACAATCATAGCGTGTATGTTCGGAGTAGTATTCATGATAGGGCTATCATCGATATTTAAAAGGGTGAGAAGGTGGAGATGCAAATATCAGCTGAAAGTAGCTTTGTTTTCTGATAATTATGGATTATAGCGAGTATGGGTCGTAGGAGCGGTAGATATCTGAACGAAGGTTTCATTAGGCTTAATTAGTCCTAAGTCTAAGCGCGCGTGCTCTTCTACGGCTTCTAGACCTGTCTTCAAATCATGGACATCAGTGCGCAGCAGCTCATTAGCCGCTATCTGATTGTCATTAGATTGCTGCTGCTCTTCGATCTGCGCCAACAGCTGCTTGCTAGCAACGCGGCCATTTTCACCTAGCCAATACTGATACTGTAGCCCTAAGAGTACAGCAATGGCTAAAGCTAAGAGCATGAATTGACTAAAATACTTCATAAAAGAGCTTCACATTATGATAATAAAAGGTCTCTTTCTAACCCAGTAGAAAAAGACCGTTTAGCGACCAAGCAGTGTTAACCGCGCAGGCCTATGAACTCATCAGCGCCGCGATAGCTGGCTCGAACCTGCTGCTCGATACGCAAGAGTTGGTTATATTTCGCAACGCGATCTGAGCGGCATAATGAGCCGGTTTTGATTTGGCCAGCAGCTGTACCGACCGCTAGATCAGCGATGGTGCTGTCTTCGGTCTCACCTGAACGATGCGAGATAATGGTCGCGTAGCCGTTGTTTTTAGCCATATAGATAGCATCTAACGTCTCAGATAACGTACCAATTTGATTGAACTTAATCAAGATAGCATTGGCGATATGTTTATCGATACCTTCTTGCAAGATGGCAGGGTTGGTGACAAACAAGTCATCACCCACCAATTGTACTTTGTCACCGATTTGTTCAGTTAGGTATTTCCAGCCGTCCCAGTCTGACTCATCAAGGCCATCTTCGATAGAGATAATCGGGTATTGACGCGCTAGATTGACCAGATAATCAGAGAAGCCTTGGCTATCAAAAGTCTTATTACCCTCGCCTGCCAAGATATATTTACCGTCTTTATAGAACTCACTAGCAGCGCAATCAAGCGCTAAGTGAATATCATCGCCTGCCTTATAGCCGACTTGCTCAATCGCTTGCATAATAACGGTAATGGCTTCTTCGTTGCTGCGCAAATTAGGAGCAAAGCCGCCTTCGTCACCGACAGCAGTATTTAAACCTTGTGATTTTAATACTGATTTTAGGCTATGGAAGATCTCTGTACCCGCGCGCAGTGCTTCTGAGAAGCTTGAAAAACCTACCGGCTCAATCATAAACTCCTGAATATCGACGGTATTATCGGCATGCTCACCACCATTTAGGATATTCATCATCGGTACTGGCATCGTCAAAGAAGTCTGATTACGCAGATTGGCGATGTATTGATGTAGCGGTAGGCTTTGTGATTTTGCCGCAGCTTTAGCAGTTGCTAAAGACACCGCTAGCATAGCATTAGCGCCTAGGCTTTCTTTATTTTCAGTACCGTCAAGCGCAATCATCGCATCATCGATTTTTTGCTGCTCTGTGACGTCTTTATCCATCAGCGCGCTGCGGATTTGGCTGTTGACGTTAGCGACGGCTTTTTTGACGCCTTTACCTAAGTAGCGATCCTTATCACCATCTCGTAGCTCAAGCGCTTCGCGAGAGCCTGTTGAGGCACCACTTGGCGCGGCGGCGCGGCCTATAGTGCCATCAGCTAAGATAACATCCGCCTCTATCGTTGGATTACCTCGTGAGTCTAAAATCTCACGAGCGCGAATGTCTTTAATTGCCGTAACGTTAGTGATTTCTTCAGCGTACATAATGTCTGTGAATTCCTTTGGTCATGCCAAGTGTGTGGGATAAAAAAGGGAAAGTATAATGAGCTTTGATAGTTGGCATCATAGCATAAATTCGATTAAATTTTCTGGCACTTTATTTAGCTTCAGCTAGTTTTTTAGGACTTGAAACCCGTGTTGTGTCATCCAGCTCGACTTGGGTTTTAAACCGCGTTAGGCGTAGCGCGTTCATTAATACAGAGATAGAGCTTAGCGCCATCGCTGCCGCTGCAATCATAGGATTTAAAAAACCGAAAGCTGCAAGCGGAATACCTAGGCAGTTATAGATAAAAGCAAAGAATAGATTTTGCTTGATGTTACGCAGTGTGGCGCTGGCGATTTTTTGCGCCGCATCGATGTGCATCAAGGACTCACCCATCAAGCGCGCGGAAGCACTGTGCTGCGCGACATCTGTGCCTTCAAACATCGCAAAGCTTGCATCAGCGGTTGCCATAGCAGGAGCGTCATTCACCCCATCGCCTGCCATCGCAACCTTGTGGCCTGCGGTTTGTAATTTAGCAATTTGACTAGCCTTATCTCGCGGGCTCATGCGACCATAAGCCTCATCAATACCCAGCTGCCAAGCGACATGATCGACCACAGATTGCTTGTCGCCACTCATTAAGATGACTTTAAGTCCGGCCTCTTGTAGGGCATTAATTGCTTGCGGAGTATCTGCTTTTAGATCATCTGCTAAGGCAAAAGTGCCGAGCGGCTCATCATTGATACTCACGGCAACCGTACTGGCAATTTGCCAAACTTTTGGCATCAGTCTAGGCAGCTTTAAACTCGCAAACTCAGCGGTACCGACTTTGACTATCCCTAAACCTTCAATAGTCGCCTGAATACCTGCGCCTTTGACTACATTTACATCTGTTACGGGCATGAGCTGTAATTGGCGTGCGCTCGCCTCATTGATGAGCGCCGTCGCTAGCGGATGGCTAGCATGTGCCTCAACGCTAGCGGCAAGCTGTAATACATCGTCGGCAGCTATCGATTTATCGACCATCATCTGATCAACGATAGCCGGTTTTCCAAGGGTTAACGTCCCTGTCTTATCAAGTACGACCGTATCAATATGACCTGCCGCCTCAAGGCTTTGCGCATCTTTGAACCAGACGCCATGCCTTGCTGCTACTCCCATGCCCGCCATAATCGCGGCAGGCGTTGCCAGCCCTAGCGCACAAGGGCAAGCAATTACTAATACCGACACCGCATGCATAAGCGCCGTATCGACCATCCCTGTCAGCCACCAAGTGATGGCAAAGGTAATAATAGCTATAGCTATCACCACCGGCACAAAGATAGCGGTCACTCTATCAGCAAGGCGAGCCAAATCTGCTTTGGAGCCCTGCGCATCGCTCAGCGCTTGTACCATGTCGCCAAGCTTGGTATCACGGCCATTAGCACCAACTCGGTATAATAAACTGCCGTTCTCGACCAAGGCCCCTGCTAACAGCTCATCACCCACTTCTTTTTTTATTGGTACCGACTCGCCTGTTAGATGACTCTCCTCACACCAGCCGCTGCCCTCAATCACTGTGCCATCGGTAGCAACGCGGCTGCCTTGTTTGGCACGTAAGATATCGCCCATCTTCACCTCAGCTAGCGGCAGCGCTTGAAAACTGCCATCCGCCTGCTGTAGCTCAACCTCATCTGGTGTCAAAGATAGCAGTAAATCAATGCTATTCAAGCTGTGCTTTTTGGTACGCTCTTCTAGATATTTGCCGGTGCGCACAAAGGCGATGACCATCACCCCCGCTTCAAAATAAACGCCTAGACTCTCCGCGCCATGACCGCTAGCATGTCCGCTTTGTA
Organism: Psychrobacter sp. TB15; assembly: GCF_000511655.1. Classification (NCBI taxonomy): domain Bacteria; kingdom Pseudomonadati; phylum Pseudomonadota; class Gammaproteobacteria; order Moraxellales; family Moraxellaceae; genus Psychrobacter; species Psychrobacter sp. TB15. The sequence goes on from NZ_AYXN01000006.1 coordinate 31,679, forward strand.
GTAAACTATTTAACGTACCATCGCCGTGCGTCAGCCATAGATAAGTGGAGTAGCCCCAAATGGCCAAGGTGCCGATGACCACAAGTACATCCATATTAGCCAAACCGCCTTTGATCGAGGCCCAAGCGCTACTATAAAACGGCAGCGCCAAACCAAACTGGACGATAGTTGCAAGTATGAACTGTATCCAAACCGGCGGCATCCACGCCATACCTTGGCCGGTTAGCATACCTGCCATACCGACCAAAAAAGGCATCAAGCACACCCAAAGGGCAATTAAGCGCCAAGGCCATTTAGTCGCGGTATCTTCATCAGTTTTGGCAAATAAGCTATCGCCTGCCTGCAAATTGGCGACAAACCCAGTCTTATTGACCCATTCTGCGATTTGCTCAGGCGTGGTCTGTTCAGGATTATAATCAACGTTCGCCGTCTCGCCGGCAAAGTTGACATTGACCTTATAAACCTCATCCTTTTTATTCAGCACCTTCTCGATCCTAGAAGCGCAGGCCTGACACGACATGCCGTCAATCGCTAGCTGTAGATGCGCGCGCTCTGGCTGCAAGGCCGTATTGGCCTGAATATCAGTATCTACTTCGTAAGATTCGTCAGTAGCGGTGCGGGAATAATCAGTCATGGGAGCACTCATTTAGCGATAATTAAAGAATAAGTATATTATAGTAGTTATAAGATTAGGCTTTACAGACTATTTTCAAGTGACATTGAGCGGTTGAGTACTGTCAGTCGTTTAAACCAAGCGCTTACAGCGATTTGATTCGAGCTATAAAACAGTGAGCTACAAAAAAACCAGTCATTTAAGATAACTGGTTCTGCTAGCAATTAAAGGGATACTTATGAATTAGCGACGCTGGCATCAAACCCTGCATCGTCGATGGCAGTGGCGATTTTTTCTGCACTAGTTTTTGCGTCATCAAAAGTAACCGTAGCCTGATTATCGGCTAAATCAACTGCAATACTGATAACGCCATCCATACCAACGGTAGCGCCATGCACACTATCTACACACTTCTCACAAGTCATACCGTCGACTTTTATAATTCTCGTTCGATTTGCCATATTCGGCTCCTTATTATTATCTATGAGTTATTGTTCATGAGCTAACTGCTCACTATTAGTGATTATAAATAATGAGTAGCTGCTATATACGGTAAGATATATTAGTACTAACAACAAGGGTGTTTGGTTAACACTTTATTAGTGTCTGTTAAGTTGTCACTTACGATAAATAAAGTCCGCTCTATGTATTTATAAACCATTATTCCATGTTACGCGGGTTCTGCGGCGCATCAATAGGAAAAGGCTGGGTGACATAATCCACCATGCTGATAGCAGCAGTAAAGGCATGAATACTCGTATCAGTATCATCATAGCGAATTAGCGCGATGTTCGTAGCAGCATCAAGCTCAACCGCAGTAACCCCATCGATATTTTTGAGCGCTGTCATCACCCCATCAATGCCCTCTTGGTCATCAATATTTTCAATACTAACCTTTGCCGTTTGAATAGCCATCGCTTTATCCTTCTACAACCGTTAAAAATTGACAGATACCTTACTGAGTATCTAACACCGCAAATCCTTTGACTAGCTCATCAATCTGCTTTAGCTGACGCAAGAAGGGCTCAAGCTGACTGGTACGTAGCGCACAGGGGCCATCACATTTAGCTGCTTCAGGGTTAGGATGCGCTTCCAGAAACAGCCCTGCAAGCCCTGTCGCCATGCCAGCGCGAGCCAGCGTGGTTATTTGCTCACGGCGACCACCAGCACTATCACTACGCGCGCCCGGCTGCTGCAAACTATGGGTCACATCAAAAAACACCGGCACATCCATTTGCTTCATGGTATCAAAGCCGAGCATATCAACGACTAAGTTGTTATAACCAAAGGCGCTGCCACGCTCGCATAGGATGAGCTTGTCATTGCCAGCTTCTAAGCATTTATTCACAATATGACGCATCTCATGCGGCGCTAGGAACTGGGCTTTTTTGATATTAATAATAGCGTCGGTCTTAGCCATCGCTTCGACCAGATCGGTCTGACGCGACAAAAAAGCCGGCAGCTGAATGATATCGGCCACTTCAGCGACAGGCTGCGCTTGATACGGCTCGTGCACGTCAGTGATAATCGGCACTTGGAACTTCTCTTTGATTTGTCCGAGCCAATCTACGCCTTGCTCGAGACCTGGGCCACGAAACGAGTGCAGACTTGAGCGATTGGCCTTATCAAAGCTGGCTTTAAACACATAACCAATTCCTAAGCGCTCGCAAATCTCGATATACTGCTCAGCGATCTCAAACGCTAGCTCCTTAGACTCCAAGACATTCATGCCGCCAAATAGTACAAACGGCTGATCGTTACCAATATTAATAATGTCGTTGTTGCCGCTTTTAAGCTCAATATGCGACCGCGCAGTTAATAGATTATCCATAAAGTCGTTACCTTCGTTATTATTATCTCTAGCTCATATTGTAACCGATAGCAAACTAAAGAAAAGTGCTTGATTGCAACAGTTGACTTCCTCCCCTCCCTAAACGGAGGGGATTCCTTCTACAAGACGGTCAAGCCCGACCGCAAGAATGTTTTTGGCCGCGTTAATATCGCGGTCATGAGTGACACCGCACTCGCATATCCATTCTCTTATTCCAAGATCTGCTCTACCTTTCGGACTGTTTTGGCGTGAGCCGCAACACGAACAAGTCTGGGTGGTGTAACTTTCATTAACTTCGATATAGTGACAACCTGCATACTTGCATTTATAATCCAGTTGTCGCTTCATCTCAAACCATCCTGCGTCATAGACAGACTTAGCTAGTTTGCTTGAAGTAAATGAGCTTGATTGAAGTTTACCGACCACTATCAAGGCGTTGTCCTTAATCAGACTGGTGGTAAACTTGTGAATTAAGTCTTGACGAGTGTTTTTTATCTTGGCGTGAATGGCTTTTACGCGCTTTTTATGGTTTGCTCTTTGAGCAATGGTAAGTTTTTTAGCCCATTTCTGGGTTTGCTTAATGGTTAGCTTGTCGCCTTGGCTGCTGGTAGCAGCATCCTTACACCCTAAATCAACACCAACCTTACCATCACCACCTTTAACCTTAGGAAAGTCTTTAACGGTGATACAGGCATACCAGTGGCCGCGATTGTCTTGCACTAGCTCCAGAGTATTGATGCTGTACAGGGCTAGATTATAGCTGTCCCATAGATCTATTGTGAGTTTTTTACCCTTAGCGAGGCTTAGTTGGATAGTGGACTTAAGGCTTTTCTTGCCTGATTGACGGGTTGCTAAGTGCTTAATGGCAGTCTTTTTAAACGGAATCCAGCCCAAGCTTCTTCTCTTGGCTTTTGGATTATTAGTACGCCAGTTGAGTTTGGCTTTTTTAAACTGTTTACGGGATTTAGCGTGAACCTCACTGATCGCTTGCAAGGTTTGACTGTGCAGATTTAGGTATTCACTAGCCCCTTTGGTGTACGTGGCCAAGTCATAGGCTGAAAAGAATTTGCCTGTGCGCTTAAGATGTTTAAAACTAAGCTCATTGACGTAATTCCAGACAAAGTTGACCGCACCAGCTAAGATATTGAGCTGCTTGGCATGTTTGTCTTTGGTGCGTAGTTTGAGCGTTTTCATAGAATGATTATGATCTCAATAAGCAGAGTTGACAAGGTAGATGTCATCTTAGGTGACAACGGTTGACGCCTTACATCCATGCCCTAGAAGGA
>NZ_AYXN01000007.1:0-27724 GCF_000511655.1 Psychrobacter sp. TB15
TAGACCTCTTGCAAAAGTAGCAGAGGGAATTAAAATAAGAAGAACATTCATCGTTGTCTAAGAACCATGCCAAACATAGATAAGCTACTCAAACAAAGTGACGCTGGTTTTAAACGCTACACTGGCATTCATAAAGCCACCTTTTATGACATGCTTGATGCCATGCAAGAGCATGAAGCATCTAAGACCAAATCAGGTAGACCAAGTGTGCTCAGTCTTAAGGAGCAGATACTACTAGCCCTGACTTATTGGCGTGAATACCGCACGCTTTATCATATCAGTATGGACTTTGGTATTCATGAGTCTTCTGCTAGCCGTATCATTCGTAAAGTAGAAGACACACTGATTGACTCTGGCAAGTTTGAATTACCTAAAAAGCTGCCTAGTCGTGTCGATGACGACATCAATTGGTCAGTCGTCATTGTTGATGCTACCGAAACCCCTATTGAGCGTCCAAAAAAAACCAAAGAGACTACTACAGCGGTAAGAAAAAACAACACACCTTAAAAGCGCAGGTTATCGTTCATTGGCAAACTGGTTTGATACTTGATGTGCAAACCTGTAAAGGGTCAATCCACGATTTTAAGCTGTATAAAGATACTTGTCCTGACTGGTTACCTTGTGACGCCAAGCTACTAGCCGATAGTGGTTATCAAGGGTTAGCAAAGTTACATGAGCAAACTTTCACGCCATTTAAGAAACCTCGTGGTGGTCAGTTATTAGAGATATGCAAACAGGCCAATCACTATCTGGCAAAGTTCCGTATTGTGGTTGAGCACAAAATAGGCTTAATCAAGTTGTTTAAAATCGTGGCTCATAAATATCGCAACCGTCGTCAGCGCTATGATCTTAGAATGAAGCTGTTTGCTGGTATCATTAATTCCGAGCTTAAATTATGACTTTTGCAAGAGGTCTAATATTACTGATTTAGGACTCAAAAAAGGGTCAAAGTTAGCCCCAAAAAACTCAATACTTATTCTAGTTCGTGGGAGCATGCTGTTTAAAAAAATACCGATGGGGATGGCTTTAAAAGACGTAGCCTTCAATCAAGATGTTAAATCTATTATTACTAAAGAAGATTTGAACGAATATTATTTTTTTCAATGGTTGCTATCTCAAGAAAACATTATCCAAAATAAAGTTACATCAACAGGTATTGGGGCAGGTAAGCTAGATACTTCTGAACTACAGAATTTAGAAATCTATTATCCTGCTAAAGAAGAACAAACCAAAATCGCCACATTTCTATCCGCTGTCGATACTAAGATCGACGAGCTGACCCAAAAGCATGAACTGCTTACCGAGTACAAAAAAGGCATGATGCAGCAGCTTTTTAGCCAAAAACTGCGCTTTAAAGCCGACGATGGTAGTGATTTTGAGGATTGGGAAGAAAGTTTGATTGGCAACGTTTTCACGAACAAATCAGAAAGCTTTAATCCTAAAGTAGAAAATAATCTACCTTGCATTGAACTTGAACACTTATCGCAAGGTACAGGGACAATACTAGGCACTACTGACAGTAAAAATCAAAAAAGCACGAAAAACGTATTTGAAAGATCTAATGTTTTGTATGGAAAATTACGTCCATATTTAAATAAATTTGCCCAGCCTGACTTTAAGGGTGTCTGCTCTACTGAGATTTGGGTTCTTACAGGTATAGAGATATCTAATAATTACCTATATCAATATATACAAAGCGAAGGTTTTTCAGAGCTTACGAGTATTCAGTCTGGTTCAAAGATGCCACGCGCTGATTGGAAAACCGTAGCAAGCGCTGTTATGTCATATCCTTGCTGCGAAGAACAAACTAAAATTGCCAACTTCCTAACCGCTATTGACCAAAAAATTGATAACGTTGCCGAGCAAATCGACCACGCCAAAACGTGGAAAAAAGGCTTATTACAGCAGATGTTTGTATAAGGTATAACATGACTGAGCAAAGTGAGTACCAACTCGAAGACAGCCTAATGACGCAAATGCAGGATTTGGGTTATGAGCGCGTTACCATTACCACCGAGGCGGCACTCCTTGCCAACCTAAAGACGCAAATCGTCCGCGCCAATCAGCTGGATCAGCCATTATCTGATGATGAGTGGAAGCAAGTTATCAGTCATCTTGGCAGTGGCAGCGCCTTTGAGCGTGCCAAAAAGCTGCGCGATAAGTTCAACGTCAAATTCGATGATGGCAGCTCACGCCATATTCAGTTTTTTTGGCCAAACGCTGATGACAACATTTGGCAGCTGAGCAATCAGATTATGGTTGACCACAGCAGCCAAAACGGGCGCACCAGTCGCTTTGACGTCACCATCTTGGTTAACGGCTTGCCCCTAGTGCAAATCGAGCTTAAGCGCCGTGGCGGCATCGAGATTGCCGAGGCATTCCATCAGACCATGCGTTACTCAAAAGCCGCCTACAAGGCAGGACATGGCTTATTTGAGTTCGTTCAGCTGTTCGTCATCAGTAATGGCGCAAACACGCGCTACTATGCCAAAGGCACTCAGCACTTTAATTTTACCTTTCCCTGGGCGGACAGCGACAACAAACCGATCAATGAAATCGTTGATTTTGCTGAGGTGTTTTTAACCCCTACGCATTTAACCGAGATGATCGCTCAGTTTGTCGTGCTCTATGAGTACTCCAAGACCATGATGGTGCTCAGACCCTATCAAGTCCATGCCACCAAGCGCTTAATTGAGCGCGCCACCGCCTCAGACAAAAACGGTTATATTTGGCATACCACAGGATCAGGCAAAACGCTGACCTCATTTAAAGCCAGTCAAATCATCATGGGGCTACCCGATGTCGAAAAGGTGGTGTTTGTTGTCGATAGAAATGATTTGGACACCCAAACCGCCAATGAGTTCAACGCCTTTAAAGACGGCAGCGTAGACAGTACCACCAACACCAAAAACTTAGTCAAGCAGCTCGGCGAGACCCACGACAAGCTGATCGTCACCACCATTCAAAAGCTCAACCGCGCTATCAAATCAGAGCGCCATCAAGAAAAAATCCGCTACTTACAAGACAAAAAAGTCGTCTTTATCTTTGATGAATGTCACCGCAGCCAATTTGGTGAAACGCACCGAAACATCAAACGCTTTTTTCAACAATCGCAGATGTTCGGTTTTACAGGCACACCCATATTGATTGACAACGCTCACAACAAAGCTGGGCTTAAGCTCACTACCGCCTACCTATTTGATGAGTGCTTGCACCGCTACACCATCGTGGATGCCATTCGTGACAGAAACGTGCTGCCCTTTCAGATTGACTATGTGGGTAAATTCACCAAAAACGACAGTGCTGCCGATGAAAAAGTCACCGCCATTGACACTCAAGAGGTCTATAACGACCCTAAACGCATTGATGATATCGCTCGCTATATCATCGAAAAGCATGACACCAAGACCAAACGCCGCGAGTTTAACGCCATATTTTGCGTCAGCTCCGTTGATATACTCACGCAGTACTACGACGCTTTTGAGCGTATTCAAGCGCAAAAGCAAGCCGATGACCCTACATTCAAGCCACTCACCATTGCTACGATATTTTCTTATGCGGCCAACGAAGCGACCGATGCCAGTTTCGAAGACAATGGGCTCATTGCAGAGTCCAGCTTTGAAACCCCTGCCCAAATTGATGAGAGCAGCCGCGACAAGTTAGATCGCTACATTGGCCAATACAATCATACATTCGCTACAAACTTTGATTCAGGCAAGAACTACTATCCTTACTATCGTGATATCGCCACCAAAGTAAAACAGCGCAAGATCGATATTCTGATCGTCGTGAACATGTTTCTGACAGGATTCGACGCCAAAACCTTAAATACGCTATACGTGGATAAGAACCTAAAGTACCATGGTCTGGTACAAGCCTTCTCACGCACCAACCGTATCTATAACGATAAAAAGCCCTTTGGTAATATCGTCTGCTTTCGTAACCTAAAGCAAAACACCGACGACGCTCTAGCCCTGTTTGCCAACAAGCAAGCGAAAGATATCGCCGTCATTCCTGAAATGCATGAGCTACGAAAGCACTACGATCAAGCCGCTAAGACCCTTTTAGACATCTGCGCTGATTATAAGGCCGTTGATACACTAGAGACTGAAGATGAGCAGTTAGCATTTATCAAAGCCTTTCGTGAAGTGATGCGCTATAACGAGCAGTTAGGTACCTTCGTAGACTACGACCAGGCTGATACAGATCTGAATAAAGAAGACTTCGCCAATTTTGCCAGTAAATATATAGACCTATACCGCAACATTCGCACCCAGAACAAGAATAGCCAGGATAAAACCTCAATACTCGATGACATCAACTTTCAGATTGAAATGCTACATAGCGATCGTATCAATGTCGGCTACATACTAGAGCTACTCAAGCAAGCCAATAAGCAGCAAGACGATGGCAACGAAGAGAAGGCAGCCCAGTACCAAGCCCAGGTGAACGATTTAATCATGAATGAGCCGACCTTCCGCGACAAGCAAGAGCTTATCCAAAAGTTCATCAAGGAGCAGATGCCTAAAATGCCAGATGGTCAGACAGTAGAGGAGGCTTTTGCACACTTTTGGGACGTAGAGAAGGAGGCTGCGTACCAAGAGCTATGTAAAGATAACAATCTGAAAGCCGATGTCATGCAAGAGATCCTCAGAAAGTATAAGACTAGCAAGCGGCTACCTGACCGTAACGAAGTGAAAGCGCTACCTAACTATAAAGTTAAGCTATTTGAGCGCAAACCCCTTCACGAGCGACTCATGAGCAAGACTCGTGACTTTATCCAGAAGTTTTATGCTGATATGTAAAAGACTATCCATGATCCTGTGCAACTGCACTTTAACCTAAACCCATCACCAGGGCATCATGGTCAATACACGTTGGCCATTTATGTAATAGCTCATCAGCATCAAAACCTTCTCAGGGGGCAGAGTCAGCTCTTTAGTTGTTCCATTGAGATGAGTTATGCAAGTGATATCATCTGTATAAACCTTAGTCTCTTTATCATAAAACCCAAAAATTCCACCAATCAGCCGAACATCACTCAAAAGCTTTGCATGTTTTTTATCCACTGCCTTACTTATGGCAAGGGTTCCTAATGGCTTATCAGCTATTAGCATCAGAGTAACGAACTGCATCACACGATCATATAATTTTGGATTTTCCATCATCTCATTGTAAAAAGCGTATGCTTGATCGCTTGTGCAGAAGTTTTCAAACAAAGTAAATGCACGAGCTACCATTTCCGCAACGCTATGATCATCTTCTGCAAATTTAATGGCTATCGTATTTCTTGCAAGTGGCAGCATCACAGATAAAGCGCCTTCACTATCTGCCACTACACCATCGACCATATACGGCTCTATATTTGCATCAAAGCTTGATAGCGCAGCTTTGTGGCTTTCAATAAACATAACCTATTACCCATGATAGTTTGGATTACTTCCACCAGTAGCATGACTATTGTCATCTAGTAGCGAATCCTGTTCTCTATAATTAGCCAGAGAGTCAGATTGCGTTTGGTTATTGCTATCAGTATTTCTGCCTTCAACGCCTGTATTTTGATCAGTAGCTTCTTTATTATTTTCTTTTACGTTGGCTAAAAATGGATCCTCTTCCTCACCCAATCCTATATCACCACCTAAACTCTCGATCATACTTTTGAATAAAAACTTATCTGATTTCCTTGTTAAAAAATCTGGAAAGTGAATGGCGAAGTAATCTCGAATCATTTGCTCAGTTTCACCTTCAGTTGCCAATACTTGACCCAAAAATGCCCCCATTAGAATCTTCTGCTTGTTTAATCGTTTATCCAGCTTCACCTGCTGAACCTTAGCTTGGCGTTTTAACTCTTCTAACCGTTGACGCTCTTTTAGCTCATTAGAGTCTTGACTATCAAAAATAGACATAGGTGCTTTATTATTAGATACTGACATCAGATTTACCCTTATCGATTAAATTTTACTCAGCATAGCAAGCACCTCACTATCATTCAATCGCTTGTGGTAAGCTTTAACACAACCGCATCAGACACCTCAGATATATTATTTTAGTATTTGATGGTGGCGTCTCCCTGACTAAGGGCGAAGTAACGACTCAAAATTTAATCTATCCACTTCGTTACTATCTTAATTTTGAATCCTTCTTCGTTGGGGAAACCCCAAACCCCGCACACCACAAAAAGCGGTGGTGTGAAAAAAGCAACAATAGCAGGTGGCTCTTTATGACGATGGTACATATTGCGACAAAGGCGATTTCTCGAAAATCAGGGCAGTCAGCTGTGGCGTCGGCGGCCTATCGTGCTGGGGATGTGCTTGATGATGCCAAATATGGCAAGACGCATGACTATAGTAAAAAGTCTGGGGTTATGAGTAGCGATATTGTTTTACCATTTTCGCTAAAGGCGCTGGGTGTGAGTGTGGATCGAGAGACGCTTTGGAATACCGCTGAAGCGGCAGAGACACGTTCGGACAGTCGGGTGGCGCGTGAGTGGCTGATTAATTTGCCGTATGAGTTAGACGAATATGATCGGCATCAGCTGGCCATCAACTTTGCCCAAAAGCTTTGCGACGATATGGAGGTGATTGCTGATGTGTGTATCCATCGTCCGGTGATGAAATTGCCTTTTGATCCTAATGTACCGCCAAGCTCTAAGTATTTGCGTGAGGGTGAGGAGAACCCTGATCCCCGTAATTTTCACGCGCATATTTTAGTCACTACTCGAGCGCCTACCATTGGACCGAATAAAACCTTGGCGTTTGATCCAAAGCTTAAGACCCCGTTTGAGTGGTCCAACAAAAAACGTAAGGCGCATGATCTGCCGTCATCGATGCAAGAGATTAAGCGTGTTCGGGAGATGTGGGTAGATACCGCCAATAAAGTGTTGGCGCAGCATCATCTGCCATTGATGGATGCGCGCAGTTATAAGGATCAGGGGCTTGATCAGCAGCCCACCATTAAAATGGGCGTTGAGGCGACGGCAATGGAGCGCCGAGGCATCACGACCGAAAAAGGAGACACCAACCGCGCCATCAAAGCACGTAATAAATTGGTGGCTGACAACCATATCAAACAGGAAGCAGACAATGAGCGACGAATTAGCGCACTTAGAAAAGGACTTGCTTGGGCAACTGAGAAAAATGCAAGACTACCTGGCAGCATTGGAGGCACAAAACAGCGAGCTGATTTTGCAAAACACCTCTCTGGAAGCTCAGAACCTCACATTACGTACTGCACAGAACAAAATAATAGAACGGCAATTCGAGTTGACGACACAAAACGATGCGTTGAAGAGGCAAAATCAGGCATTGCTTGGGCAGCTAAACGATGCGAAAACCTACCAAAGCGATGTGATGACACAAAACAAAGAATTAATGGCACAGCACAAGCAAATAACAAGCTCACACAAAGAATTGACGACACAAAACAAGCAATTGAGGGAATCACTGAAGCTATCGGAAAGTCAAATATTGAAATTAACAAAGCAACTGAGCGAAGTGCAAGACCAGCCCCCAACCCCTTCGATGACGCAGCACGACGAGCAAGAGCTGCTCGACTTGATCGACAGCAAAGACAAGTTGATCGAGACACTCGAGCAAACCGTCACAAAGATGAGAGAATCTTTGAGTATGCTGAACGTATGAAGCTGCACTTAGCCATGCGTTTAATTCAACGCCATCACAATTCAATGGCAATCAGCTGGGCACAAGGAGAAACGATAGAGGATGCCCCTGATAAATTTGATAAGCGTCAAGTTGCGATACTTAGCGAGTTTGCAAAGCGCCTTGGTATTGAAGATAAAGATAAAGCGCTAGGGTTTAGAGATCACTTACAGCAAGTGGGCAAACGTTTTGATTACACGCTGGTTGAAAATAACAAATCCATTATCAAGCTTTTGCGTGATCCTAAAGCTGAACGAGAGCAGTATCTGGCACTTATTAAGCATTTTGAGGACTTTAGGGACGATATTGATCAAAAGCGTGCGACATTTAATACTAGTATCATTGACAAGCTAGGCGGTAGCGCAGGAGAGGTTGGCAGAATGACTCGGGACACCATGTCATCGTTCAGCTATATAGAAGAATTAATGGATTACATCAATCAGGATAACTACCCAGCTGAGGCAAGGGAGGTTGCTAAAGAACATTTAGCAGATATCTTGGATAAAACCTGTCAGCAATTCAAACTTGCGTTGCGTGATGTTAATTCCTTACCAACAACCCAGCGTAAAACCTACTCAGAGGCTCTTAAAGCCACTTTAGAGACGTTTACTGAGCGATATGGTAAAGAGTTGTCTGAAAGCCAACACAAAGCGATACAGAGCGGTTTAGAGTCCTATCAGCATCAAGTGAGTAGAACTAATACACCCAGTCGAGGATTTAGTCCTTAATCTAATCCTCAAAAGAACCGTTACTGAGAAATAAGTTACTTAGGCAAGCTACGCGGTTTAAGTGATGATTTTTCACTTATCCACAAAAAAGTTTATCACCCGTTTCTTTAAGGGGTTTATTTAATCCTGTTTACTCCTGTTTACTCCTGTTTAAGAGCCTTTTTTCCCTGTTAAAATCAATACCTTACAAGAAAGAAAAAGAGTAAATGAGCAGAAAACAGAGTAAATGAGCAGAAAACAGAGTAAATGAGCAGAAAACAGAGTAAATGAGCAAAAAACAGAGATAAATAAAAAACACTCTTTTTATAACTCTATTTTATGATAATATCTTGTTAAATGTAACTATGGGCGCAGAGTTGAAATGGAAAATAACTTAGTTGTTCAGTCAAATGATTTAATCCTAGCAACGTACACAATGCAAAAGACGGATAAAGAGCTCATGCTTGCTTGTATTAGTCAGATTGATAGTAGGCCTGATGCACCAAATGTCACGCAAGACACAGAATATAAAGTAACAGTTGATGATATTAAATCATTGTTTTTTGGTAAGAAGTCTAAGAACGAACAGAATGTTTATCGTGACATAGAGAACGCAAGCAAACGTTTATATGACGTCGATATTGTTATGAGCTTGCCCGAGAATAAAACGCTTCAAACAAGGCTTGTTAGTAGTATTGTCTATGATCCGGATAACGGAGAAGTCGTATTATCATTCGCAAATAAAATACTGCCATATTTGACGCAACTTAAAGCTAATTTCACTAAATACAAGCTATTAGAAATAGGTGAGTTATCGAGTATTCATTCAATAAAAATGTATGAATTGGTGGTAATGTGGGTTAATCAATACCAGTACAGCAAAGAGTTTACGATAGAAGAGTTTAAACACGTAATGTGTGTTAAAGATAAGTATAAGCAATTTAGTGAGTTGCGAAGATATGTTATTGAAACAGCTATCAATGATATAAATGAAAATACGAATTATAAAGTCAGTGTAGAGTATCAAAAAAAAGCAAGAGGGAAGGGCTATAAAGGCTTAAAGCTCAAATTTCACAAAAAGTTATTAGATAAAATTGCTGGTAAAGACGGTAAATTGTCAGAAGATAAGATCAAATCAATTGTTGATAATGTGCAGTTTATGAACGACTATAACGATCACCCAGGTTTAAGCTATGACGGTAAAATGAGTACTGATATTTTTAAGCGTGAAATGATTAACCTCATACAGCGGGAACCTGAAAGCTTTAACAAGCCAAACAAAGCGCTTGAGAGCTACTTACCAAAAGTCAGTCAAGGTAGGTAATTACTATGTTTACTACCAATTATGATATATGGCTTACTTAAGAGTCAAAGGCCAATGCTTTTGCAGTGTTTGAAATCTATGGCCTGAGGTTATACGCATTATCTCTGCCAGGCGTGCCATAAAGATTGAAAGGAGACAATATGAACAAGGTTAGTTATCACATAGATAAGTTGCCGCCATTAACGGCTAAGCAGCAAGCGGACTTAGAGTACTTAGCAACGCTTAGCGATGACGACATTGATCTATCGGACATTCCAGAAATCACCGACTGGTCAGGCGCGATCCGTGGCAGTATCAAACCACAAACGCTTACTACAGAAGCCAGTGTTATCAGCCCAAGCATTCTTGCTAAGTTTAAGGACAGAGCCAAGCAGACAGGCGGTAACTATCAGGACATGATCAATGATGCCCTAGAAGAATACCTAACTGATCATTAAGTCTTAGCCAACAAGTTATAACCTCAAGACGACTTGGGGTTTTTTTACACCTTGTATTGTAGTATGTTGTATATTGTATTATACTATATACAACATACTACAATGCACTATCAAGGAATACAAAATCATGGCACTCACCACACAAGATATTCATGCAGCAGCTGACCGATTACAGGAGCAAGGGATCAAGCCGACACTGGCAGAGGTGCGTAAGGCGCTAGGCGGTGGCTCATTCACTACCATTAGTGATGCTATGCAGAGTTGGAAGCGAGAACAGCAGGAAGAGCAAGAGCTACAACAAGTGGATTTACCTAGCGGTATCACTGGACGCTTGCACACGCTTGGCGCTGATATGTGGCAGACAGCTATTGATATGGCGAACGATAGGCTGTCTAAGGAGCGTGAAGCTCTAGAGGTGGTTAAGGTTAAGGCACAAGCAGAGACGGACGAAGCGCAAGAAGCAGTTAAAACCTTAGAGGGTGAACAAGCAGATCTACTACAGCAGCTGGACGAAGTGGCCACTACTGCGGAAGCAGCAACTAAAAGCGCTCAGCAAGCCACAGCTGACCATGATGCTACCAAACAGACGCTATCAGATACTAAGCATCAATTAGAGCTTGAACGAACTAAAGCAGAAACAGCACAATCACAGCTTGTAGAGACACGTAGCGCATTAGATAAGCAATCTGTAGAGCTTACTAGTAGTCTTGGTGAGGTAGCCACGCTTAAAGCTACAGCTGATAGCGATAAAGCAGAGATTGCACGTTTAAAGGCGGAGCTTAAAGCCACTAAGTCAGAGCTAAAGACGGTCACAGCTGAACGCAATGAGATACAAACTGCTACCGCAGAGATCAAAGGAGAGCTAAAGGCGGTCACCGCTGAACGTGATAAGCTATCAGGACTTTATGAGCAGCTGACTCAAATACAGGCTAAACTTGAAGCTGAACATAGTATATTGAATAAGCAATATGGCGAGCTATCGAGCCGTCACCTATCAGAACAAGAACAAGTGACTGTGTTACAAAATAAACTCAAGAAAGCTCAAGATGATCTCATACTTATTCAAAACAAAGATAACGCCTTGGATGTTGATTAAATAAAAGTATTCAAGGTTCCAAGATAAAGAATAGTTATGAGCTAGGAAGAGACTTTACCTAAAGCGTAGATCTCGTTCTATTCACACTAAGCTTATGAATCAACTATGACAATATCGACTCACTGAATAAATGACTGTTGTATAAGAACTATTCTAAATTTTTCTCTGAAGTCTTATAGTATATAGCCTAGTGGGCTATATACTATTTAAATTAGCCTAAGTAAATTTATGCTGATTTTGGAGCCTTGAGCAGATTTCAAGGAACACTCACCCTAAAGCGTTTATGAGTAAAAAAATACTCACAAACGCTTTAGTGCATTCCTTGGATTTGATGTGATTAGTCATGCCGACTTCATCGCCCATCGCGTCATCAAGACCGTATCACTGTATCAAGCTACGGTTGTTAAGATTACGGCTGATAGCACCGCCTAGACACGCTCTTAACCGCTACTGTGCTGTCATACGCTAGCAAGGGCCTAAACCCAATATACCGCTACGATATGCACGAGTAACCACTCATTGCGTTGCTCAATATGTCTAGAACCCCCTGTCGAGAGCTTTACCCTTCTGTCAAACGCAGTCGTCGCCGAGGCCTGCCACCCATTTGACGGGTAACAATTACAGAGAGAGCAGCACAAGGAGGTAACGAGCGAACAAGCAGTTTTTAAAATGTATAGTGAATAAGGTTGATATGAAAGCATATTTTGGATAAAATGCACCTACACGGGCATTTAATGCTGTTCAAATAACGCAGTTCAGGTGCTTATTTGTTCGTTACAGTGTGCGTCAACACGCTGTAACCGTTAGCTATATTTAAAACTAAATGCCTCTGGGAGTCAACTCCCAAAGGCATTTTTTTGTTTGTCATGTAGATTGGGTTTTTATTATCTACTTTTTCATTAGATTGCTTAGGCTTTTTTTGTCGTCATTTAGCGTAGGTATTTCAACCATTTTGAAGTTAGCACTTAGTACATCCTCACAAGACGTTAAGTTTCTGACAATACTGGGATAGTTTACTATGAAGACCGGCTTAGTCGTCAGATGCAAGGTTTTACACGCGCTGTTAAGAAGCGGTAAATCATCTTTCTGAGAGAATACGATAATGAAAAGACAAACCTACACTCCTGAGATTAAAGAACGCGCCGTTCGTATGCTGATTGAAGCATTAAACGATTACACCTTTATGTGGTCATGTCATAAAAAGCACACTAATGAAACTATACTAACCAACATTCAAGACTAAGCTACACATACTAAAGAGCTTGAACATGAGAACAAGAAGCTTACGTAAGCCAGTTAGATTACAGTAAAATCCGCTTTTTTCGCCCAAGGAGAGATAGGACACACAATCAAGTTGTGGCTCAGTTTATTGATAAAAATAAGTGTGTCTACGGTATTAGAGCAATATTGACTGTGCAATATAGAAAATATGCAATAAACTTATTTTCTACCTTTAATAAAATGCAGCAACCTAAACAAGGGTAAATTATGAGTAATTCAGATAACCACAGTCATCAAGCTCCAGACCCTAAAAATATGAATAAAGCTTTTTATTTTGGGATTGGTCTAAATTCTGCATTTACGCTCATCGAGTTTATAGTGGGCTATTCAACTAATTCATTAGCTTTAATCGCAGACGCTAGCCACAACTTAAGTGATGTTGCCAGTTTAATAATCTCGTTAATTGGAATGAAATTAGCACAGAAAGCATCTACTACGCTTTATACCTATGGCTACAAAAAAGCTTCTATAATGGCGTCTCTTATTAACGCCATATTGTTAGTTGCAATCGTTATAGGTATTGCGTATGAGGCCTTGGGTCGATTTGATACGATACCGGAAGTTGCAGGAAAAGTTATTATTATTACAGCTCTAATAGGTGTATTTATAAATACTGTTTCTGCTTTTGCATTCTACAAAGGTCAAAAAGACGATATTAATATCAAAGGTGCTTTCTTGCATCTAATGGTAGATGCATTGGTCTCTTTAGGTGTCGTTATCTCGGGCATTATTATTTACTATACAAGTTGGAATATCGTTGATCCTCTAGTTAGCTTGATTATTTCAGTCGTTATACTGTTATCGACTTGGGGTCTACTAAAAGAGAGTATCAAGCTTGCTATCGACGGAGTACCTCAAAATGTTGATCTCAGTAAAATCACTGCTATCTTAGAGAGCTATAATTTTATTCAAAACTTTCATCATTTACATATCTGGGCTTTGAGTACCACTGAGAATGCTCTTACAGTTCATATTGTACCGAAGACCGATATAACGCTTGAAGAGACTATTACTATGAAAGAAAACATCAAGGAAGATTTGGCGCATCAGAATATACAACATGCAACTATTGAATTTGGTACTAAGGCAGATGACAATCAAAAATCGCGTGCATTAAATGAAAGTATCAACTAAAAGATGATAGACCGTATATAGCTATCTCTTTTTAAGTATGAGGCGCGTGCCTTATGTCAACATAATTTTTTCAATCAGTTCTTATGTGATCAATAGTTTAAAACTTTTATATTTACGTGCGTTAGGACGTTACCTAGAAAAAATAAAAAACTTACGCTGATTAAATTATTATGATTAAGTTTACTATTACCCTCGTCTTCTAAGTGTGGTTAGACCTTTGCCAAAATAGCTTATTAGTAATAACAGGGTTATTATTATCAAGATAGGATAATTTCCCATAAGCATAAAGGGCGTGTTACCAACCCGTGCCTGTATCTCACCACGTAGTACAGTACGCTCAAACTGCGGTGCGCGTTTTACAATACGACCTTTATGGTTAATGATAGCGGTAACACCAGTATTGGTCGCTCGAATAAACCAGCGCCCGTTCTCAAGCGCGCGCATTTGTACCATTTGCAAATGTTGCAATGGTCCTGCTGAAGTGCCAAACCAGGCATCGTTAGAGACGGTCAACAAAAAGTCAGTATCGATGGCATTTTTACGCGTGGTATCTGGATAAGCTACCTCATAACAGATAGCCGTCCCTATATTGTGTTCACGCACCTTTAGCGGTGACTGCTGATCACTACCACGACTATAGCTCTTAATATCCTGACTACCGGCCAAACTTGGGAAAATATCGAGCACGCCTTCAAATGGAATATACTCTCCAAAAGGCACTAGACGCTGCTTCTTGTATAGGCCTTCCGCTTCTACACCTCGAGCAATCACGCTATTGTAAAATGGGGGATACTTATCCGTACTGGCATTGAATGCCGCTTTATCCTTATAAGGGATACCAGTTATCCATGTCGTATTGGTCGCATTGGCCATTTCTATCATTTCACTAATAAAGCCCGCAGCCTCATCCTGAAACATCGGAATAGATGATTCAGGCCACACCACCACATCACGTCCCCACTCAGTGCGCGTTAACTTCGCATAAATCTTTAGCGTTTCTACTTGATATTGCGTCAGCCACTTTATATCTTGTGAAATATTACCTTGAATCAATGACACTGACAGATCAGGTGTGCCCTTAGGTTTTGTCCATTGCGGATTGACCAGCCATAATGATGTGCTAATGGCTAATAACAGTACAGAAACGACGGCATAACTACTGCGTCGAAGCAGTAGCTCTACTAAACTTGCAGCCAATAGTATGGCAACAAAAGAGACGGCAAAAACACCAGCAACGGGTGCTAAGGACGATAACCAATACTCTTCAGTAAATGCATAACCAACAAATAGCCACGGAAAGCCTGTGAATAACCAAGTTTTTAACCATTCTTGTAGCACCCAAAGAGCAGCAAATGAAAAGGGTTGTTTGCCTACCATACGGTTAAAGACTAGTGTTAAAAATCCATGAAACAGTCCCATACCGAGACCCATCAATCCAATCATAATCAATGCGAGCCACGTTGGAGTATCGCTATAATCATGGATGGCAGTATAGAGCCAAAAGCCGCCGACGCACCATAGCCCCATACCGTAAGCTTCACCGATAATAAAAGCGCGACGACCACTCATATTTGGTACCAACAGCGCATATAAAATCGCTGGTGACACTATTGCTAGCGGCCAGAACCCATGAGGCGCTAGCGCAAATAAAAAAATAGCCCCTGCAAGCCATGCTGCTACTAGCGTAAACCATAGCGGTAATTGATTTGAGTGAGTACTCAAACGCTTTTGTAGATTAATAGTAGACAGGCGCATCGCAAATTATCCAAAATTATGAGTTTTGAATTTTTAGTCAAAATCCAAAACTCGGATAGACCTGTTAATACTACAGGCAGCATTTCAAAATGAAAACTGCTTATGATACCAGTCCGCACTGCTCAATGGATAAATTTACGTACTCCGTTTGATGGGTTATTATGCTACATTACCAAACGATATGAAGTGTTACTTGACCTTCTATAGCTCACAATATCTACAGTACATGAGAGAGCACTATGACCCCCTTAAAAATAAAATCCAGTCTTATATTCAATCGTTATCTGTCTAAGGGGTTGCGTAGTACGTTATTATTACTGGCTGCCTCATCACTATTTGCTTGTAGCCAACCGAGTAGTGGCGTATCTGATGCAAGCACAACATCGGCATCAACTGAAGATGTTTTGGCTGTTCCAAAGACAGCTGAACCAAACGTTATAAATAATTCTATGATGACATCAGTAAGTAAACCAGACTTACTAAAAAACGTCTCAGCCACTGTCTATAAAGATGCCAATTGCGGCTGCTGTAAAGAATGGATAAGTCATGCAGAAGATAATGGTCTAAGTGCAACCGCGCAAGATGTTGCGGACTTAGCCGTATTTAAAGAGCGCTACAGCGTTCCAAATGAAATGCGTTCTTGCCATACTGTAGTCACTACGGATGGTTACGTCTTTGAAGGTCATGTACCCGCTAAATATATGGCGCAGTTTTTAGAAAATCCGCCAGTACAAGCTATGGGTCTTGCCGTACCTGGCATGCCTATTGGTAGCCCAGGTATGGAGTATCAAAATAAATTCATGCCCTATCAGGTTATGCAGCTCAATAAAGACGGGACAACCCAAGTTTATGCTGATATTGAATCGGTAGAGCAGCAATTATAGTGTGTTAGCAGTTAAGAATACTTTGATTATAGTGTTAGCGTTAAAAGTAAATGAGGCAGGTATAAGACTGTTCTATTGCTTATAAAATGATTCTTCATCAAAAAAATCATTAGCTATTGCGACTTTAAAAGCAAAAATAACTTTGAATTTGTAACTTTTGATGACAATGTAAGCGGATTTATCGGTTATTAACCCTTAAAATAGATAAATAATTAAGGGTTAATACAAGAATATACAGGATGTATCGAAACAATTACGTAATATTACATAAGCCAGTAGGGAATTAACATCTATATTAATATTATAAATTATTATATTATCTTAATAATTAGTTAGACCCTATATAGGGTAATTACTTCATCCAATAGAAAAACGTCTGAGGGTTAAATCTAAATTATAGATTTAACCCTCAGACGTTTTTTTGCTTATAAAACAGTAGAAATTGTGGTCAATCTAGTCAGCTATATTCTGTACATGTTACACAAACTTACATTGTAAAATGTGGGATATTAGCAATTTTTTCGACATCAAAAAAGTATTTTTGGGGTTTTTAAGGGGAATGACAGGCTAAACAACCTATGCTAAAGTCGGCTTTGTGTTTTGGTCAGCAGCTTGATTTGTAACAGCTTCGTAAGACTTCAATGAGCTGTGATCGCCAATAATTATTTTTTATATGAATAATATGCAGCAGAAGTATCAGTCACTATGACGTATATATACTTGTGTTGTTGAGATTTAATTGACTGCGCTGTTGTTGATAACAGACGATTTTGAATTAACCGTAGGTATTAGATTTATGAAACAGGCTTTATTGATTTTGTCAGTACTGGGTATGGGCATAGCACAAACGAGTGGTGCTGCTATCACAATCTCTCAAACAAATAATACCATCACCAATACTTCTGTGGCATCAAACTACGGTTCATCAAAAAACATCTATAGCACCAAAAGTGGTGCTTATGTTTCTAATAATGATGAAATTAGTCAAGCAATTAGCAACCTAAGTGCGCAGGCCAAGCAAAAAGAGAATCAGCTTTCATCATTAAACAGCCGCTTATACGCTGAAAAACAACAGCAGCAAGTCAATACAGTTCCTGACAGCAATTCAGCCCCCGCTATCGCTGCTGCTCGCGCCTCAAAAGTGGCTTTATCTGGCAGCTCTGGATATTGTGCCCGTTACGTACGTAAAGCACTACAATCAGCTGGTTATGAATTTACACCCAATCCTTCAGCCTATCAGTACGCCACTCGTGGCACGCTTGATAAAGCAGGTTTTAGCAAAATCAGTAATGATATGCCAACCCAAGTAGGTGATGTTATTGTCTATGATCGCTCATCAAAGCGCCCGCATGGCCATATCCAAATATTTGATGGCGAAAATTGGATTTCTGATTTCCGTCAGAACAGCATCAGCCCATACAGTGGTGTCTATGCTTATACGACATGGCGCGATTCAAAATACGTGGATGACGCATCCGCATCAGATCGTAATATCCACCTTGCTATGAATGATAAATAAGACTTTCTAAGTCAGCACAACATAGTTGTTATTTCCTCCAACCCAGTAGTGATCTTAATATCATTGCTGGGTTTTTTTGTGCTTAACATCAGGGCGTATTTAACCTTTCATGATTTGATCCGTCAGAAATGAACACTACTGATATCATTACTCATGACAGGAGTTATCGACAAGCGCGTTTAAAATGCCACATGATGACGCTGGTGCACTACTTGCACATTTCTGGCGCAAAACGGTCAAGTGATGCTTTAAGTGCATCAGTTCTTCCATTCGTATTTCCACAGCATGAATGTGCTCATCTAGCAAGTTATTCACATCGCCGCAGTCCTTGTCAGGCGACTCCCAGTATTCAAGTAAGATTCGCACATCATCTAAAGCCATATCGAGCGTACGGCAATGTAGGATAAATTGTAGACGCTCAATGTGCTCTTCATTATATAAACGATAATTCCCTTCGCTACGAAAAGGCTCGGGTAATAAGTGCTCCTTTTCGTAATAGCGAATGGTTTCTACTGTGGCACCTGTGCGTTTAGCGAGCTCACCAATTTTGATTGTCATAACAACCTCTATGATTTAAATAATTAAAGTGGCTGTAAAGACTAGCGCTAGAGAAATTAAAATTACGAAACTGTAGATAAATAACCTTGACTCTAAAGCCACTAGAGGGTTCATAATATCATTATTCAAAGGGTAAATTATTATGAAATATCATATTGAAGGTATGGACTGTGCCAGTTGCATCGGCAAGATTGAAACAGCTTTGAAACGTATGCCTGGGGTTTCTGATGTTGAGCTAAATTTTGCTACAGAAACGCTAGAGCTAAGCTTGGCCCCTGATGCGCCGACTCAGGCTAGTGATATTGAAAAAACCATCAAAAGCCTAGGGTTCGGTATATCTGCCAATACTGGTCAACAAACTGTATCGGCTATTGATATTGACAGCGACAATCAGATGGCTCCGCAGGATAAGCGGTGGTGGCAAACTCAAAAAGGCAAACAGGTTGTTGGTCTCGGTATTTTGATGGGCAGCGCTTATGCACTGTCACTACTGTTCCCCGCTTATGGGATATGGGTGTTTGCCATCGCTGTGATTGTAGGCGTTTTTCCATTTGCACGCAAAGCCTTAGCACTGGCTAAAACAGGTTCATTCTTTTCAATTGAAACGCTGATGTCCGTCGCCGTGCTTGGCGCACTTATCATTGGTGAAGCTGAAGAGGCCGCAGCGGTTGTCTTTTTGTTCTCAATCGGTGAACTGTTTGAGAGTATCGCTGCTGATCGCGCTCGCGCTGGCATCAGAGCCTTATCATCGCTGGTTCCGAAAAGTGCGATTTTACTTGATGCTCAAGGTGGGCAGCGTAACGTTCCAGCGACTTCATTACAAGTGAATGACCTTGTGCTGGTGCGTCCTGGAGATAGGGTATCTGCTGATGGTTCCATTGTTCAAGGTGCGTCCAGCCTTGATGATTCGCCCGTGACGGGAGAGTCTGTTCCTGTTGCCAAGACGATGGGTGACAATGTATTTGCAGGGTCAATTAACATCGATGGTGTGCTCCAAGTGCGCGTAGAAAAGACAGCCGCCGATAACACTATTTCGCGCATTATTGATTTGGTAGAGCAAGCGCAAGCTTCCAAAGCACCCACTGCCCGTTTTATTGAGAAATTCAGTCGTTACTATACACCGGCTGTGATGGCTATTGCCGCCCTAATTATCATCGTCCCACCGTTAACCATGGGCGGAGATTGGTCAACTTGGTTATATCGAGGTCTAGCCTTATTATTGATCGCTTGTCCTTGTGCTCTTGTGCTCTCAACACCAGCTGCTATCGCCTCTGGTCTAGCGGTCGGTGCGCGCCGCGGCTTGCTGATCAAGGGCGGTAGTGCTTTAGAAACCATCGGCCAAGTGAAGACAGTCGCTTTTGACAAGACAGGCACTTTAACTGAAGGCAAACCACGCGTGACCGATGTTGTTGCCTTTACACAAGAGGACTCAAGTATTCAAGGTCAGAATTCTCAAGGTAAAGATAAGGTATTGGCGCTCTTTGCCAGTGTGGAGACAGGTTCTAGTCACCCGCTTGCTGAAGCTATTGTCAGTCATGCCAAAGCCGCCAAAGTTGTCATACCTGTGGCTTCTAAAGCTTCTGCTACTGCGGGTAAAGCGGTACACGCAACTATCGCTGGGCGCGCGCTAGCTATCGGTTCGCCTGTTTATGCCGCAGATGAGGCATCAATTTCAGCCGAGCAACAGGCACAAATCGAGGCGCTGCAAAATGAGGGCAAGACCGTCTCAGTTCTTTTCGATGAGCAAAGTCGAGAAGTGCTTGGATTGGTCGCACTAAGAGACGAGTTACGAGACGACGCTCATGAAGGTGTGGCTCAACTTAAAGCGATGGGTGTGCGCTCCGTCATGCTAACAGGCGACAACCGCTTAACCGCTCAAGCACTTGCCAGTAATTTAGACGTGGAATGGGAAGCTGAGCTGTTGCCTGAGGACAAACTGCGCTTGCTTAACGAGATGAAGAATAACAGCAAAATAGCGATGGTGGGTGATGGTATTAACGATGCGCCAGCACTAGCAACCGCTGATGTTGGCATCGCGATGGGTGGTGGTACCGATGTGGCCATTGAGACGGCCGATATCGCATTATTAAAAAGTCGTGTTACAGACATGGCCCATCTGATTGCACTTTCGCGTGCCACCATGCGCAACATTCATCAGAACGTCATTTTCGCTTTAGGTCTCAAAGGCGTCTTTCTGATCACGACCGTATTCGGCATTACTGGACTATGGATTGCGGTTCTAGCTGATGCTGGAGCAACAGTGCTCGTTACTCTCAATGCGTTACGTTTACTGCGCTTTAAAGGCGCGCCTCCACTGGTAACTCCGCCTAAAGTAGTTAAATAAAACCCTTCGAAATCAATTAAAAACTAGAGATAGCAGCAGATTTCGGGGGTGGGTTCTAATAATAAAAATTCCACCGCTACAGTAAACTGCAACCGCATTAGAGTAAATAAGGTTAGACCGTATGTTGATTACAGAATTGGGCTATTTTGCCTTGCTTACCGCTTTTGTATTGGCGTTATTGCAGGTAATTCTGCCAACTATTGGTGTTATTCGTAACCAAGTTGCTTGGCAACGACTAGCCCCTAGCTTAGCTTGGGCACAGTTTGCCGCCATGATAACGTCATTTGGCGCTTTGATAGCAGGTTTTTATTATAATGATTTTAGCCTCAGTTACGTCGCGCAGCATTCCAATACGCTGTTGCCTTGGTACTATAAGTTATCGGCGACATGGGGCGGACACGAGGGCTCTTTGCTGCTATGGATGACCATCATGGCCACATGGTGTGCACTGGTATCATACTTTAGTCGCGGCTTGCCGTTATCAATGCGTGCGCGGGTATTAGTTATTTTGGCCGGTGTACAGTTAATGATGCTAACAATGCTGATATTTACCTCGTCACCGTTTGAGCGTACCTTACCCAATCTAGCGGTCGATGGCGCTGATTTAAATCCTGTCCTACAAGATTTCGGTCTGATTATTCATCCGCCCATGTTATATATGGGCTATGTGGGTATGGTAGTGCCTTTTGCATTTTGTATGGCGGCATTGTGGGAAGGGCGTTTAGATGCTGCTTGGACACGCTGGTCACGTCCATGGGCGCTCGCGGCTTGGGGATTTTTGACCATTGGTATTGCACTGGGCTCGTGGTGGGCCTACTACGAGCTTGGCTGGGGCGGTTGGTGGTTTTGGGATCCGGTAGAGAACGCCTCGTTTATGCCTTGGCTTGTCGGCTTAGCATTGCTGCATTCATTAGCAGTCACTGAAAAGCGCGGGGTGTTTAAAGCATGGACCATCATGCTGGCTATTTTCGCCTTTGCCTTAAGCTTGCTTGGCACGTTCCTGGTACGCTCTGGAGTCCTTACCTCAGTGCATTCGTTTGCCGCTGATCCGACGCGTGGTTTGGTCATCTTAGCTATTCTTGGCATTATCATCGGTAGTGGTCTATTAATGTTTGCCGTTCGCGGTTGGCGTTTAACCGTTGAAAGTCAATATCAGCTGATTTCACGTGAGTCCTTTTTAGTGATCAATAACGCCATCATTTTGATTGCAACCTTAGTGGTGCTGCTCGGCACCCTCTATCCTATTATCGCTGATGCCTTTAGTCTCGGTCAGGTATCTGTAGGGCCTCCATACTTCAATGCGCTGTTTGTGCCTTTGACATGGCTGTTGTTAATCGCTATGGGTATGGGCTCTAATATTCGCTGGAAACAAGATAAGCGTCCGTTACTAGGGGTGGGTATCGCCATTGCCGCTAGTAGTATCGTATTGGCTGCTATTATCGCCTACTTTACCAGTCCATCTGCTATGTTCAATATTGGCGTGACTTTAGCGGTGAGCTTTTGGGTACTGCTATGGATGATCGTTGACTTTAGAGACAAAACCAAGAACGCCCCTAATTTCTTTAAAGGTCTGCGTCAGCTGCGTCTTAGCTATTGGGGTCAACAGACTGCTCATATTGGCGTATTGGTTGCTGTCATTGGCATAGCCTTTACTAGTAGCCTGAGTATTGAGCGTGACGTAGCAATGGGTATTGGCGATACAGTCAATGTTCAAGGTTACGATTTTGAAGTAACTGAATTTTTTGAAATAAAGGGTAGTAACTTTGATGCAACGCAAGCGCAAGTGGTGGTATCCAAAGACGGTCGTGAAGTGGCGAAACTGACTCCAGAAAAGCGTACTTATATTATCAGCACGATGCCAACAACTGAAGCTGCTATTGACCCCAGTCTTATGCGCGATGTTTATGTCGCACTGGGCGAACCTATTGCCGATGGTAGTAACCAATGGGCATTAAGGATTTATGTAAAACCATTAATTCGCTGGATTTGGTTAGGGGCAATTATCATGGCTCTAGGTGGATTAATTAGTATGCTTGATAAACGATACCGCATCAAAAAAATTAAAGCTCCGTTGCTAGTTACTGGTAGTTTGGCTACTTATGGAGTCAATGAGGTAGCTATTGAGCAGGCAATCTCAGTATCGACGATGTCGACACTAAAGGAGAAATAAATGACTATGTCGAATAATACTCCTGAGCAAAAAGATAGCCAAAACAGTAAGCAGCGTAACCCAAAGACAATGAAAAAAAAGCAGACGAAGCTATGGTTCTTAATTCCGCTTATCCTCTTTTTTGGTTTGGTAGTTATATTGTACATGCGCTTAGGTAAACCAACAGACATTGTGACCAATACCGCTCTTGAGCGTCCGGTTCCTACCTTTGAGCTGCCGTTATTAGCAGATACTACCCGTACTATCACCAATGATAATTTGCCGGATAAGCCGTTTTTACTTAATGTTTGGGGCTCATGGTGCCCAACTTGCGTTATTGAGCATCCGTTTTTAATGCAACTAGAAGAGCGCGGCGTTGATATCGTTGGTGTGAATTATAAGGATGAGATTGGTAATGCGCTCAGTTACTTAAACCGAGGCGGTGATCCATTTTCTATGTCTATTCAGGATTCATTGGGTCAGTTTGCTCTAGACTTAGGCATAACTGGTGCGCCCGAAACCTTTGTTGTGGATGGAGATGGCATCATTCGTCAGCATATTGTTGGTGAGATTAATGAAGCCAATTGGCAACAGCGTGTTAAGCCGTGCCTGACAGTACTTAATAAGGCTAATAAGAACAACGATAGTCCTGATCTCATTCAGGTTGAGGAGATGTGCAAATGAACGTTACTCGAATAAGAGCTCCTCAACTAAAACCCAATATAGTTTTAAAACTAGCAAGCTTAATACTAGCGTGTCTGCTTAACATGACGGCAAACGCAGCTATTGACGTATACGATTTTGACTCACCACAGCAAGAAGCTCAGTATCGTGGATTAATAGAAGAGTTTCGCTGCCCAAAATGCCAAAATCAAAACCTTGCAGCCTCTGATGCACCGATTGCACAGGATCTAAAGCAAAAAGTCTATGATTTAATTAAAGATAGACGTAGTGATGCTGAAATACGCGTCTATATGCAAGAGCGCTACGGTGACTTTATTAGCTACAAGCCGCCTATGCGACCATCAACATGGATCCTATGGTTTTTTCCACCACTATTATTGCTCGTCTTAATTATTGGTTGGTTTTGGCAAAGTAAGCGTCGCCAAGTTGTTGCCCGTGGTCAAAGCGGCGTCACAGTGAACAGTACTGCTGCCTTGACCTCTACGGAAAAGGCTGAGCTTGATCGTCTATTATCGCAAGCTGAGAGTGTCGACCACGACATTACTAGCCTAGAGGACAAAAAATGACTCTATTTTCTACTTTTGGCTTATTTGTAACTCTAAGCTTGCTGATTGCTCTTATATTTGCGCTGATTGCTATTATGCCATGGCTACGAGCACCGCGTTTGCAGTCCAAACCAATAGACAATCAACTGCTAGATATTAATGTTGCAGTATTTCGCGAACGTTTAGCTGAGCTACAAACAGATAAAGACAGCGGTACTATTAATAATAGCCATTATCAAAATCAAAAGCTGGAACTGGAGCGTCAGCTATTAGATGTGCAGCGTCAGATAACACCTATGGTCACCCCTGATGTCAAAAGCCGTTTAATTGTCGCAGCTTGGATCCCAATATTGGCTGCAATGGCGTATTTACTAATAGGCAATCGTACGCCCGTGTTTGATTTGTGGACAGCTGAGGACAAAGTAGGACAAGTGGCTGACGACCTATTGACAGCTAAAATTGACAAGCCGCCATCATGGGCGTTTGAAGATGGTCGTCAACTGATTAGCGCCATGCAAACCAATGTTCATCGTAATGCTGATGATCCTAATCGCTGGATGCGCCTATCCGAGCTTTTCTTATCTATGGAGGCAACTGATTCTGCGCTGGAAGCCTTATCTCGTGCCTATCGTTTAGCTCCTGAAAATGAAGAAATCGCCACCACTTATGCTCAGACTAGCTTTTTCGTTAATGAAGGTCAGTTAGACGCCAATATTCGCCGTGTATTACAAGCTATATTAGCTAAGAATCCGCAGCATGAACGGGCTCAAATGCTCATGGCAATGGGTGAGACTCGTAGTAGTAACTTTGCCCAAGCGCAAGGTTGGATTAAACGCTTACAAGGCAGCATTGTGGCCAAACCAGGTGATCATACTAAAGCTTTAGCAAGCTTAGATGAGTTAAGCAACTACGTTAGCACGCAAGAAAAGCAAGCGCTAGAAGGTATTGACGTGACAGTGAAAATTAACGCTAATTTATTACCGTTAGTGAAAGCTGATGATGTGTTGTTTGTTGCGATACGTGACGTTAAAGGAGGTCCACCGTTTGCCGCCAAACGTTTACCCATTAGTATTATCAAGCAAGGTGAGGCTAGTATCCGCTTAAGCAATCTTGATGCGATGATGCCAGATCGCACGTTAAATTCAGCTCGTAGTGACAAAACTCAGTTAGCAGTCGTTGCTCGTATTAGTCATAGCGGTAATGCCATAGCAGAGTCAGGCGACTTATCGGGTAATCCTATAGTGATTAGCGCTGAACAGACTCAGGTTAATGTTGAAATCAATCAACAGATTCCCTAATAAAAAATTATTACCGTAAGTTTCATAACACCAGAGCGGTAAGTGGAGCCGTTTATAAAAGTGGCGCGATTAATAGTCGTATACCAAAAACATATACGTTTAACATTGTTCATTGTATAAACACAGATAAAGAAAACAACTATGACTGAATCTACCGACAGATTAGATAGTACTAAATTGAATAGCGTTGAATCGGCTAGTACTAATATTGCTGACAATAAAGTACCTATAGCTGTGAGTAGTACTCATCAATCGATTGACTCTAAAACCATGAATCATACGCCTAAAGCTATGTACGTGACTTCAGGCAACTCGATAACACCTAAAGGTAAGTTGGATAAAATGCCAAAAATGGTTGCCAATGGCAGTCGCGCTTTTATCTGGTATTTGTTGGCGATAATGGTGTTAATACTTGATCAATGGACTAAGTGGTTGGCCCAAACCAAATTAGCGTTCAATGACCCCGTACCGGTCATTGAACCATTTCTCAACTGGACACTCGCTTATAACTATGGGGCAGCATTTAGCTTTTTAGCCGACGCTGGCGGTTGGCAGAAATGGTTTTTCTCAGGCTTAGCTTTTGTAATGGCTATCTTTTTAACGATTTATTTAATCAAAGCGCCACGTACAGCCAAGCTATTGTCTATGGGGTTGGCCTTAGTGCTTGGCGGTGCGATTGGCAACTTAATCGATCGTTTAAGAATTGGCAAAGTGGTTGACTTTATCCATGTGCATTATGCTGATGTCTGGAATTATCCTATTTTCAATGTTGCAGATATAGGTGTCTGTGTCGGTGTAGCGTTGATTATAATTGATATGATATTTTTGGAAAGTAAGCGTAATGAATAAACAAGTGAATATTGATCAGTACAAATAAAAAGAACTAGCGTCATAGCTGCTCTATACGGAAAGATACTTTTTATACTCAAGTGTGTTTATAAAAATGCGAACTGGAAGGTGATATATGATTAATACAAATACTCTCTCATTCTATATCCCAAAACCCAATGCATAATTGTATGCGAGTGAACGCAGGATGATTTTGAAGTGGCTAGACGAAGGCGTGACGTGCTAAGTGGTAGATGACAAAAACCAGTACTTCAAAGCTCTGGACAGGGCCATTATTATAAAGACATTGAATACCGCCTAAATTATTTATTGAAATAACAAAAGGATAATATAGTGTCACATGCTCAGCTAACTATCAAACAAATACATAATCTTAGAAAAAAACAAAGTGCCGCATTAAAAAGTCTTACCCTTATATAGTCGATACACTCTAAAAATGTCATAGCACTACTGGGATGAATTTTGCGCAGCCTCCTATCGTGCGCTCAAAGAAATTTGAAGCGGACTATAATAATTACCATCGTTTGTCAGGCGAGGGTAAGCGGGATACAGACACATTCAGAAATGAAATGAAGAATTTTATTACTAGACCTCTTGCAAAAGTCATAATTTAAGCTCGGAATTAATGATACCAGCAAACAGCTTCATTCTAAGATCATAGCGCTGACGACGGTTGCGATATTTATGAGCCACGATTTTAAACAACTTGATTAAGCCTATTTTGTGCTCAACCACAATACGGAACTTTGCCAGATAGTGATTGGCCTGTTTGCATATCTCTAATAACTGACCACCACGAGGTTTCTTAAATGGCGTGAAAGTTTGCTCATGTAACTTTGCTAACCCTTGATAACCACTATCGGCTAGTAGCTTGGCGTCACAAGGTAACCAGTCAGGACAAGTATCTTTATACAGCTTAAAATCGTGGATTGACCCTTTACAGGTTTGCACATCAAGTATCAAACCAGTTTGCCAATGAACGATAACCTGCGCTTTTAAGGTGTGTTGTTTTTTCTTACCGCTGTAGTAGTCTCTTTGGTTTTTTTTGGACGCTCAATAGGGGTTTCGGTAGCATCAACAATGACGACTGACCAATTGATGTCGTCATCGACACGACTAGGCAGCTTTTTAGGTAATTCAAACTTGCCAGAGTCAATCAGTGTGTCTTCTACTTTACGAATGATACGGCTAGCAGAAGACTCATGAATACCAAAGTCCATACTGATATGATAAAGCGTGCGGTATTCACGCCAATAAGTCAGGGCTAGTAGTATCTGCTCCTTAAGACTGAGCACACTTGGTCTACCTGATTTGGTCTTAGATGCTTCATGCTCTTGCATGGCATCAAGCATGTCATAAAAGGTGGCTTTATGAATGCCAGTGTAGCGTTTAAAACCAGCGTCACTTTGTTTGAGTAGCTTATCTATGTTTGGCATGGTTCTTAGACAACGATGAATGTTCTTCTTATTTTAATTCCCTCTGCTACTTTTGCAAGAGGTCTA
>NZ_AYXN01000008.1:0-72751 GCF_000511655.1 Psychrobacter sp. TB15
TTGACTTCCTCCCCTCCCTAAACGGAGGGGATTCCTTCTACAAGACGGTCAAGCCCGACCGCAAGAATGTTTTTGGCCGCGTTAATATCGCGGTCATGAGTGACACCGCACTCGCATATCCATTCTCTTATTCCAAGATCTGCTCTACCTTTCGGACTGTTTTGGCGTGAGCCGCAACACGAACAAGTCTGGGTGGTGTAACTTTCATTAACTTCGATATAGTGACAACCTGCATACTTGCATTTATAATCCAGTTGTCGCTTCATCTCAAACCATCCTGCGTCATAGACAGACTTAGCTAGTTTGCTTGAAGTAAATGAGCTTGATTGAAGTTTACCGACCACTATCAAGGCGTTGTCCTTAATCAGACTGGTGGTAAACTTGTGAATTAAGTCTTGACGAGTGTTTTTTATCTTGGCGTGAATGGCTTTTACGCGCTTTTTATGGTTTGCTCTTTGAGCAATGGTAAGTTTTTTAGCCCATTTCTGGGTTTGCTTAATGGTTAGCTTGTCGCCTTGGCTGCTGGTAGCAGCATCCTTACACCCTAAATCAACACCAACCTTACCATCACCACCTTTAACCTTAGGAAAGTCTTTAACGGTGATACAGGCATACCAGTGGCCGCGATTGTCTTGCACTAGCTCCAGAGTATTGATGCTGTACAGGGCTAGATTATAGCTGTCCCATAGATCTATTGTGAGTTTTTTACCCTTAGCGAGGCTTAGTTGGATAGTGGACTTAAGGCTTTTCTTGCCTGATTGACGGGTTGCTAAGTGCTTAATGGCAGTCTTTTTAAACGGAATCCAGCCCAAGCTTCTTCTCTTGGCTTTTGGATTATTAGTACGCCAGTTGAGTTTGGCTTTTTTAAACTGTTTACGGGATTTAGCGTGAACCTCACTGATCGCTTGCAAGGTTTGACTGTGCAGATTTAGGTATTCACTAGCCCCTTTGGTGTACGTGGCCAAGTCATAGGCTGAAAAGAATTTGCCTGTGCGCTTAAGATGTTTAAAACTAAGCTCATTGACGTAATTCCAGACAAAGTTGACCGCACCAGCTAAGATATTGAGCTGCTTGGCATGTTTGTCTTTGGTGCGTAGTTTGAGCGTTTTCATAGAATGATTATGATCTCAATAAGCAGAGTTGACAAGGTAGATGTCATCTTAGGTGACAACGGTTGACGCCTTACATCCATGCCCTAGAAGGACATGGTTTTACAGCGTTGGTGATAAAAAAAGACCAATCCGAAGATTGATCTTTTATTCAAGCTCATACAGTGTACGAAGTCTACTTACCGCTACTTTGCACTGCTATATTTATTCGCAGCATTCACAAAGCTATTAAACAGCGGGTGGCCACCGCGTGGCGAGCTAGTAAATTCTGGGTGGAACTGTACCGCGATAAACCAAGGATGCTCACTGATCTCGACTGACTCAACCAAATGCTGCTTGGCAGAGTAGCCTGAGATTTTCATACCATTTTGCTCAAGCGGCTCAATATAGCGGTTGTTCATTTCATAACGATGACGATGACGCTCGCTGATACGTGTTGCGCCATAAATTTGGCTCAGCTTGCTGCCCGCAACCAACTCTGCTTGCTGCGCGCCAAGGCGCATGGTGCCGCCAAGATCTGAATCATCGCTACGAATCTGTAGCTCGCCGCGCTCATCCAACCATTCGGTAATCAGACCAATGATAGGCTCCGCGCTTTTGCGGTCAAATTCAGATGAATTGGCATCGATTTTTAGCACGTTACGGGCATATTCAATGACTGCCAGCTGCATACCTAAGCAAATACCCAAGTACGGTACGTTGTTTTCACGCGCATAGGTGACGGCTTTTAGCTTACCGACTGTGCCACGCTCACCAAAACCACCTGGAACCAAGATAGCATCGGCTTGCTTTAAGCGCGCAAACAGGCTGTCATCTGTTTCTAGACGTTCAGCATCAATATAGTCGATGTCGACAGACACCTGATGGGTAAAGCCAGCGTGCAATAACGCTTCGTTGATAGACTTATAAGCATCAGGTAGCTCGACATATTTGCCAACCATAGCGACAGTGACTGTCGACTCTGGGTTGAGCTGTGCTTCGACCACTTTGTCCCAATCGCTAAGATCTGCTTCTGGTACATCAAGACCAAAGCGCTCACAGATTAAATCATCAAGATCTTGCTCATGCAAGGTACGCGGTATTTGATAAATACTTTGCGCATCTTCACACATGATCACCGCACGCTCTTCGACGTTGGTAAATAGTGCAATCTTACGGCGATTGTCTTGTGAGATATGGTGGTCAGAGCGGCAGATCAAGATATCTGGCTGCAGACCGATAGAACGTAGCTCTTTTACTGAATGCTGAGTAGGCTTGGTTTTGGTTTCGCCCGCACTGGCGATATAAGGCACCAGCGTTAAGTGCATCAGCATGGCGCGATTGCGACCTAGCTCTACTTGCATTTGGCGTACCGCTTCCATAAAGGGAAGTGACTCGATATCACCGACCGTACCGCCAATTTCGATAATAGCGATGTCGTAGCCTTGGCCACTGGCAAGGATTTTACTTTTGATTTCATCAGTGATATGCGGAATCACCTGTACCGTACCGCCCAAATATTCACCGCGGCGCTCTTTATTCAAAACGTTCTGATAGATACGGCCACTGGTAAAGTTGTTGCTCTTACTCATCTTAGAGTGGCGTAAGAAGCGCTCATAATAGCCCAAGTCCAAATCGGTCTCAGCGCCATCTTCGGTGACGAACACTTCGCCATGCTGGAACGGACTCATCGTACCTGGATCGACGTTGATATACGGATCCATTTTGGTCATCGTCACGCTCACGCCACGTGCTTCAAGGACTGCGGCAAGAGAGGCTGCGGTAATACCTTTTCCTAGTGAGGACACTACCCCACCGGTCACAAATATAAACTTGGTCATAGTACTCTGTCGGTAATTGGTAAAGAAGGATTTTACTAAAAATACGCTACAAAATATAGGGCAAAAGCGCAAACTCTTTAAAACACTCAGTTTTTAACGCTTAATTGTCATAAGTGCGTAATCATCGTAAATACGTAGCTATTATAACCCACTGCGGCTTTAAAAAGGTCACAACAAAAAAACTCACCCCGAAGGATGAGTTTTTTATAATACGTTTTCTAATGTTTAGATTAGAATTTGTATTCTAGACCAGTACCGATAGCTAGTGTTTTAGTATCGCCACGAACGCCGTCAAATCTAACATCACGATCACTATCATTTTGACCCGCATATGCATGCACGATCATATTTGGTTGGTAGAAGTATTTGCCACCAACAACGATTTGATCAGAATCTATACCATCAAAACCACGTAGGTTTGAAGTGTTGTTATACTGAGCGTAAACAGTAGCTGGTTTAGCAAAATTCTGTAAACCCATAGCCGCGCTTAGAACAAAACCTTTCTCTTTTTCGCTATCAGCAAAATCAAAGTCAGCTACTTGGTATAAAGCACCTAATATTACTGGAACAGCAGCAAACTTAGACAAATCTACAGTAGCAGTACCACGGATAATATCACCAGTTTGATTATAGCCACCATTACCAAGGTTTAAGTCTTTATCATAAGCAACACCAGCGGTGAAGCCAGTACCTTGGTCAAACATAGCAGCAACACCAAAACCATCACCACTATTGTCATCTTCATCAGCAGCATACATTGCTGACAACTGTAATGGAAGACCTTGATACTTAGGAGCAGTCCAGATCATTGAGTTATCAATACGACCACTTTCTACCATATTATCTTTACTAGCTTTACTACCTAGGTAATTCCAGTAGCCGCCATCAGCAGTAGCAACGTTATTGATACGATCTAATGATGATTGGTTTTTACCAACACGGAACTCACCAAATTGCTTGTTGTTTACACCTAGGAATGTATCGCGGTTTTTAAAGCCATTGCTATCACCATCAATGCTTGTGCCATACTCTAGTTGGTAAATCACATCAGTATTGGCAGTAATGGCTTCAGAGCCTTTAAAACCGATACGTGAAGAATGAGAATTGATTTCTATTGTGTCTTCATCATACATGTTGCCAGCAGGGCCATCGAATTCAGCGTTAACATAGTCAGCTGCTAAGAATGCTTTACCATAAACAGTTGGGGCGGCGTTGGCTGCAGATACAGATAGGGCGGCGATTGCTGTCGCTAAAAGTAGTTTTTTCATGGGGTATCTCCACTTTACGATTTGAGTGATAAATTGGCTAAGATTGGCCGATATATATAATGGCAGGGTGACTACCCTATAGAACATTTATATATATGAGCTAGAAGCATTACTTAGACACAACTTTACCAACCAAATATTACAGTAAGGTGAAAAAACCAAAATTTACACAAATGTTATTATTAATTTTACGGATTCTGTTATTTAAGACACGCTGTTGTTCAAGACACAGTATTGATTACAAAACAAAAAAACTCACCCCGAAGGATGAGTTTTTTATAATACGTTTCTAATGTTTAGATTAGAATAAGTATTCTAGACCGCCACCGATAGCGAGTACATCAATATCACCACGTAAGTCGATTTCATTAACATTGCCGTCTTCGTCTCTCGAACCAAAACGACCATTGTTTAATTCCGCTGAATTTAGACCAGCATAGGCATGAGCGATCATATTATTTTTAAACGCATATTTGCCACCTACAACGACTTGATTTGAGTCATTATTCTCAAGACCACTGATATTGTCGGTTTTGTCATACTGAATATAAACAGAGGCTGGACGGGCAAAATTCGAAAGACCCATTTCAGCACTCACCACTAAACCGTCCTCTGTTGCAGTAGTAGTACCGGCATAGTCAGCTTCTTGATATAGAACGCCTAACTTTACAGGAGCTGCGATATATTTACCTAAATCGACGCTAGCACTGCCACGGATAATATCACCACTAACACTCATGTCTTGCTCATAAGCAATACCAGCGGTAATGCCTGTACCTGGATCAAACATCAATGAGGCACCATAGCCTGCGTCACGATCATTGCTATCAGATATAAAGTCTTCATCAGCACCATACATCAGCGCAAGCGCTAATGGTAGGTCATTGTATTTAGGCGCTTTCCAAACGATTGAATTATTGATACGGTTACCAACGGTCGGGGTCAAAATATTAGCAAAGCTGTCGTTGTTGTTCAGAGTACTAGAGCCAAGATTATCCCAATAACCTTCATTAACTGATACGTTATTGATATAGTCAATGACTGTGTAGTTACGACCAAAGCGGAATTCACCGAAGTCTTTATTTTTTAAACCTAAATAAGTATCACGACTTTTGAAGCCAATGTTATCGCTACCACTATCATCAACTTGAACGCCGTACTCTAATTGGTAAATTACGTCAGTGTTGGCCGTTATCGCTTCAGAGCCTCTGAAGCCTAAACGTGAAAGCTTAGAATTAACTTGTAATGAACCGTTGTCTTCATTAATTCTGTTATTATTATCCATATTCTGACCATCAATTTCAGCATTAACGTAATCAGTAGTAACGAATACTTTACCATAAACGGTAGGTGCTGCCTGTGCTGCAGATACAGATAGAGCAGCAACGGCTGTAGCTAAAAGTAGTTTTTTCATGGGGGTATCTCCACTTTACAATTTTAGTAATGAGCGAGCTATTATTAGCCGGTGCCCAAAATGGTATCGTCACAAATCCTCAAAGATATAATGTGTAACTGGCTACCGAGATTAGTCAGAAACAAGTATGGCGAAGTTTTATTACCGTAATATGAAAAAACCCTAACTTACATATAGAAAGCATTTACGTAACTTGTAATGTAACTACCATGTAAACTTAAGTCTTATGCGTCCTACTGCGTAACATCCGTTACCAAACTCATACTTCGAGTACAAGCATAACAACTTTGACATAATTTGCAACATTTTTTTTGACATTTAGTCCTAATTCTTTCACTTTTTATTTCACTATTCACGGAAATAAACTTCTTGATCCTAGTTAGTCTTTCATAAGGATTAGAAGGTAGCTCAAAGCCGTGTCTTAAGAGATATGTTAACCATAAAAAAGCACCCCTATCGTCTTAATAGGAGTGCTTGTACTAGCAATTTATAATTATAGGTATAACACCCCTATCCGTCTTCTAGAGCGAATAGGAGGGCTAATAACGCGTCATATAAGATAATAGACTAAAACCTTATATGACAGCTTTGAGCCGCTTACTTAGCAAGCGCTGCTAGCTTTTAGATCACGGCGCGCTTGATGCAGTAGTGGCTCAGTGTAACCACTAGGCTGCTCGCGACCTTTAAATACTAGATCACAAGCCGCTTGGAACGCATAAGAGTTATCGAAATCAGGTGCCATATTTTGGTAACTAGGATCGCCCGCGTTTTGCTCATCGACGACTTTTGCCATACGCTTCATGGTTTCCATGACTTGCTCTTCGCTTACTACATTATGATGTAGCCAGTTGGTGATGTGCTGGCTTGAGATACGTAGAGTCGCACGATCTTCCATTAGGCCAACGTCATTGATATCTGGCACCTTTGAGCAACCAACACCTTGGTTCACCCAGCGCACGACATAGCCCAAGATGCCTTGAGCGTTGTTCTCAAGCTCTTGGCGCTTCTCTTCTTCGCTCCAATTGGCCTCACTGGTCAAAGGAATGGTCAAGATATCATCGACATCAGCGCGGCTACGCGATTTTAGCTTGTCTTGTACGTCTTTTACGTTGACTTGATGATAATGCATGGCATGTAAGGTTGCACCCGTTGGTGACGGTACCCAAGCCGTGCTAGCGCCTGACTGCGGATGCGCTGCCTTGGTCTCCATCATCTCTTTCATCTCATCAGGCTTAGCCCACATGCCTTTACCGATCTGAGCGCGGCCTTGCAGACCTACCTCAAGACCGACATCGACGTTCCACTGCTCGTAAGCTGGCTGCCATGCTTGCGACTTCATCTCGCCTTTACGTACGAATGGCCCTGCATTCATACTGGTGTGCATCTCATCGCCGGTACGATCCAAGAAGCCGGTATTAATGAAGATGACGCGCTCTTTAGCTTGACGAATAGCGTTCTTTAGATTGACCGTCATGCGGCGCTCTTCGTCCATGATACCGATCTTTAAGGTATTACGCTCAAGACCTAATAAGTCCTCAGAGGCATTAAATAAGTCATTGGCCATCTTCACTTCATCAGGGCCGTGCATTTTTGGCTTAACGATATACATAGAGCCTTTGCGTGAGTTTGACAGCTTAGTCTTGCCTTTTAGGTCATTTAGGCTCAGTAATGGCGTCACTAGAGCGTCCATAATGCCCTCAAAGATCTCTTCTTGCCCCTCGCCCAAATCAACCAAGATAGCTGGGTTTTGCATTAAGTGTCCGACGTTACGTAGTAGTAGCAAAGCGCGGCCTGGCAGGACTAGCTCGCTACCATCTGGCGCAGTATAAACGCGGTCTGGGTTTTGCTGACGAGTGCGAGTCTTACCGCCTTTCTCAAAAGTCTCTTGCAGATCGCCGTTCATTAGGCCAAACCAGTTACGGTACACTTCGACTTTTTCTTCAGCATCGACTGCGGCGATAGAGTCTTCGCCATCTTGAATGGCAGTGATAGCCGATTCGAGTAGCACATCTTTGATACCTGCTGCATCGTCTTTACCGATTGGGCTGTCTTTATCGATTTGAATCTCGGCGTGCAGATTATTGTTCTTGAGTAGCACCGCTGTTGGACTGCTTGCCTCTCCCATGTAACCTGCAAATTGCTCTGCATCTTTAAGCTCAGTGCTATTATCGCCTTGAGTGATTTGTAGCTTACCATCGACCACTTCAAAACCAGTAACCTCAGTGTAAGAGCCGGATGCAAGCGCAAAGTTTTCATCTAAGAATTGCTTGGCATAAGCCACGACAGCGGCGCCGCGAGTAGGATTATAGCCGCCTTTAGCCTCTTGACCGTTCTCATCACTGATAACATCTGTACCATAAAGCGCATCGTACAAGCTACCCCAACGAGCGTTAGTCGCGTTCAAAGCATAGCGAGCGTTACGCACCGGTACGACTAACTGTGGCCCTGCGATATGAGCGATTTCTTCATCGACATTCTCAGTTGAGACTTGAAAGTCCTCGCCTTCTGGCAATAAGTAGCCAATCTCTTGTAAGAATTGCTTATACTTTGCAAAGTCGACTTCGCCGCTATTAGTAGGGTTATCTAGATGCCATTGATCAATCTGCTTTTGCATCTCATCACGAGTCGCAAGCAGGGCTTTATTACGCGGAGTGAACTCTTTGACTACCTTTTCAAACCCTGACCAGTAGCTCTCTGAATCGACGCCTACTTTTGGCAGTACTTCGTTTTCGATAAAGTCATACATCTGCTTATCGATAGCAAGGCTGCCTTTTTGGATGCGATTGGCGTTTAAATCCTGACTCATAATGATATCCTTGTAATAAGTTTAGGGAGGCGCTTGAGCAATAAAGGGTGCTTAACTGAGATTATCGTTATACCTTTATAGCGAACAAGCATTTAGAAGTCTTATAATCAATGTTCTTATATGAATGATAGGCTCATGCTAAAATAATCTATGACATAATGATTCTAAAATCAAAGATTATCCTACTATCAAATCAAGAAATTAACAAGAACGCGCTATTTAGTAGATAAATAGTCGCCTTGTATAAATATGATAGCCTTTACCACGGCTTGTTTAACTCGTACAAGGAAGCGCTAGGGTACTGATGACTTACGAGTATGATTAAACTGTAAGTAATCATTTCGGCTGAGCAAAGCGCTCAATGATAAAATTTACCAAATTGTCCACTTTACCTGATTAGACTATGACTGATATCAAAATCAAAGCAATAAGCGAAAATAAAAAACCAAATGAACGGGCTGCTGTCGGTCAAACTTTAGCTCAGACTTCACCTTCAAATGTCGATCTATCAGCGATTTATACGTTTTTGGCAGGGCGAACGACACGGGATTGGATAAATGCGGCGGTCAATAACTTACCCATCATTATCCAAGACCATGCGAACTGCGAAAAAAAAGCGGCGGGAACCGCAAAGAATCTGATGTTTCGCTATGAATTCTCCCATGACTTACAATGCAAGCTTGCTCAATTAGTCCGGGAAGAGATGCTGCACTACGAGCAAGTATTAGGGATTATGAAAGAGCGTGGTCAAGCGTGGCAACATCTAGGCGCAGGCCGTTATGCCAAAGGCTTGCTAAAACACAAGCGCACTTTTGAGCCTGCAGCTATGGTTGATGTACTCATCATTGGCGCTTTTATAGAAGCGCGCTCATGTGAGCGTTTTGCGGCACTAAGCAATGTAATAGATGATGAGCGCTTGGCTAAATACTACCGTTATTTACTAAAATCAGAGAGTCGTCATTTTGAAGATTATCTACAGTTAGCGCAGTCGCTAGCGGCTGAGAATATCGATGAACGTGTGGCTTTTTTTAGAGCGGTAGAAGCTGAGCTTATTACCAGTCCTGATAATGAGCTACGCTTTCATAGCGGCGTACCTGTTTAATTCATGGTTTAGCTAACAATAATTCTAGGGCGTGTCCCTATTTCAAAAATGGTGATAAAAATGAGATAAATCGCAGGCAAACAAGGAAAATAGCGCAGGTAATATCAAGATATTGACCAGCTATTTGACACCGTTTGCCAAAGATTTAGCCATTTTTAGCCCATTTAGTCATAAACGCTTGAATTAGGGATACGCCCTAGTACATGGCTTAATGCCACTGATTGATTCCCCATAAAAAAAGCAGCGCCTTACTGTCTTTTAGGAGACAGTAAGGCGCTGCTTTTTCAGTAATTATTTATACTTCTGTTTCTAGTTTTACTTACTAATCTTTGGTTTCAGTAATGCTAGTATCGTGTTGCTTATGATCTTTGGCAATATTATGCGGATCATGATCGTCTGAGGCTTGCTCAGCAGCAGCTGGATTTACCTTTTGTAGCGCATCATCGGGCACGATACCTTCATTGTCATCCGCGTCTTTTAACTTATAGTCTTCTCTATTATTTTTCATGAATAATCCTTTTCAATCATTTATTTTAAACCCTAGTGCTAGAGCATATCCTCAATTCAAATAAATGAGCCATTTAATTACTTAACTGCTCAACTTAAGAATATGCTCAAATCTTACTGATGCGAGATTTAATCTTTTTCATCAGGATTTAAAATACGCGTTTGCGCGTTGTCGATACTGGCGTAACGGTTTAAATCATTGATCTCTTCGCTCTTAGGCTCTGCGCTTTTTACAGTTTGGTCGTTAACATTACCATCAAAGGGGCTACTGCCTTGTTGGTCACGGCGATCCGGTTGACGCGCTGGGTTATCACCGTCATTGACATGCTCTGAGTCTACAATGTCGTCTTCGAAGGTATCTGTACCTTTATTAACAGTGGTATTGCGCTCAATATCCTCGTGGTTTTCTACGGAACCTTCATGAGGCACATTAGCATCATCTCTAACAGTAGCAACGCCATCTACTCTGTCACTAGCACTCACTGTCTCATCAATGTGGCGCTGCTCGCGCTCAGAATATTTAGGATCTTTGTTGCCATTTGTATTTTCGACCATTTCACTTATAGCGTCATGGCTACTAATAGGTGTCTTAGTTAAAGCTGGATCTTTAGTTTGCATGGTTTCATCCTTTGTTGTAATTATAGATGTGGACGTCGTTTAAATAAGTAAGGTAAAAACCTTCTATACAGCTATCTATATAAGACAAGCGAGTATAAATTAAATTTGGTTATTGTCTTGACTTAGATCGTGCGCATTAAGATCAGCGACATTCTTACCACCTGCTGGAAGATTCTCTTCTCGACGCGGGTCAGCATAGACCTCGTCAGTCTCTTGAGAGACTTGTTCAGGGCCATCTATCTTTGGCTCATGCTTGCGGCCTTCATAGCTATTGGTTGGATTCTCCCGTTTGGCATCTGCCGGATCGTCAATTGGCACGACCTCTTCATCATTCGGCCTCATATCATCCACACGAGTTCGTGTTTTATTGTCCGTAATTGTCGATTTATTAACCATAATATATCCCTCTATTGATTGTTCTGATGATCTTTTGCTTTTTTAGCGGCGCACTATTTGTCAGTACGGGTTTGTTCATCTATAAAGGGTGTCTTTTCGTTTTCTGCTAAGTCTTCAGGCTTTTTTGAATCATTATC
Source organism: Psychrobacter sp. TB15 (assembly GCF_000511655.1). Taxonomy (NCBI): domain Bacteria; kingdom Pseudomonadati; phylum Pseudomonadota; class Gammaproteobacteria; order Moraxellales; family Moraxellaceae; genus Psychrobacter; species Psychrobacter sp. TB15. The sequence continues at coordinate 11,178 of NZ_AYXN01000008.1, forward strand.
TTGTTGTAAGTTTTTTTCGATTTTGTCGGCATTGGCTGTATTAGCAGCTTGCTGAACATCAGATTTATTATCACTAGCGTTACTCATAGTATTATTCCTATTCTTATAATTAGATGATAGATAAGTTGTACTTTTGATTACTGTACTTTCAAGTATAGAAAAAAGCATAAACCATACGCTAGTGCACTGCCGTATCAATATGTGAATAAATGTGAGGTTACAAGACAGTTTGTAACCTCTAATAGTAGAATACGATGATTATTGTTTATTCATCGACGTGGTTAATGACACTGAGTAAATGATTTTGCGCAACGTGTGGCAAGGCGTCATTAACTGGACTCAACTGCTGCCAACGCCCGTCCCCTGCTAACGTCCAAGCTTGTACATTATCTTTTAGGTAATTTTGCAGACCGTCTTGATAGATTTGCGCGAATAGTTTTTTATCTTCAATAGGAAAGGCCACTTCAACACGGTGGAACAGGTTACGATCCATCCAATCAGCACTGCCTAAATACATGCGCTCATCGCCGCCATTATGGAAATAATAGATGCGTGTATGCTCCAAGAAGCGTCCGACGACAGAGCGCACGGTGATATTTTCAGACAGCCCTTTGACTTGCGGGCGCAGACAGCAGATTGAGCGCAGAATAAGCTCAATCTTGACTCCAGCTTGCGAGGCGTCGTAGAGCTTGGCAATCAGTCGCCGCTCGGTTAAGGCATTGACTTTGATAATCATATGCGCGCGCTTACCGGCTTTGGCATGAGCGATCTCATCGTCAATGAAGCTCATCAAGTTATCGTGCAAGGTAAAAGGCGCGTGTAGCAGCTTTTTGAGGGTGGCAGGCTTCCCCATCCCCGTTAGCTCTTGGAAGATTTTGTGCACATCTTCTGAGATATCATCATCAGCGGTGAACAGCCCATAATCGGTATAGACTTTGGCGTTGGCAGCATGATAGTTACCCGTACCAAGATGCACATAACGGCGAATGCGGTCGTCTTCGCGGCGCACGATAAGCATCAGCTTGGCATGGGTCTTGTAGCCGACGATACCGTAGACGACGACCGCGCCTGCCTCTTGTAAGAAGTTTGCAACTGCGATATTAGAGGCTTCATCGAAACGCGCGCGCAGCTCAATCACCGCTGTCACTTCCTTGCCATTACGCGCGGCGGCCGCTAGCGCTTGGACAATCTCAGAGTTGGTGCCTGAGCGGTACAAGGTTTGCTTAATCGCCAGCACTTTTGGATCGCTTGCTGCTTGCCATAGCAGATTGACAATCGGCGAGAAGGCATGAAAAGGATGATGGACGAGCACATCGCCTTTACGCATCGCGCCAAACATACTCGTGGAACGATCGAGCTTATCGAACTCACGGCGGAACGGCTTAGGGACGATATGGGTAAAGGACTGATAACGCAGTTTGGGAATATTAAAGTCAAATAACAGCCGCGTTAAGTTGACTGGGCCGTTGACTCGGTATAGCTGGTTATCATGCAGCTCAAACTCTTCAAGCAGATAATCGCTGATAGGCGTTGGGCAGTCGGTGGTAACCTCAAGGCGTACTTTGTCACCAAAACGGCGGTTTTCAAGCTCGCCCTCTAGTGCTTTGGCAATATCGTCGACATCATCCGCTAAGTCCAAATCAGCGTTTCGAGTCAGACGGAACTGATGGCAGCCAGTGACATTCATGCCGGGGAAGAGCTCACCCACATGCTCATGGATTACCGCTGAGAGCATGATGTGATGCTCTTTGCCGCCCGTCAGCTCATTAGGCAGACGAATCACCCGCGGCAGGCTACGCGGCGCCGGTACAATCGCTAAATTGATATCGCGGCCAAAAGCATCCTTGCCCTCTAAAGTGGCGATAAAATTCAGGCTCTTATTGACCAGGCGCGGGAACGGGTGCGCCGGATCAATACTAATTGGCGTCAGCACTGGCGAGACTTGCTCGATAAAGTAACGCTTCATCCACGCCGACTGCTCGGCATTTAGCTCATCACGGCGCAAGTAGCGAATATCTTCTTTGGCAAGCGCTGGCAAGATATCTTGGTTTAAAATACGATACTGCTCATCGATAGCCTCGTGCGCCACCGCTGATATCTCTTTAAGCACTTCACTTGGGCGCATCCCATGCGGGCTACTAGGCACATCGCCTATATTGAGCTTTTGCATGATGCCTGCCACGCGAATCTCAAAAAACTCGTCCATATTTGAAGAAAATATAATCAAAAAGAACAGCCGCTCAAGAAGCGGATGACGAGGGCTGGCTGCTTGTGCTAAGACGCGCAGATTGAACTGCAATAAAGATAGATCCCGATGAATGTAACTGCTCGATGAGTAGCTGCCATCGTCAAAACGCTGCCAGTCGATTTGGGTAAGGCTACTATTAGTTAAGCGCTCGTGGCTGTTTAAGCGCTCATGGCTGTTTAAGCGCTCATGGCTGAGTGACGCACCTTGATTTTTATCAGTGCCATTATCGGTGATTTTTGCCTTGTTGGGATTATCAGCCATCTCACTACTCCTTATTGTGATTAAAAATACGACAGCGCACTCACATTAGTGTCAAAAATTAGCCTTGTACTACAACCTTATGTTATAGCCTCGTGCTTGGAGCTATTAAGACTTGAATAGTGGCTATGCAGCTTGTGGCAACACCGCATTGTTCATCCGCTTTTTGATAATACGCTGTTTATTACGCAGCCGCTTATTGCCCTGATTGTCTTGATAATACTTGGGGTTAGTCAGCATACTAATGAGCAGTGCTGACTCATCACGGTTGAGATCGGCGGCAGTTTTACCATAATAGTGCCGAGCGGCGGCTTCGATACCATAGATTCCATTACCGAACTCAGCGACGTTTAGATAAGCGGTCAGAATGCGCGGCTTATCCCAAATCATCTCAATCATCACCGTGATAATCGCTTCCTCCGCTTTACGTACGTAAGAGCGGTGTGAGGTCAAAAATAGATTTTTGGCTAATTGCTGAGTGATGGTTGAGCCGCCAGCTGTCGTTTTTCCTGACGCTTCATTTTTCTTTTGCGCCTCTTTTATGCCTTTAATGTCGAAGCCATTATGCTGACTGAAAGTCGAGTCTTCACTAGCAATAGCGGCTTGCTTGGCGGACTTGGCGATTTGATCATATTCTACCCACTCTTGGGTGACCTCGCCGCCGGTCAGACGATGGGTCAGCATAAACATACTATTGTTAATAGGCTGGCTCTTCCACACCAGTAGCAATGCTGCAACTAGGATATGAAAAGCAACGATTATCAGTATAATTGCTCCTAATAAGCGTTTAAAAAAACTAGCAAAACTTGTCATGCGCAATATATCCAAATAAGTAAGGATGAAGCGTTATAAAATGTAGCAAAACTAAAAAGCTCAAAATGATCATTCAAAATATTCGTTTGCTGCTGCAATCTAAACTGTCGGCGAGCAAGCTATCTTACCCAATCTCACAATCGCTGTCACGGCTACTATTATTATAGATAGGATTTCTCTATGATATGATATGATTATCCTCTATCTTATAACATTAAAGGCGTAAGCAAGCTTAAAGTAAGACCCAAAGTATACGGTGCTTATAAAGATATGATAATTGTAAAGATGGATCAAGGATGAGTATAACTATGCCTAATGACAACCTACCAAATCATCAAACAGATAATGGCGCTAATCACGAAACCATCGCAGCGCTCAGAAGAAGCATAATAGCCGCGTCACCTAAGCTTGCTCATGATGATATCCATCAGCAAACATGGCTGCTCGGTACCACAGGCTGTCATTTGTGTGATGTCGCTGAGAGTCTAATGAATCAGTTAGCCGCGGTACAGCCTATCAATTATCATTACATAGACATCAGCGATTTCAATGAGCCGTTAATGATGCACTTTGCTACCACTATTCCGGTGGTACTCACGCCAACCCAGCGCTTGAACTATCCTTTTTCAGTGCTGGATTTGCAGCAACTGCTAGTCTAAATACCCTAATCAACATCTCATAACGTTTGTCAGCATAAGGAACTGCCATGAAAGACTTAACTAAAATCACCGAAATCGAAGATCTGCGCCGCGTTGCTGAGCGTAAAGTGCCGCGTATGTTTTATGATTATGTCGATTCAGGCTCGTGGACGCAAACCACCTATCGGAATAACGAAACCGATTTTGATCGTATTAAGCTGCGTCAACGCGTACTCGTCGATATGGAAAATCGCTCACTGGCAACCACAATGATCGGTGAAAAAGTCAACATGCCTGTCGCCATTGCACCTACTGGCTTCACGGGTATGATGTGGGCGGATGGTGAGATTCATGCTGCGCGCGCCGCTGAGAAGTTTGGCGTACCGTTTTCGCTGTCGACTATGAGTATTTGCTCAATAGAAGATGTCGCACAGAATACTAATGCGCCGTTTTGGTTTCAGCTGTATGTGATGCGTGATCAAGAGTTTATGGCCAATTTGATACGACGCGCAAAAGACGCCAACTGCTCAGCGCTGATATTAACCGCCGATCTACAAGTGCTCGGCCAGCGTCATAAAGATATCAAAAACGGTCTTTCTGCACCGCCGAAGCCTACGTTAGCTAATATACTTAATCTGATGACAAAGCCTGAATGGTGCTTAAATATGCTCGGCACCAAAAGACGAACCTTTGGTAATATCGTCGGTCATGCCAAAAACGTTGAGGATCTTTCCTCCTTATCGTCGTGGACGGCGGAGCAATTCGATCCTGGCCTGAGCTGGGATGATGTGGCGCGTATCAAGGATCAATGGGGTGGCAAGCTAATTATCAAAGGTATCATGGAGCCTGAAGATGCAATATTAGCTGCGCGTAGTGGCGCTGATGCTCTAGTCGTCTCTAACCATGGCGGTCGTCAGCTCGATGGCGCACCCTCCTCTATCGCCGCGCTAAGCGATATCGTGCAAGCGGTGAGAGCTGAGAATAGCCAGATTGAGATTTGGCTCGATAGTGGTATCAGATCAGGGCAAGATGTGCTTAAAGCAATAGCATTAGGCGCAAATGGTACGATGATCGGACGTGCGTTTCTGTATGGACTGGGCGCTTATGGTGAAGACGGCGTGCGCCGCGCATTGGAGCTAATCTACAAAGAGTGCGATGTCAGCATGGCGTTCTGTGGTCATACTGATATCAATAAAGTCACTGACGACATCTTAGTCAATGGTACTTATGAGCAGCTCAAATCCGCTTTACCTTATCTTGCGCCGATGCGCTGGTAGTATTATTTTGTAGGTTCAAAGCTATACTAAGTTCAAAGCTATACAAAGCAAAGCGTAGCTTAAACTCTTGAGTATTTAAGATGGCTATAGACATACGGATTGTTTGTTGTAGCCACGCAAACCTTTATACTGCTACTCTTTAATTAGGGCGTGTTGAACATTCGACCATGGCACTGACAGCGACTATTTTTTAGGCGATTCGATGTTAAAAATAATAAGTTTAGTCATTCTAAGCGCTTATTTTTAACGATGAAGCGGCAAAAAAGAGTCCTGTCCCTGTTGTTGTCGTGAGGGCTGATGCTAAAATTGCCCCATACTGCGTTACAAATCTCGCTAAGGCATCTGCATTATCGTCGCTTTGTGCCTTGTCTGGAACAATTTTAGCGATCAGCAGTGCCTATTTGCGAATGTTCAACACGCCCTACTGTTAATAAATAACGGCATTTATGACTATTAAGCAGCTATTCGCCACCGCGCCTATCACCACTGTATTACTTATCAGTTTTATTGGGCTATTTATCATACAACTGCTCACAGGTGTCGATGCCAATAACCCTTCTACTGAGCAGTTATTGAATTGGGGCGCAAACGCTCTACCCTATACCATGGGCGATGACCCTTGGCGCTTAGTCACTAGCGGCTTTTTGCATATTGGCTTGATGCATTTATTATTTAATAGCTTTGCGATGTATTTTTTTGGTCAAATCGCTGAGCCGATGTTTGGCTCCGTTAAATTCTTGGCGCTATTCTTGCTCGCAGTGGTCGGCGGTAACGTCCTCAATAACTATGTGACTTGGCAAGCGATCATAGACGGTAGCGGTCAGCCTGGACTGTCGGCTGGCGCGTCTGGCGGAATTATGGGCATCGGTGCGGCTTTACTCGTCGCGGCATTTTTTAAGATGTCAGTCAATGGCATGGTGCTCAATCTAAAAAGCTTAGTCATCATCATGGGCATCAACTTAGTCTACGGCTTTGCAGTGCCGGGTATCGATAACGCCGGACATATCGGCGGCGCGATTACTGGCTTGCTTATCGCCTTGCCTATTGCTCTCGCTTATCGTAAGCGAGAGCTGGCACAGCAAGCAGCTATGGCGCAAGCTCAGCAAGCTTATCAAAACGCGGTTCAAGCGAGCTATGCAAGCAATCATCAGCCAAGCTATCAAACGAGCTTACGCGATAATCAGCGCGATAATCCGCCGCTTACCAATATATTTGCTGATAATAATAGCCAAACCCCTGTAGACTTAAACAACACCGCGGATACTGCCGATTTCGACCAAAGTGGTGGCTATATTAATAGCTACCCCACTTATATTGATCCCAAGAAATTTGCGCCAGAGTCTGTTGACGTGAGCCTGATCTGGCGACTACTGCCTTGGCTAGTCATGCTCGTTATTGTCATTGGTTTCTTGTGGTGGTGGCAAGATATTCATCAGCAAATCCTACAAGTGCTAAAAGCCATTGAGTAAATGCTCATACTTATCTATCATTGCTAAATAACTACCAATAACAGCCGAGTTATTTAGACTAATTATTCGCTTTTTGCTCGTTTTTTACCTGACCTTACTACCCCGTTATTTATACTCACTTACGAGACCCAATTATGTCAAAACTTGCAGCGCAACCTCACTTCTCTACGCGAGCCATGCTGAGCACATTAACCGCTACGGCATTACTCAGTGTGTCTAGCATGTCTAGTGCCATCCCTTTTCTTAATAAAAACCTACCGACTGACAAAGACGCCGAATTGAGCGTTGGGGTCAATGCCATGGCGGTAAAATCCGCCTATGATCTCGAAGACAGCACTGAAATGCGTGTGTTACCGGGCGTGTTTTATGACAATAATAGGATCTATGCGCGCGGTGCTCAAGCGGGTGCGTATTTGATCAATGATGGTGTCAATCAGCTCTCTGCTTACGCGCAGCTCGCAGGGAATTCGTTTGATCCTGATGATGCTAATGGTGCCCTGCAAGGTCTCGATGAGCGCAAACTATCCGCAGAAGCAGGTATTAGCTACCAGCGTCGCACGCCTATCGGTGCGTTTCGTGGTCAGTTTGCGACCGATGTGTTGGACGAAAGTGGCGGCAATACGGGTCGTTTAACCTACCTTGCCAAAATTACTAGAAACAAGCTGACGGTCTATCCAAGCATCGGCTTTGAGTACCATGATGCGGCCTACAATGAATACTACTATGGCGTCAGTGAAGAAGAGTCAGCGGAGACAGGCGTCACCGCTTATAAATCAAATTCAAGCTTAAACCCTTATATTAACGTTAGCGCTAACTACGATTTCAACGAGCGCTGGGCAGGTTTTTTTAATCAAAGCTTAAGCTACCTGCCTAATGAGCAATACGATAGCCCTATGGTCGACTCGCGTACTGATGCTACGACGACGCTTGGTTTGCTTTATAAGTTTTAATTAAGATTGAATATTTGATAACAAAAAGATCTTACTGTGTAATATGGTAAGGTCTTTTTTTTAAGTTAGAAGACATACTGTAATATAACTACACTTTCTTAATATAGTCGAACCACTATTAAAGTGTTACAGCGTTAGACTCGTTTAGCCTACTACTGTAGTACTTGCACTCGTCTGCCTTGTACCACTTTTAATATTGATTGACTATATATAATCATTCTTTCTAATCTTAAATATTGCTGTCAATCCAACGGTAATGGTTTATTAAACCGCTTTTTTTAGTTTCGAATATTCTTTGATCTTCATTTATTACTGCTTTTAATAGCCAACCTGCATCTATGCCAGCTGATTTTATAGAGTCTTCTTTATCTTTATGCTTTTCATACAGTTCAATCAAAGGCGTTCCTTGCCAATGAAAATTATCACCACCCATCAAATCTCTTAACGAAAACCATTCATCTTTTCTATTCTTACACCAGCAATAAACACCACCTTGCAGGAAAGCCTTTATTTTGCCTTTCTGCTCTTCAGTAATTTGATAGACGTCGTGTATTCTATGACCATCATCTACAAACATAATAAATCCTTAGTTTTGGTTAAAAATATAGAGTTAGTAGCCTGTAAATTGTGTGAAACTTACAACACCCAACCTATGAGCTAACTATAAGCAGTTTAAACACTAATGTGCCTATCAATGAGACATTTAATAATTATCTTATATAGCAATTTCATCTAAGATTTTTTGACCATCAGATATACCAGACATTGTACGAAGAAAAACAATGTTACGATCTAGAATGTTTTTAATTTTAGATGCTGGTAATGGTGTTTCTAACACAACGAAGTCTACTAGATTCTGATAATGACATGCATCTTTATCGCCATAGTGGTCTTTCTTAAGAGTCTCGCCTGAGCCTTTTCCATAGGCTACGATACCTACGCCATTTTCATATAAAAATACTGTATCGTTTTTCTTTATTTTATTAATATTGAACTTCCATGGATCGTAAAAAGCTGCTGCTACACCTTCACTCAACATCTCTCTATGATCGTTCAAATCATGTTTTTTATTAGTATTTAAAACATAGAAGTCTGCTGAATTTTCATCGGTGATTCCACCTTCTGTAATCGCTTCCTCCGCAACCTTGACTCCTTCCTCGATTAGTTTAAGCATAACATCTTGCTTTGAAACTGACAGATATTCTGCAAGATCTTCAATCACGAGTTGGAGTTCTTTCGGAATTCTCACTGTGGTCGCTACTAAATCACTTTTCGCTTTTTTCGAAGCGCGAATCATGCTCTTTATATCTGACATAACAATTTACCTCTTACTGAAAGTAATTAAAATATACAACAGATTCAATTTTGATGCAATATATAATTTTAAATTAATCTGTGCTGATTCAAAATATCAGAGAGTGTATAATTTATAATCTTTATACATCATAACTATTTAGCCAAGGTGACAGCAAAAAAAGACCTTGCCACATGACAAGGTCTTTTTATTTCTAGGTTCTCAGTGGCACAAATATGACGCTGCTACTAGAAAGACGAGTGCAAATGGTACTTATCGTACATTAAGCGAGTCTAACGCCGTAGCAGGTCATTATTTGGTCTACTGCTTACTTAGGATGCACCATATCAGCGGGGGTTACCCACTCATCGAACTGCGCTTCACTCATTAGATCAAGCTCAACGGCGACTTGCTTCAGCGTTTTGTTTTCTTTATACGCGGTCTTAGCGATTTTCGCGGCATTTTCATAACCGACATGACGGTTCAATGCGGTCACAAGCATGAGCGAATTATGCAAGAAGTCATCGATTTTTTCTTTAACAGGCTCGATACCAACCGCACAGTTGTCATTAAAGCTATTGCACGCATCGCCTAATAATTGGATGGACTGTAGTAAGTTAAAGGCAATCACGGGCTTATAAACGTTGAGCTCAAAGTTACCTGACGCGCCCGCCATGCTGATAGTCGTATCGTTACCCATGATTTGCGCCACAACCATAGTCATTGCTTCTGATTGAGTTGGGTTCACTTTACCTGGCATGATAGAAGAGCCTGGCTCGTTCTCTGGAATCGTCAATTCGCCAAGACCACAACGAGGACCTGAAGCGAGCCAACGTACGTCGTTAGCGATTTTGTTTAAGCTACCTGCTAGGGTTTTGAGTGCGCCAGACGCAAAGACTTCGGCATCACGCGCCGCTAGTGCTTCAAATTTATTTGGGGATGTGACAAATGGCAAGCCTGTTAGCTCAGCCAATTGCTCCGCTGATTTTACCGCATAATCAGGGTGGGCGTTTAGACCCGTACCTACTGCAGTGCCGCCGAGTGGTAACTCATATAAGCCTTGTAGTGCGTTGTCGATGCGAGTCAATGCATGGTCAAGTTGGCTGACATAACCGCTGAACTCTTGACCTAAGGTCAAAGGTGTAGCGTCTTGTAAATGCGTACGACCGATTTTGACGATACTATCGAACTCTTTGGACTTTTTATCTAAGGTATCACGTAGCGCTTTGACCGCTGGGATAAGTAGGCTATTGATCTGACGCGCAGCAGCGACACGAATCGCCGTTGGGAAGCTGTCATTAGTAGACTGAGCGTGATTGACGTGATCGTTAGGATGAATCGGTGCGTAAGTGCCACGCTCAGAGCCTGCGATTTCATTGGCACGGTTAGCAAGCACTTCGTTCATGTTCATGTTTGACTGCGTACCAGAACCGGTCTGCCATACCACTAATGGAAACTGATCGGTAAGACCGCCGTTGATGACTTCATCAGCGGCTTGTACGATGAGATCACGCTTATCGCCTTCAATACGCTCTAGACTAGCATTAGTAATCGCAGCGGCCTTTTTGACTAATGCCATCGCTTCAATCATCGGACGCGGCAAGGTCTCACCGCCAATCTTGAAGTTCTCACGGCTACGCTGGGTTTGCGCGCCCCAATAAGCGTCTGCTGGGACTTCGACATTGCCCATGGTGTCTTTTTCGGTACGGGTGGCCTGATTTTGTGACATAACGATCCTCTTTTATTAATAGTTAATAAATGGTTTATCATAAAAAGTGCAACTAAAGCTGCACATAAGGAAAATAGGCTGTAAAGTGAGGTTATGATAGCATGGCTTATCATAAATTTCTCCAAGCCGATGCGAGTATTTATACTTACTAGACACTGAACAAATAGATACTAAGTAAAAGTGATTGATCGCCACATATCTTTTTAACCAATACTGTAAATACTATTATGATAACCAATCCACCTAGACGTCAGTTTACTCGCCTGCGCCGCCAACTAACAGATGGTGAGCGCAGACAATACGCACGCATGGCAAGTTTGCACTTGGTTAAATTGCAACAACGCTTGCCTCCGCGTGCGCGTATTGGCTTATATTATGATGGCTTTGGTGAGCTTCCTACTCAGCCACTATTGGACTGGTGTCAGCGCTCAGGCTACCGGGCATATCTGCCAGTGGTCGGCTCGCTCGGTCGTGACAATAAAGGAGACGACGATAAACGCTTGCGCTTTGTGCCCATTTATCACTCAAAACTTATCAACGTACCGACCTATATTCATCGTTTAGGGATGCCGCAAAACCGACATCGGCATTTATTATGGGCAACAGAACTGGACGTCATCATCTGTCCACTGGTAGCGGTAGATAAACAAGGCAATCGTATGGGCATGGGTGGTGGTTTTTATGATACGACGCTTGGCAAAAGCTATCGCTCAGGGGTCAAGAAACCATTAAAAATTGGCTGGTGTTATGAATTTCAAGTGGTTGAACAATTAGCGCGTCAACCATGGGATGTGCCGTTAGACGGTTTGATTACGCCAAGTGGCTTAATGTGGTTTAAACCCACTCATATTGATGAGTCTGAACTAGAAACCTCTAGCGCCGATACGGTTGATAGCTACTTACAAACACTAGGTAATGATGACGCTAGGGAAATGCTTTATTACAGTCAAGAACAAAACTTTAGTTCTGATGAGCTATCAAGCGTTATTAATGAGGCGCGTTTAAATGAGCTGCTAGCGCAGAGTGACGAGTTTTTGGCTAGTTTAACTGGTGAGATTGGGGATTTTGATGAGGGTGATAATAACAGTGAAAAATGACTTACATCGAACAGCAGACTGAAAAATGTAAATTAAACCTTTATAAAAAATCAAAAAAGGCGAATGATTATCAAATCACTCGCCTTTTTTATATCTATTGCCAAAGTTTAGATTATGAATTAAAGCACCATCGCCGCAATCCAGCCAAACGCCAGTAGCGGTATATTGTAATGAATAAATGTTGGCACCACGCTATCTCTGATATGGTCATGTTGACCATCAACGTTTAGACCAGACGTTGGCCCAAGCGTCGAGTCGGACGCGGGCGAGCCAGCATCACCTAACGCGCCAGCCGTACCAATAATAGCGACGGTTGCTAGTGGTGAAAATCCTAGTGATATACATAGCGGTACATAGATAGCCGCCACAATCGGAATAGTAGAAAACGACGAGCCAATACCCATGGTCACTACTAAGCCAATCCCTAGCATGACAAAGGCAGCGATCGCTTTATTTCCTGCAAACAGGTTAGTCGCACCATCAATCAGCGGCGCAATCTCCCCTGTCGCTTTCATCACTTCTGCAAAACCTTGCGCGGTAATCATAATAAAGCCAATCATCGCCATCAGCTTGATACCGTCGTTAAACACGCTATCGGCTTCACGCCATTTGACCACACCCGTCGCCATAAATACCGCAAAACCAAACATCGAGCCTAAGAGCAGCGAGTCGGTATACAGCTGCACCACAAAAGCGGTAACAATAGCCGCTAGCGCGATAAGCGTTTTAAGTTTGCCTTGCATGGGCACACGTGTGGCAGTTTGACTCAAGTCGTCGCTAGTGGACTCTTTATCGATTACAGCATCGCGAGCGTCTTTATCTATCGTTAATTGCTGATACTGACGCGGCTTACGATAGCTGATAAACACCGCAGTCAAAAGGCCAAGAAACATACCCAGTGCCGGAATCGCCATCGCCTTAGTGACGGAGATATCGCTAATATCGATACCGGCTTCACCGACGTTTTTGAGCATAATTTGGTTGAGATAAATATCACCAAAGCCATACGGGATAAACATATAAGTGGTGACAAGGCCAAAGGTAATCAGACAAGCAATAAGTCGGCGATCTATCTGCATACGATTAAAGGCGAGCAATAGCGGCGGCACGAGCAGCGGTATAAAGGCAATGTGAATGGGAATGAGGTTTTGGCTAAAACAGCTCATCATCACTAGGCCTGCAAATAGCGTGTACTTAATCATGAGACTGGTACCGCCCGCATCAATACGCTTAATGACTGCCCCTGCCAAAGACTGCGGCAATCCTGAATGCGCAATCGCTACCGCAAAAGCACCTAATAATGCATAAGAGAGGGCAATACCTGCCCCGTTTTGGATACCTTCTTGAAAGGCTTCTAAAGTTGCAGTGATACCTAAACCGGCGAGCAAGCCGCCCGCTATAGCACCGATGAGCAAACTGAGTACCACATGGACTCGCGCCAGTGACAGCCCAAGCATAATCACTACCGCTAGTAGCACCGCATTAATGGTCATACTCTTTGCCCCTATTTAGCCTCAATATTACTTGTCGTCTCATCAAAAAATTCAAAATTAACCTGTCTATAAGACGGGCGCTATTTTACCTGATTCTAACGATAAAGCCTATGCGCAAAACCCGATAGCCTGATACCTAGACAAAGCTCAGAATAGAGTTAAAAGCACGTCTTAAAGCCAAAAGTCGCGTCATCATCTTCCTTGCCCTTATTTGTAGTGCATTAAAGGATAAGCCTTGTAATTTAATCTAAGAACACCATTTATCTATCATGAAACACTAACTTGACTGAACAAGTTTAGTGAATAAGGAATGAATATATGACTGACTATAATATTGATAAAGACAATATCGACATCGATGTGTCAGCAGCAACGCCTGATACTGATGAACAAAATGTTGATAAAAACACTGCCGATAATGGCTCAGACAATCATTTGCCACTCTTGGCACTACGCGATGTGGTCGTCTATCCGCACATGCAAATCGCCCTATTTGTAGGTCGCACGCCGTCGGTCAAAGCAGTGGAGCTTGCGCAAGCAGAATATGGCGATAAAGTACTCGTCGTCGCACAAAAAGACTCGCTGACCGAAGATATCGACCAAGATAACCTCTATCAGTATGGTACGGTTTGCCGCATCGTCAGCACGATGCCGCATGATAGCGATGAAAACTGCATCAAGGTGCTGATCGAAGGCCAATATCGTGCCCGCGTCGATGCTATAGAAAACCATGCAGACAGCCAAGACGACGTCTTGATGGCAACTTTTGAGCGCGCTGATCTTGAGGTTAAGCTCGACGATAGCCAACAAAAAAACACTATCAAAGCGCTGACTGGCTTGTTTGAAGCTTATGCTGAAGCACGTCTGCGTAACGCACGAGAGCTGACTCGCGTGGCCAAGCGTATCGATGACTTATTAGAGCTCATCTATTTTATCTCTACTCGGGTTTCGATGGATTTGGATGTGAAGCAATCGTTCTTAGAAAAGGACGATCTCAAAGCGCATATCAATACTTTAACCGAGTATCTTGTTAAGCAAAGCGCTGAGCAGAATATCGAACAAGATATTCAAGATGCCGTGCGTCAGCAAATGGAAGACAATCAGCGCGAGTACTTCTTAAACGAGAAGATGAAAGCCATAAAGAACGAGCTGTCAGAGATGAATGACGGCGCGTTCGATGGTGAGGACGATGTCAGCGAGCTTGAACAGCGCTTAGAAGAGGCAGATCTGCCAGAAGACGTGCGCAAAAAAGCGGAGCAAGAGCTGAAGAAGCTAAAAATGATGCCGCCTGCATCTAGTGAATCTTCAGTGGTGCGTAACTACATTGAGTGGATATTAGACACGCCGTGGAATGCCACGAGCAAAGTATCGATCAATTTAGAAAAAGCCAAAAACGTCCTCGATGAAGATCACTATGGCTTGCAAGATGTAAAAGATCGCATCTTAGAATACCTCGCCGTGCAGTCGCGAGTGAAAAAGCTTCGTGGTCCGATTCTGTGTCTGGTAGGTCCTCCGGGTGTCGGTAAAACGTCATTGGGTGAATCTATCGCGCGGGCAACCGGTCGTAAGTTCGTACGTATGGCACTTGGCGGCGTGCGTGATGAAGCGGAAATCCGCGGTCATCGCCGCACTTATATCGGTGCGATGCCGGGTAAAATCGTACAGTCACTGGCGAAAGTAGAAGTCAAAAACCCGCTATTCTTATTAGATGAAGTCGATAAGATGGCGCAAGACTTCCGTGGTGATCCAGCTTCAGCCTTGCTTGAAGTGCTCGATCCCTCACAGAATGATAGCTTCAACGATCATTACCTAGATATGGACTTGGATCTCTCACAAGTGATGTTTATCTGTACAGCCAACAGTATGGATATCCCGCCTGCGCTCTTAGACCGTATGGAAGTCATTCGTCTGCCGGGCTATACCGAAGAAGAAAAGGTCAATATCGCCCAGAAGTATCTTGTGCCAAAAGCGATTAAGCAAAACGGTCTAAAGGACGGTGAGATTGAAATTGTCGAAGCGGCGCTGCATAGTATCGTGCGTAGCTATACGCGAGAGGCGGGTGTGCGTAACCTAGAGCGTGAAGTCAATAAGATCTGCCGTAAAGTGGTTCGCGGCTCGGTTGAGAATCATGGCGCGCGTGCTCCGAAAAAAGATGAACGTGAGCTAGTGGTTGTCGATGATAGCAATATCAATGACTACCTTGGCGTGCATCAGTATGACTATGGTTTAGCTGAAAAAGACGCTGAGATCGGCCGGGTCACTGGCCTTGCTTGGACGCAAGTTGGCGGTGAGCTCCTCACTATCGAAGCGGTAGCGATGAAGGGCAAAGGCGAACTGGCCTTTACCGGCTCTCTCGGTGACGTGATGAAAGAGTCGATTCGTGCCGCGATGAGCGTGGTACGAGCACGCGGTGATAGCTTAGGTATCGATTATGAGACCTTTAAAACTACTGACGTTCACGTGCATATGCCAGAGGGTGCAACGCCAAAAGATGGGCCTTCAGCTGGCGGCGCGTTGACGACGGCATTAGTCTCAGCCATCACCGGTATCGCTATCCGTCCGGATATTGCGATGACGGGTGAGATTACCCTACGTGGTAAAATCCTGCGTATCGGTGGCCTCAAAGAGAAGTTATTAGCGGCGCATCGCGGTGGTATCAAGCATGTGCTGATCCCAGCGACTAATGAGCGCGATTTGGCGGATATTCCTGATAACGTTAAGGAAGGTCTAACCATTCAGCCGGTAGCAACGATTGATGAAGTACTTAAAGCGGCCTTAGTCAGTATGCCAACACCGCTAAAGCCTGCTAAAGTGACAGTGGATACTACTTCAAAGAAGTCATTGCATAGCTAAGCGACAACTATCAAAGTTCTACTTAACGAGAGCCGTTTACTTTAGAGTAAGCGGCTTTTTTGTGTCATGCGTATTCCCATAAATTAATTCAGCTCAAAGCTGTGCTATATTTTAGGCAAATGTTTGTTTGATCAGCCGTAATGGTTTTAAAAAAACGAGCGGAACGCTTATTTGGCAGAACGACAAAAAAAGTCACGTGAATAAAGTAGACCTCTGAACAAAAAAACTTAAGGATAAAGTTGATGACGCATCTCATAAAAAAATTGCAGGTTACAATTTTAATCGTGGTATTTGCTATATTAGGTTTAATCGGCTGTCAAACCCTCAATAAGGCTCCTGCTCCTACAATCACAAAAGCGCCAAAAGGCACTGAACCTATTACAGATCTGCCTATTACTTACGAGTTATTGGGGCGTTATCGATGGCGACTGGTCAGCGCAACTGATAGCGACAACCAAATAATTACAGAGCTCAGTCGTCCCGGCTTTCCAGTAGTGGCTAATTTTGGTTATAGGTTTAATGATGAGTATCACGTCGGCTTTAGCTCTGACTGTAATGGTGTCGGTGGCCCTTATACTTTAACGCCTGACCATATTCTACTGATCGGCTCAGGGCCACAAACCATGATGGGCTGCGGCCCTAAACGCGAGGCGGCAGAAGACAAAATAAGAGCGCTTGAGCAATTGAGCCGTAGTCAGCTTACCTTAACGCAGCTTGCAAATAGCAATATCGACAATCCAAGCTTACCTTATTATTTACTCACCCAACAAATGGCGACCGGTGAGACTTTAATTTGGAAAAACAGCGCCCTTATCAATAAATAGATTAAATACAAAGTTATTGGCTTATTAAAACTCTACGCGAATAACTTACATTTATTAACCGATTGTTGCGCTTTTGCCCAATAGTTGTCGATACTCTCTCGCTATACTGTTTTTGACATCAACGCATGTTGTACCAAATTCAAAAAATAAAATAATTACAGTGGGAGAGAATAATGAATAAGTTAATGCTTAGTAGTGCCCTATTATGTGGTTCAGCTCTAGCGGTAACCGGTTGTCAAACCGTCGAAGGTCAGCTGCAAACGGGTAATCCTATCGATCAGCCTACGCTGCAGTCGGTGATTAAAACTACCGATGCAAGCAATCGCGAAATAGGTCAAGTCTACTTGCGTCCAGTAGAGAGCGGCGTACAAGTCTATGGTAAGCTGATGAACTTGCAGCCAGGTAAGACTGTATCATTACACATTCATGAGACTGGTAGTTGTGCCAACATGGGTAAAGCGGCAGGTGGACATTTCAATCCTGACAATAACCCGCACTCAAACCCAGACGACATGAATGGTCACGCGGGTGACTTGCCAAACTTAACCGCTAACGAAGATGGCGTAGCCACAATAAACTACGTCAGTAAAAAGATAGCAGCTACAAAAACGGGTAAATACAGTGTCAATCGCTTAGCCTTTATCGTTCATGGCGGCGTTGATGATTATACGAGTCAGCCTTCAGGTGACTCAGGTGCACGCGTAGCTTGTGGTATTATCGGTACTGTCTAAGATAAGACTTGCTAATATAAGACTTTATATTATGAATAACAAAAACCTCTTAGCTGGTGAACCGACCCCCATAAGTTGGACACAACTTATGGGGTATTTTTATGCGTTATAATCTAGACTTTAAGCTTCAAGTCATCGCATACTATATGCAAGGACATACTGGTCGTGCTACAGCTGAGGAATTTAACCTAGATAATAAGATAGTTATCAAATGGGTTAAGCAATATCAAAGCGGTGGTATTGATGCTATAAAGCCAAAGACCAGCAAAGCCTACTATAGTCGCGAGTTTAAACACAAAGTGCTTACAACGATGCTTAGCCAAGGCTTAAGTCAATTGGAAGTTGCGTTAAGGTATAACATCAGCTCACCGGCGCTTATTAGCCACTGGCACAAAGCGTATCGGCTACAAGGTATGTCTGGACTAACATCTAAACGCAAAGGTAGAGCTACCATGAGTAAACCCTTTATCACAGACAAACCAGATGATGAAAAAAGCTTAGCAGAATTGAAGCGTGAGAATGAATACCTACGTGCGGAGAACGCCTACCTAAAAAAGCTCGATGCCTTGCTCAAAGCGGAGGAACAAGCAGGCAAAAAGCAAGGCTCATCGAAGGACTAAGGCAAGACTATCCTTTATCAGCTTTGCTAGACATCGTTAAGATGCCTAAAAGCGTCTTTTACTATCATAGAGCAAAGCTTGGTGATAAAGATAAGCATGCTGACTTAAAACAGCGTATTGCCACACTATATCACCAGCATAAAGGCAGGTACGGCTATCGCAGGATAACGGCAGCGCTAAAGCAGTTAGGCAGTCATCATAACCACAAGCTCATCGCTAAGCTTATGCGCCATCTAAACTTAAGCGCACGGATTCGACGACAAAGGTATCGCTCTTATAAAGGCGTACAAGGCAAAATTGCAAAGAATTATTTAAAGCGTCAGTTTCATGCAGATAGACCAAGCACACGCTGGCTGACCGATATTACTGAGTTTAAGGTAGGTGATCATAAGCTGTATTTATCACCGATACTCGATTGTTATAACAATGAGATCATCAGCTATACGCTCTCAAAGCGCCCAACTTATGACTTAGTGAGCAAGATGCTAGATAAGGCGTTAGATAAGATAGATACGCACCAGAACAACCGTTTAATGCTGCATTCAGATCAAGGCTGGCATTATCAGATGAGACCGTTTAGTAAGGCGCTTAAACAGCATGGTATTAAGCAAAGCATGAGCAGAAAAGGCAACTGCTTGGATAATGCACTGATGGAGGGGTTCTTTGGTACACTTAAGTGTGAGACGATCTATATTGAGAAACCAAAATCGATTGAGCAGTTAGAACAACAGATTCATGAGTATATTCATTATTACAATAATGAGCGTATTCAACTCAAACTAAAAGGACTGAGTCCTGTACAGTACAGAACTCAGTCCTTGGTATAAACTAAACCGTCCAACATTTGGGGGTCAGTTCACTGGCTAAGAGGTTTTTTTATGGCGTTTAATAACTATTAGAGTGAACAAAAGATATAATCGATACCTTTTAAAAATGACACGGCGCTGCTGGGATGAATTTTGCGCAGCATCTGTGATAACAGCACGCAAGCACAATTTATACCAGTAGCGCCCCAGTTTATAACCGTTTTACTTCAAACTGGCTATATTACTATTCTTCTACCCACTCGCCTTTACGCCAGTAGACGCCCCAACGCGTGGCCTTGCCGTTTTTCTCAGAGCCGATGTATTGCTCTTTTTTCTTACGCGACCAGCGCAAAATAGTCGGGTTACCATCTGGATCTTCATCGGGCCCTTCAAATAAATACTGGAACTTATCGTCCATTTTATCTTGAATAGGACGCAGCTCAGCGAGTTTCGGCGCACGTGTCTCGCGTACTTTAGGGAACTTAGACGCAGCTAAGAACATACCAGCTGCCCCCTCACGCAAGATAAAATAATCATCGTGCTTAGTGGACTTAAGATCCGGCAGATGAATAGGATCCATACGCGGCGGCGCAGGCTCGCCAGTCTTTAATACTTTACGGGTGTTGTCGCAGTTTTGACAAGCAAAGTAAGGCCCGAAGCGTCCAGTCTTAAGCTCCATCTGCCCATCACACTTGTTGCAGTCAATGGTTGGCGCATCAGAGCCAGGTACTTCAAACTTACCTTCTTCTAAAATATAGCCATCGCAGTCTGGGTTATTACCGCAAACGTGCAACTTGAGACCGCCATCGACGATATAGCCATTCATCGCAGTACCACATTTCGGGCAGCGTTTTTTCTCCATCAAGTCTTTGACTTCAGCGGCCTCATCATCTGTGTCGCCATCGTCAAGACTGGCAAACGCTTCAACTGGCATGAGGTTCTTAGTGCCTTTACAGCGCTCTTTTGGCGGTAAGTTATAACCCGTGCAGCCTAAGAATACACCTGTAGAGCCGGTACGTAATTGCATGGGGCGATCACATATATCGCAGTGCACATCGGGCACATCGGTGGGATCGTTTGGACGCATACCGTCTTTGTCTTTGGCATGCTCGACTTTATGCTTAAAATCCACATAGAAGTTATCTAGTACATCTTTCCAGTCGCTATCGCCTTCAGCAACATGATCAAGCTTGTCCTCGAGCGCCGCAGTAAAGGTATAATCCATCAAGTCAGGGAAACTGTCGGTCAATCTATCGGTGACGATATCGCCCATCTTTTCGGCGAATAGACGCTTATTCTCAAGCTTGACATAGCCGCGATCTTGAATGGTCGAGATGATAGAAGCATAAGTCGAGGGACGACCGATACCTTTTTTCTCAAGCTCTTTGACCAGACTTGCCTCAGTATAGCGCGGTGGCGGCTTGGTAAAGTGTTGGCTCGGATCGAGCTTATTTAGAGTGAGCTTATCGCCTTTTTTGACATCAGGGAGCAGCGTATCATCAGTTTTGGCCGGCGGCATAACACGAGTATAGCCATCAAAAGTCATCGTACGGCCGCGCGCTTTTAGCTCGACATTACCCGCCTCTACCAAAAGATTGACTGATAGATACTTAGCAGGCGTCATCTGACAAGCCACAAACTGCCGCCAAATCAGCTCATATAGACGAATAGCATCACGCTCAACGCCTTTTAATTGCGTCGATTTCATGTTGACATTCGAGGGACGAATCGCTTCGTGCGCCTCTTGCGCGTTTTGTTTGTTACCGTAGAAGTTTGGCTTTTCGGGTACGTACTTTTGCCCATAGCTGTCTTCGATAAAGCCGCGCGCCCCTGCTAAAGCATCACCCGACAAAAAAGTCGAATCGGTACGCATATAAGTAATATGACCGGCTTCATATAAGCGCTGCGCTAAGATCATGGTCTTTTTGACCGAAAACCCTAGACGCGTACTGGCTGCTTGCTGCAAAGTTGAGGTGATAAAGGGTGCGCTAGGACGCGACTGAGTGGGTTTTTCTTCACGCTGTTTAACGATAAAGTCGTTGTCTTTGAGGACTTGTAGAACTTTATCCGTCTGCTCTTTATTGACAAGCTTTAGCGTTTTGTCGTTTTGTTTAGTCGCTTCTAAGCGTATGCCATTTTCATCGCCCTCTTTTTTGCTGGTTTTTTTATCGTCAGCAACGTGCGTATCGGCATGAATCTGCCAATACTCTTCGGGGATAAAAGCGCGAATTTCATGCTCACGCTCCACGACTAAGCGCATCGCCACGGACTGTACGCGTCCTGCGGATAGACCGCGAGCGACTTTTTGCCAAAGAATTGGCGAGACCATAAAGCCGACGACGCGATCCAAAAAACGTCTGGCTTGCTGAGCATTGACGCGATCGATATCGAGTTTGGAGGGCTGCTTAAAGGCATTTTGAATGGCGTTTTTGGTAATCTCGTTAAACACCACGCGCTCGTATTTATTATCCGCGCCGCCGATGACTTCTTTGAGGTGCCAAGCGATGGCCTCCCCCTCTCTATCCATATCCGTTGCCAGATAGATTTTGTCAGCGTCTTTGGCTAGAGATTTTAGCTCTTTAATCACTTTAGTTTTATTAGGCAGTACTTCATAGACCGCCGCCCAATCGTGCTCTGGATCGATACCCATACGGCGGACAAGCGCTTGCTGCGCCTTTTCTTCTTTAGATAGGCTCTCATCTTTATTAGCAGCAGCTTTTTTGGTGCCTTTGCTAGCGCCTACAGGAAGGTCACGCACATGACCAATACTCGAGCGCACCACAAAGTCTGAGCCCAAGTACTTATTAATCGTTTTGGCTTTGGCTGGTGACTCGACAATCACCAGCGACTTGCCTTTAGAGCCTGCACTGGCAGTGGTCGTTTTAGTAGCCTTGGCACTAGCTGCTTTAGTAGCCTTCGCTTTCGTCGTTTTGGTAGCGCTAGTCTTTGCGGCGGCTCTGCTAGGTTTGGTTTCGCTAGCAGCAGACTTCGTTGTTTTTTTTGTTGTGGTTTTTGCCATATTTGACGACACCATAATAAAGGGTAAAAATAAAATAGGAATTGGCAGCCAAGCTTTTTATACCTACAAATGAAATTATCTTAAGCGCTGCCTACAAAACGGTTATAAAAAAATAGTTATAAAATGTAAAATAACTGGTAAATATTAATAAAATAAGATCAAGCCTATAAGGAAGTTACACTGCTAAGCGTTAAAATGTCAACTTATTAAATAAAGCGCTTAATAAACTGACTGTTTTTTGGACAGTCATTTGCACTATCAAAAACAGTTAGTTTGCTATGAGTGTGCTGTTAATGAGTATAATTATCAGCCGTAATGCTTATATCATGATCCGCACTATTAGTACGAGATGCTGGCTTTTTTATCTGCTCTGCCCACTCTTCAAGCTTCGATTTTAGAGCGAGTAAGTCCTCTTCGATCATTTGGGCGCGGTAGCTTGGATTAGTCATAGGCCGCACGTAGGAGACATCTTCCCAATATATAATGATGCTATTGGCCTTAGTCCATAGGCCCTTAACAAAAGGTTCAATGCCCACAGGTAGATCTAAGGGCGTCTTATCTAAGCCAAAATCCGTCTTTTTGATAGTGTTGTTTTGACTGCCAGCATGATTACGAATAGCGCTTGGAATATTAAGCGCGACCGCATCAACACTCTCATCAACGAAACGACTATCGGGACGCCACTGCCCGTCTATCACTCGATAGCGTGTATGCGGCAGCTGCACATTGTCTAGTACCAAACAATACTGCCCCATCATACCGCGGCCATACTCCTCATCGCGGCCGGGAAGCCATTCAGGACAAGTCACAAGCTTTGGGTTGAGCTGTAAGCGCCGCGCAGTCATGCGTAGTTTATCCAAACGCTGATCGATACCGTTAGGCTTGAGCGCCATCATACTCCCTAATACAAAAAGTACAATAAGGATAGCAATCCATATTCCCATAAATTCTGCCTTTTTTGATTAGGGACTGTTGAAGATAGTACAGGCGACCGTTACTTGCGACGCCTGACAATAATAAGTGCTACTCATAATAAGTACGAAAGTTAAAAAATCAAGCTTAGCTATCTATAGGCTACTAATATTGCTTAGCTCATTGAGATGACTTCAATCATATTATGCTTTAAAAATCATAAACTTAGTTCATAAAAACACACCTATCTCTAACACAATTTCGATAGCTAGTATAATAAAAGCTGCTATCATAACCTATATTATGACCCGTTCAAGTGAGAAAGTTTATGATGCCTTATCTAACAAAATGCCAGTCAGCTTCGTCGTCGGCGCCTTTGTTATCAGTGAAGACACTTGGCAAAGCTAGTGCTGCTGTCTCTCTCATCACTGCGGCGGCTTTAACCTTATCTGGCTGTGCCACTACGCAAAGCCTTACCCCGCAGCAGTGCCAAACCAGTAACTGGCAAGAAGTAGGCTACGCCGACGGCTTACGTGGACGCTCAGGCGCTTACTTTGGTCAATATGCCAATCAATGTGCAAGCGTGATTGGCGCTACGCCCAATCGAGTACTATGGGAGCAAGGTCGCCAGCAAGGCCTAAAAAACTACTGTACTGAGCTTAATGCGTATAAGCTTGGCCGTGAGGGCTATGATTGGCAGCCCGTCTGTCCGCTTGAAGGAATAGAGAAGCTAGAAGAGGCTTATGCGCAAGGACGCTATTACTATATCCGTCAGCGTGATTTGGACTATCTGCGCTCGCCTTATCCGTTTGGCTATGGAGGCCGTTTTGGTTACAGTCCTTTTTATACACCCTTTGGCTATGGGTGGTAAAAAAGACAGAGCACAAAACCTCAATAAGTACGGTTGGAGATCACCCTTATTATTCTCATATTCTTTATTCTTATACTAGTGATATTTCTACTATAGTCAATCCACAATAAAACTGGAACAACCCATATCGTAAAACAGTTTAGGTAGATTATTCTGCATCCACCCTTGGCGCAGAAACTTAGCCTGTGCCCATTTTTTCTCAATAGGATTCAGATCAGGACTGTAGGGTGGCAGCCATAAAATACGATGGCCGTGCCTGTTCAGTAGTTTTTGAATACGTTTGTTTTTATGAAACCGAGCATTATCCATCACAATCACGCATTTAGTTTTGAGACTTGGAATTAGTGTGTATTTGCACCAGTCATAGAATATGGTGCTGTTAATGTTCTGCTCGAAGTAATCTATGGCAAACAGCATCTTTTCATACAGAGCACCGATAACATTCGTACGCTTTTTTGCTTGCCAATTGTAGCTATCGATACAAGGTTTACCAACCGGTGCATAGCCATGAGAACGAATGGTCTCGTGCTCAAAGCCGCTTTCATCCATATAGACAATGGGATAGCCTTGCTGTGTAAAGCGATCAAGCTTACTTAGATATATCGCTCTTTTTATCGGACATGCTTTTGGATGCTCTAAGGTCTTTTTTTTGAGTGATACTCAACCGTTTTAATGCAGCTTCTATACCTGATTTACTACAGCCTAAACGCCGTGCTCGCTCATACATATAATCGTCTGGATGCTGCTCAACATCTTTCAATAAGGCTTCATTTGATATTTTAGTCGGTGCTTTATTTCTGGTAGTTTTAGGAACTAAGCTCTGCTGCCAGCTGTGGATCGAGCTTGTGCTAAGCTGGTAAAAAACAGCGGCTTCTCGAATGGTCATGCCGTCTTTAATGCTACGCAGTACTTGCTTGCGAAAGTCGATTGAATAGGTCATCGTTTATTTCATTAAATGAATGAGTTATGAATATTGTATCGGTTTTATTTAAGGTTAACTATACTAAGCTTATTGGTCTATATCGGTAGCCTGTTTTTTTAATGGCTACTGATTGAGTGGTTTGTCCACGAGTTATCTGCAAAGAAAACTCTCCTCTATGTGATTCAAGAACTCGCTGTTGTTATCCGAGCGACTGCCTTGTATAAAGCCCGGTCTTTATCTATCTGCAATTACCGACGTTCAGCACTTCACTCAAATTGCCACTGCATAGTCATAGATATAAACTATGATACAAATGACAATCATTATCATTGATAAAATTTCTGAGTTACTTTATCATGAGCGTCTATTCATACTTCTTAGCAGTTAATTGCAAAACGTCCAGTCATTAACCTATTAAATCAAGGGCATTCTATTTGGTTCTTGATTAACGAGCAGTGCTCTAGCGCTTTTTTATTGGCGTCAGGCGGGCTCTTTTTTATTTTCTATTGGCTGATCACTTTTATAGTCCTATAAGCTGCATCTTAACTATCACGATATTCCGAGTCTTTTATGTCTAATAATAATATTACTGCTCAAACTTCTATATTTAAACGTCCACTGCTAGCGACTGTGACGGCCGCGCTACTGGTCAGTATCAGTTTGACAGGCTGCTCCTCTAACACTAGTGAAACTGATGATACCAAAGTCGAAAACCACACCGCTGACGCGGCCTCCAACGTCGCAGATAATGACGCAGTCTCAGTCAAAACTATCGAAGTAGATACCGTACGAGGCGATGTCAGCCTACCGATTAATCCCGCGCCGCTTGTAGTCTATGACATGACATTGCTGCAAGACTTGGCAGCGCTTGATGTCGCTGTCGCTGGGGTGCCAAGTGACCTACCTTTAGACAACTTGCATTCAGAGACTCAGCCTGATCCTGAACAGGTGGGTACCGTATTTGAGCCTGATCTTGAGGCCCTAAACGCCATGCAGCCACAAGCTATCTTGGTCGGTTCGCGTATGGCGGAAAAATACGATGAGCTCGCAAACATCGCGCCAACCTTAGATATGACTATCGATACGGCTAATATCTATGAGTCGAGTAAACAGCGTTTGCATGATCTTGGCGCGCTGTTTGGTAAAAGCGATCAAGCAGCCAAATTACAAAACGATATCGACAGCCTAATCACAGAGACCAAAGCGGTCACCAAAGACAGTGGCACCGGTCTGGTGGTGATGGTCAATGGCAATAAAATGTCTGTCTATGGCGCTGACTCACGCTATGGCTTTATTCATAATGTCGTCAATGTGCCGATCGCTGACGATCAAATCAAAGACGGTCCTCATGGTCAGCCGATCTCTTTTGAATATCTACAAAAGACCAACCCTGATTGGCTATTCGTCGTCGATCGTAGCGCCGCTATCGGTGAAGACAGCGTGGGTGCCAAAGCAGTCTTAGACAATCCGCTGGTCGCCCAAACCACCGCGTGGCAAAAAGACCAAGTGGTTTATCTGAGCCCAGACTCCTATCTTGCTTTCGGCGGCTACCACCAATGGATGCAGGATCTAACCACGATCAAAGACGCTTTTACTAAAGCCAACTAAGCGTTGATAAGCGCTATATTATATTGGTCTAAAGTTGCAGCTATGGCTCAGACTTTATAGCTGTTTCATCATTTATTATTAAGCTTGTAGCCGTTATGTCCTTATTTTCACCTCGTGCCCATGGAAAAACCGCTGACGTCTCCTCTGCTGACGTCTCCTCTATAGGGGCTGCAAGCTGGCGTCACTCTAGTAGTTATGGTACTCGCGCTAAGCCGCGCCGCGCTGCGATACCGCCGTGGCTGATCAATACGGGTAGCTTAGTGCTGATGGGGCTATTGGTTTTGATCAGCTTATCGATTGGGGTGGCGGATTTTTCTTGGTCCGGGGTCTTACAAAGCCTTGTCAATCATAATGCCAATGCCGACAGCTCGCTGATGCTGGTCAGCCGGTTGCCGCGTACTATCGCTATCATTCTCACTGGTATCGCTATGGCGGTAGCAGGGATGATCATTCAAGTAGTGCTAAAAAACCGTTTTGTTGAGCCTTCTATGGTGGGCGCGACCCAAAGCGCGGCATTAGGGCTGCTCATGGTCAGCTTGCTGTTTCCAGCCAGCGCCCTTATTGTCAAGATGAGTGTCGCCACTGTCTCAGCTGTGTTTGGCATGATGTTATTTATGCTCCTTATCCGCCGCATACCGCCGACGGATTATTTGATGATTCCACTCATCGGTATCGTCTTTGGCGGGATCATCGAGGCGGTGACGACTTTTATTGCTTATCAAACCGAAACCCTGCAGATGCTCAGTGTTTGGCAATTTGGTGATTTTTCTGGGGTGCTAGCAGGGCGCTACGAGCTGTTATGGCTGACGGGCGCGTTATGTATCATCGCTTACATTATCGCTGATAAGCTCACTATCGTCGGCTTAGGAGACAATATCGCGCTCAACTTAGGCATTAACAAACGCCAAGTCACTTGGCTTGGTGTTGCGATGGTAGCGATTATGAGCGCGGTTGTGGTGGTCACAGTCGGGATGATTCCCTTTATTGGCTTAGTGGTGCCCAACATTGTTAGCCGTATTATGGGCGACAAGCTGCGGCGAAGTCTGCCTGCAGTAGCGCTGCTTGGTGCCTCAGCGGTACTCTTGTGCGATATCATTGGCCGCTCTATTCGTTATCCGTTTGAGGTGCCCGTAGCAACGGTGTTTGGTGTGGTGGGCACGGTGGTATTTTTATGGTTGTTATTACGTACGCCTAGCGAGTCTTAATGCTCTCTCTCCTTTTATTTTATAAGGTTATAGTTAAGACACTTCGAAAACGGTGTAGTGCCGTTGGTATAAATTTTTCTTGCTTGCTGTGCGACTTTGTCACTCCAGAGGCTGCGTAAAATTCATACCAACAACACATGACAAAAATGTTTCAGTTTTATTTAGGATCGACTATAGCGTATGCTCTCCCCTTCCTCATCAACTATCAAAGACACTGATAACAAAGCTGATTCTCAAGCCGATAGCTCATTATTAGCGCGCGCGTTATTGCAAGTTTGGCAAACTAGCACTCAATATCCGCGCGCCGTAGCGGCAGTTATTTTACTGGTCTCGATGACGCTATTTTTGACGCTCAATGTCAATGGTCATTGGGATTTTGCCCTACCACTACGAGGTAAAAAACTGCTGGCGCTCATGGTGGTCGGCTATGCGATTGGCGTATCGACTCTGCTCTTTCAAACCTTAACACACAATCCTATTTTGACCCCTTCTCTACTGGGCTTTGACTCGCTGTATGTGCTGCTCCAAAGCTTACTAGTGTTCTTTTTGGGGGCAATGAGCTTTACCAGCATCAATCCTATTGCCAAATTCACCCTTGAGATTGTCCTGATGTTTGGCGCGTCGTTATTATTGTTTCGAGTGCTGTTTTCAAAAAGCAGTCAGGATTTGACGCGGCTGATACTAGTGGGCGTTATCTTTGGGGTGTTGTTTCGCAGCTTATCAGCACTAATTGCGCGCCTGATTAACCCCGATGATTTTGTCGTGGTACAGTCGGCCAGTTACGCGCAGTTTAATACCGTCAACCCGCAGCTATTGGGGATTAGCTTCATTATTTGCACCATTAGCGCGCTGTGTATTTGGCGCTGGCGCTATCAATGCGATGTCTTAATGCTCGGTAAGGCGCAAGCGATTAATTTGGGCATTAATTATCAACGCCTCGCATTTGGGCTATTGACGGTCATTGCGGTATTGGTCGCCACCGCCACGGCACTGGTCGGGCCGGTGACTTTTTTTGGCTTGCTGGTCTGCGCTTTGACCAATCGCATCGCACGGCATATGTATCATAGCGAGCGTTTGATATTGGTCAGTTTGGTGGCGATGATTTGTTTGGTCCTCGGTCAGACGCTGTTTGAGCAAGTATTGGGTATGGCGGGAGTGTTATCCGTGGTGATTGAACTGGCGGGCGGCTTGGTGTTTTTGCTACTGTTATTTATGACCCAGCGGCGTTGATGACATGTCGTATTAACCTATATAAAAAATAAGAATTATTATGATTAAACTCGATAATATCTCCCACCATATCGGCAAACAACAAATCCTGCATGACATCAGCTTGTCCTTACCAAGCGCCCAAGTGATTGCCCTAATCGGCCCCAATGGCGCGGGCAAATCCACCTTATTTTCGGTCATGGCGAGGCTACAACCGCTACAGTCTGGGAAGGTGATGTTTGGTGAGCATGATATTGTCAGCTGCCCTGCGCGCACTTTGGCTAAGACGGTGGCGATGCTTGGGCAAGACAACCAAGTGCAAGGTCGCCTGCGCGTGCATGAGCTGCTGATGTTTGGCCGCTACCCGTATCATCAAGGACAGCCAAGCGCACAGGATAAGCAAAAAGTACAAGAAGTGATCGCGCGTTTTGAGCTTGAGCACTTAGCCGAGCGTTTTTTATCGACGCTCTCTGGTGGTCAGCGGCAACGCGTGCTGATTGCGATGATTGTCTGCCAAGACACGCCGTATCTACTGCTCGATGAGCCGCTAAACAATCTGGATATGTACCATGCAGGGCGTCTGATGCGTGAGCTGCGCGAGCTTAGCTGCAGTCAGCAAAAAACCGTAGTCATCGTCCTACATGATATCAACCAAGCCGCGCAGTTTGCCGATACTGTGGTCATGATGAAAACTGGCCAAGTGATGGCGGTTGGGCAGCCTGTCGATGTCATCACTAAAGATACCATGAAAGACTTATATAACGTCGATGTGACGGTACTTAACCATCAAGGTCGGCCAGTGATTGTCGATACATTGTTACAGTTATAGTTAAGCAAGACTGTAGCTACGTCACCTTATAACCCTAATGCAGCATCTTCGCGTTTGACGATTTTATGCTCATCTTCATTGCTGTCAAGTTTCCAGTAGCTAGAGATATAAAGATGACTCTTAGCCACTTCTTTTTGTTTGAAGTACTGACGCAGCGCTCGCATACTATTGAACTCGCACGCCGCCCACACTGCCACTTCACCAGCCGGCCAGCCTAGCGTCTTAATACGCTCAAGAATGGGGTAATGACTGCTGCTTGCTTCGGCATTGATTACCCACTCAAGCGTTATATTCTTCGGCTTTTGTAGCGGCTGGATATCATCCTCACTCAGCACCTCGATGACGGCATAGCCCTCGGCATCCTCGGGCAGCTGTGCTAAGTTTACCGTGATGGCGGGCAGCGCGGTCATGTCTCCCGCCAATAAAAACCAATCCGCTTCGTGATTGATAAGCTTTTTGGGGCCTGGTCCCCCAATCAGAATGGTATCACCGGCTTGTGTGGTTTTGGCCCAATGTGAGGCAGGACCTTCAGCGCCTTTGTGGTTGAGACCATGTAAGACAAAGTCAACATCGATTTCATCGTCACGTTGCTGGATAATGGTATAAGTGCGCATGATGGGCTTTTTTCCTGCCTCCCCTGCAAACATCAGTTTGATATAGGCGCTTTCTTGATCTGCTGGGAAGTCTTGCATGCCCGCTCCACCAAGTGTAATGCGGCGCATGTTTGGGGTGATATCTTTGATGCCTTTTACTTCTAATACTCTTGGATTAGGTTTGGTCATTTTTTATCCTTTTAGCTGTCTAGTTAACCCACTTTAAAAACGATACCATGCTACTGGGATGAATTTTGTGCAGCCTCTGTGTAAGCAGCACGCAAAGAAAATTTATACCAGTAGCACAGTCATACAACCATCTTGGTGAGGTCTAAAATTACGATAAGAAAAGCCAGCTCTCCTCGTCAGACAGCTGGCTTTTTATTTTTCATCAGTCACACTACGATTATGCAGTCAGAGCTGATAGATTTTAGAGTTAACGACTTTTAGAATTGATAGGTCAAAGAGGTTTTGATATTACGACCCATCTCAAAATCTGTAGCCGTAGCATCAGCCGTATTTAAGCGCGATGCGTGACTGGCATAAGTCTCATCAAATAAGTTATAAACCCCAACGGTGGCTTTGACATTCTCGAGCTGACGGGGCGCATAATTCATATAGATATCGTGCACATCATAGCTTGGCTTAGTCTCACCTTGATTATCAGTAATAGATGCTACATAAGTACTGCGCCAGCCTAAATCAACCATATCATTAGCTGCATAATCTAAGTTCACCATGTAGCGATCGCCTGAGTCAGCACCACTGCCACTTACTGATGGGATACTATTGCCTGTCTTATCGCCTTCGCTACGAGCACGTGAGTAGCTCAGCCCCATACCAAAGTCACGAGTAGTGTAGTTAGCAGCCAGCTCAACACCATCTATTTTATAGTCTTCATCACTGTTGAACATACCTTGACAGTCACCGCCTATCGCGCCGGTCTCACAGTCAATCCCAAATCTACCAGGGCGACTACCTGTACGCATAAACTGCTGATAGTTCTCGATATTAGATCTAAAGTATTTTGCACTCAATTGTAGCGCATCATCAGCAATGGTTAGATCGCGTAGCGTGGTGGTCACACCTACCTCAGAGTTATAGCCTTCTTCTGGCTTGAGATCATCATTGACATAAATACCCTCGCCATTGCTGTTAAAGACAGTTGGGCCTAAATCTGGGCCATTAAACAGCTCTGTGTAGCTGGCAAACACTTGCGTACGCGGCGCAACCTCGTAGCTGGCTGCTAGCGCGCCAACCACATTGTCGTAAGTAGAACCACCCGCCACAAATTCAGGAGACTCATAGCGGTCGTAGCGTACACCTGGTGTCAGCGTCAGTTTGCCCATTTGCCATTGGTCTTCTAGATAGACTGAGGTGTTATTGGCATCATCATTCGCAGTTGCAGAACCATCACGTGCCATCTCTGACTCTTTTTCGTAGTGCTCGGCGCCTACGATTAGCTTATGACGACCGTTATTTGTGTCAATAACACTGGTATTTTCAATCTTAACACCTGTGGTTTTTACTTTTGCATCAAAATCAAAGTTGCCTACGTCTTCAGAATCACGCAGAATCTGCGTTTCTGTTTGATAAACGGTGGTATCAACGTCAATGAGTGAGTTTGCTGGATTAAAGTTATGATCGAGCGTATAAGTATCGCGCTTTATTTCTTGTGGGATGACATCAGGACCACGACTGTTAGGAAGACTTGGAAAATCTGGTCGATAAGGGAAAACACCTTCTTTTTCGGTACGGCTAAAGCTTGCACCGACATGATGGTCGTCACCAATATACGCGCCTGCTTTTAATAAGATGTTTTCGCTCTCACTGTCCTCATAAAGCTCACGGCCGTCGCCATCTTCGCCAGAGTCGGTATCGCGCTTGCCATAATAAGCCAATAGGTCAATATTGTCTGTTGGCGCACCATACACAGTCGCTGACGTAAGTAGCTCATCATTATTACTGGCATAACCTGCCTTTAGTTTTGCGCCGATCTTTTGACCGGGCTTTAATAAATCTGCAGCATCGACCGTTTCAAACGCGACCGCGCCGCCTAAGGCATCGTTACCCAGCGTGACTGAGTTATTACCGACCGCTACCTCAGCTTGTTTTAGCAAGTCAGGATCAAGAGTGACATCGCCCATATGATAAAAGAGGGCACCCTCTTGACGCGCGCCATCGACGGTGACTTTAAGATTGGTATCGTCAAGACCACGCACTCTGATACGCTGATTCACCGTTGAAGTACCACCGACCTCGACTCCAGGTATCACATCCAAAAAATCACTTAAGTGGCTTGCCTGCGCTGCGGGCGTATAGTTGTCGATATAGACTGAGTCTTCTTGTACATTTTCACGTACTGAGGTGTTTGCCGTTACCGTAATCGTTTGTAGCGTCGTGCTAGGCATCGCCTCTGCAGCATTAGCCATTTGTGAAAATAGCGCTGTGGCTACCCCTATAGATAAAACCGATAATCGACTTGAAAACGTTACTACGCCCATAAAATACTCACTTAATTTAACTGCCAAATCTATGCCCAAAAGTTAGTGAACGATGTATAAAACAGTAAAGCCGCATTTTTGATCGGCTGTTAACGAATGATGTATCTCATTCGCAGCTCAACTGCTATAACCATCCACTACCCTATATGATAATATTAACGATAATTATTATCATTAACATTTCGGAAAGTATAATAGCGAAGTATTTATAATTTGGCAACAATGAATTAAAGCTTTGATATAGAAATAAGCTCGTCACTAAGTTTACTAGCAGCTTTTATTGTTAGTAATTGCCACTTTTAGGCTAAAAAAGCGTTGCAATAATGAACCCTTTCACTATATCCTACAGATAGCTGACTAAATGGTCAGGTTATATCGTTAACGTTCGATAGAGTAACTAAACAATTATTCTTGTTTATTAGCATATGGACAAGTACTACTCTTTGTTCCAAAGGACTGCAAAGGTCATATAAAAGGAAGTTATCATGAGTGAAACGACTGTACAGACGCAAGGAAATCCAGACTTACTGTATGGACTGCACGATCGCCCTGCCGCGGGAAAAGCATTTTTGGGCGCAGTACAGCATGTACTAGCCGCCTTTGTTGGGGTGATTACGCCCTCGTTAATCATCGGCGGTGCTTTAGGTCTAGGGGAGCACATCCCCTACCTGATTAGTATGGCACTGATGGTATCTGGCGTCGCCACCTTCATCCAGACACGCAAAGTCGGTCCCGTCGGTTCTGGACTTATGGCGCTACAAGGCACTAGTTTTGGCTTCTTAGCCGCAGTACTAGCAGCAGGGTTTGTGGTCAAAAACCGCGGCGGTAGTCCTGAGGAGATTCTCTCAGTTATCTTCGGGGTGACCTTTCTTGGTGCTTTTGTCGAGATATTTTTGAGTCAGTTCATCACTAAGCTCAAGTCGCTTATGAGTCCGATTGTGACCGGCTGCGTTATTGTGACCATTGGTCTGTCACTGACTAAGGTAGGTCTGACTGATCTAGCAGGCGGAGTGGGTGCAGAAGATTTTGGTAGCATTCCTAACCTTATGCTTGGCGGCGGGGTCTTGGTCAGCGTCGTACTGATCAGTATCGTCAATAATAAAGTCATTCGCTCAAGCGCTATTTTCATTGGACTGATGCTGGGTTTGGCTGTCGCTATGTTTATGGGCCGTATCGACTTCTCGTTGGTCGCTGAAGCCCCTCTCTTTACCGTGCCTGTTCCGTTCAAGTTCGGTTTTGGTTTTGACTGGCAGGCCTTTATTCCAATCGCCTTTATGTACATCATTACCAGTATCGAGACCTCAGGAGATCTCACTGCAACTTCGATGATCTCAGGTGAACCGATCAAAGGCCCGCTATACGAAAAACGTATCAAGGGCGGAGTATTAGGCGATGGTGTCAACTCCGCCATCGCTGGGGTATTTAATAGCTTTCCTGTGACGACTTTTAGCCAAAATAACGGGGTCATTCAGATGACCGGTATCGCCAGCCGTTATGTCGGTTTTTTTGTAGCAGGCATTTTATTTGTTATGGGTCTGTTTCCCTTTCTTGGTGCTATTTTTACTCAGCTGCCAAAGCCAGTCGTTGGCGGGGTGACGCTACTGATGTTTGCGACCGTAGCGACTGCAGGTATTCGTATTCTAGCGACAGTCAACTTCACTCATCGTAATGTATTAATTATCGCCACCTCACTGGGTCTGGGTTTGGGCGTCGCCTTTGTCCCTGATGTGTTTGCACAAATGCCGCAGATGTTCCGCAATATCTTTGGCTCAGCGGTAACGATGTCTGGTGTGGTTGCTATCTTATTGGATACTATCTTGCCTAAGAGCTATGGTGCTGAATTTGATACGGCTGATCAGCATATAGATGATGGCTTAAAGACAGGCAGTCATGCACCCTAGTGATAAAAGTGATGGTAGTGATAATGTCGTCATAGACTATCGCTAGGATAGATTATTACTAAGGCAGATTGTTAGAATAAAAAGTACAAAAACCGCCATAAGATTATTTTATGGCGGTTTTGTATTGATGAATCTAACAACGAAGTGATAGCATTGAGTACCTCACTGGCTTAGCATTATTGCATTGCTATACCGCTGGAGCGCTAATTACTCAAGTCCACAGCCGCGTAAGATAAACGGTATCAAAAACTCGGCTGCTCGCGCTTCATCGTTCTCTTCATACGCCTGTTTTTGCAACAAACCAACAATCTCAGTTTCAAATTCAGCATAACGCTGGGTGGTCGCCCAAATCAGAATAAGCAATTGAAGCGGATCTTTGATACCTATCTTGCCTTGCTGATGCCAAGTTTTCATCACCTCCACCTTATCAAGCGCCCAGTCTTGCATCGTATACGACATAAAATCATGCAAATGCGGAGCGCCGCCGATGACTTCAAGAGCGAAAAGCTTATGGCGATTGGGATGAGCAAAAGCTTGGTGCAGCTTAGTTCTGACAAACTTCTCAATGACGGTTTTTGGGTCGCTATCTACCGTCATTGTTACAAGACCCTCGTTCCACTCCTCAATAATGGCGCGCAGTACTTTTTCATAGAGGTTTTTTTTATTCTTAAAATAATAATGTACATTGGCTTTGGGGAGTCCGGCACGATCGGCAATGCCCTGCATCGTAGCGCCGCGGAAACTTTTTAGCACAAACTCCTCTTCAGCAGCCTTGAGAATGACGGCTTGATTATGAGCGCGAATGTCTTGCTGACTGCGGTGAGTGTCATTATCTAAAGTGCTCAAATCATCGGTGGTAAAAGTCATAAATGTATCCTATAAAAAGCAAATAATGACAGCTTAGTGGTTAAGTAATGCTGATAACGCTTAAATTATTGAGTACTAAATGCGATAAATTATGATATATTGTATAAAGTAGTTGACCATTTGGTCAGCTTTAAGCAGAATAGCCAATATAAACCATTTGGCGACTTATTTACACTTTTATTATCACTCTCAGCGATATCACTTTAGCATACCAATAGACTGCCAAACACCTAAGGCATGTCCTTATTTTTGATACGCTATGATTTGAAAGGCTATGAGGCTTCCACCCTACAAGAAAAGGACTTCATCGTGAGTTTAACCTTAGCGCAATTCAACGACTTTGACCAAGACCAAGCCACCTCCGCACTACTTACTTGCTGTACCAGCTCTCGCTGGGCGCATAACGTAGCAAGCGCTCGACCATTCGAGACGCTAGAGGCTCTGATCGCTCATAGCGATACGGTATGGAGCAAAGTGCAACAGCAAGAGTCGGACTTGTTAGAGGCGCTTGACGGCCATCCGCAAATCGGTAATGTCGCCACGCTCAAAGAAAAGTACCGCAATACTGCAGATAGCGCTGCTCATGAACAATCAGGCGCGAATGAAGCAGATGATGAGGTTCTTGAAGCTCTAGCACAAGGCAATCAAGCCTATCTTGATAAGTTTGGCTTTATCTTTATCGTCTTTGCCACAGGCAAAAGCGCTAAGCAAATGCTCGACTTACTATTAGCGCGTTTGCCGAATGAGCGCGCCACTGAGCTTGTCAACGCCGCGACAGAACAAAATAAAATCACGCGCTTGCGTTTAAACAAATTATTTGAATAAGCCGTTTAGCTCAACTAACCGTACTTTTAAAACACTGAAAATACCAAAAACATCAAAGGATTTATTATGTCAGCTTCTCTTTCCTCGCATATCTTAGACACTCATTTGGGCAGACCTGCCGCCGATATCGCAGTTGCTCTACGCCGAGTTGATAACCATTCAAACGCCACGCTTTTGGCTCATGGCACTACCAATAGTGATGGCCGCGTAAGCCCAGATAGCTGGCAGTTTGATGAGGCCGTGAGCGCAGCTGATCGTGAGCTGAGTACGGGTCGCTATACCCTTACCTTTGATACGCAAGCCTATTTTGACACTCAAGAACTAACGGCTTTTTATCCACAAGTCATCATCGACTTTGTGGTCAGTGACGACAGTCACTATCATGTGCCCCTATTACTAAGTGCTCACGGTTACAGCACTTATCGCGGCTCGTAATTTATTTTTCGTATCAAACGCAGTATTTAAGACATCGTATAAAAGGACAGTAGTCGCATGGGTGCATATCTTCTTGATTGGGTCGCTTTATTTTTTCGCTGGTTTCACGTTATCGCCGGCGTAGCATGGATTGGTGCGTCCTTTTATTTTGTTTGGCTCGATCTGAGCTTACGTAAGCCGCCGCAGTGGAAAGCCGATAAAGGTATCTCTGGCGACTTGTGGGCGGTACACGGTGGCGGGTTTTATGAAATCGCTAAATATAAGCTCGAACCTGAAGAGATGCCAAAGACGCTGCATTGGTTCAAGTGGGAAGCTTATACCACTTGGCTAACTGGTGCGGCGATGATGGCGATTGTCTACTACGCCAATGCGACCGCCTATCTGATTGACCCCAGCAAAGTCGCTTTTGGTAGTCATGTTGGCGCTATCTCGACCAGCTTACTCTTCTTGTTCGGTAGCTACTTTGTCTATGAGGTTATCGTCCGTAGCCGCATCGGCAAGAATGCGTTAGTGTTTAGCTCTACTATCTTTATCCTGCTAGTGC
The DNA here is from genome assembly GCF_000511655.1 of Psychrobacter sp. TB15. Taxonomy (NCBI): domain Bacteria; kingdom Pseudomonadati; phylum Pseudomonadota; class Gammaproteobacteria; order Moraxellales; family Moraxellaceae; genus Psychrobacter; species Psychrobacter sp. TB15. The sequence goes on from NZ_AYXN01000008.1 coordinate 48,522, forward strand.
TTGCAACTTGGGGCTCATACCAGCTGTTTAGTGATCGCGCCTCTTTTATCCATGTCGGTGCTATTTTAGGTACGATTATGGCGGGTAACGTGTTTTTTGGGATTATGCCCGCTCAGCGCGCGCTAGTGGACTGCGTACGTAGAGGCGAAAAGCCGGGTAAAGAAGTCGCAGACTTGGCACTTATGGCCAAGAACCGCTCTTTGATGAATAATTATTTTACCCTGCCGCTTATCTTTACCATGATTAGTAACCACTATCCGATGATGTACTCACACGCGCATGGCTGGTTAGTGCTAGTGTTTGTCGGGGTCATTACTGCGCTCGTACGTCACTATTTTAACCAAAAGCATCTGGGCAATACGCAGCCCAAATTCCTATGGATTCCAGCTTTATTGACTGTTTTATTGATTATTTGGATGCGCCCTGCACCTATTGAGCCGCTTCCTGTACCACCCGTACAGTCTGCGGTTCCTGTAGAAGCTGCCCCTGAGACGCCGACACCTACTGACGCAACTAATCCAGCAATAGCTGCGGCTGATAGCACTGGGGAAGCCGTAACTGTCTCAGCTAACGATGCGGTTATGAGTGTGGTACAAGAAAAATGCGCAACTTGTCACATGGCGCAGCCGACGCAGCAAGGCTTTAACGCGCCGCCTGCTGGCATTATATTGCAAACCCCTGAAGATATGAAAACTCATCAAGCTAAAGTGGTCACTGCGGTACAAACCGGCTATATGCCATTAGGCAATATCACTCAATTAACCGATGAGGAGCGCGCTCAAATTGTGGCGTATGCCGCTGGGCTATAGAATGCTTTAAGCGGTTAAAATAAGACGGCAAAGGTAGGCCAATATACAATATTGAATAATTCGCTTGACCGTCGGCGCGCTTTGGTTATCAGTCATCAGTAAAATTGGTATCGTCGGTTTTGTCAACGTCGTGGGCGCTATCATTGCGCCATTCTTTGGAATTTTGGTCATCGATTACTACATTATTAGACGTCAAAACATCAACATGAATGACTTGTTTTCTGCGCAGCCAACGGGCGCTTATTATTATACCAAAGGCTGGAATATCCGTGGTCTTATCGCCTTTGCTATCGGCGCTTTGTTTTCTGTCGCGACAGTACTCGTACCTAATTTGGCAAAATTCGAAGGTTACGGCTTCTTATTAGGCGCAGCAATCGGCGGGTTAATTTACTGGCTTCTCATGCGCAAATATGGCATTGAGCTCAATAAAACTTTAACGCACAAATAAGCACTGTGTACTGTTAAGGCGCTAATAAATAGCTAGATGGTTAGCAAACAGTATGAATAGAAGGAAAAACATTATGACGCAAAAAATCACCAGCGACTTTGATCACTCCGCTTATCCGCGTGATCTAAAAGGCTATGCTGATACTCCCCCTAAAGCCAACTGGCCTGGCGGCGCTAGAATCGCTGTTCAGTTCGTCTTGAATATTGAAGAGGGTGCAGAAAATAGTATCATCCACGGTGATAGCGAATCAGAGCGGTTTTTATCTGATATATTGGGCACGCCTTCGTTTAACAATCGTCATCAGTCTATCGAATCGGCGTTTGAATACGGTAGCCGCGTCGGCGTTTGGCGCGTCTTGGATGTCTTTAAAGAGTATGGCCTGCCCATCACGACATTCACTTGTGCTGCGGCCGCAGAAAAAACCCCGCATATCATTGAACGTGTACTAGAAGATGGCCACGAAGTTGCTAGCCACGGCCTGCGCTGGATCACTTACCAGTATATGTACCGCGAAATCGAGCGTGAGCATGTGCGCCGTGCTACTGAGATCTTTGAGCGTATGCTCGGCAAGCAGCCTATAGGCTGGTACACCGGACGTGATAGTCCCAATACTCGTGAGCTGGTCGTCGAGCAAGGCGGTTATAGTTATGATTCTGACTCCTACGCTGATGAGCTGCCTTATTGGCTAAATGTCAAGTGCGAAGATGGCGATAAAATATTACGTAAGCCGCATCTGGTTATTCCTTATACGCTTGAGACTAACGATATGCGTTTCTCATCCAGCCCTGGATTCACCAATGCTGAGCCTTTTTATCAGTATCTCAAAGACAGCTTTGACACGCTGTATGAGGAAGGGGATAAAAACGGCAAAAACACGCCCAAAATGCTGACCATTGGCCTGCATTGCCGTATCATAGGCCGCGCTGGGCGTATTGTCGCACTCAAAAAATTCTTGCAATATATTACCAATAAGCCTGACGTTTGGGTCTGTCGCCGCGATGAGATCGCTAAACACTGGTACGACAACCATCCAGCGACTAAGGATAATACCGCAGACTGGATGTAACTATGATCGATATCATCGGAATAGATATCATCATGGTCTTAGACTCAAATTTATCACGGCCCCTAATGACTAAGGACTCTTAACTATGTCAACAAAAAGCACGTATTATGCACCAACTGGCGGCTTACCGCCGCAAACCCAGCTGCTATCCGATCGCGCTGTCTTCACTGAAGCTTATGCTATTATCCCTAAACGTGTCCTCACTGACATCGTGATTAGTTACCTGCCCTTTTGGGAAGGTATGCGTATGTGGGTGATTGCTCGTCCGTTAAGCGGTTTTTCAGAAACCTTTTCACAATATATCGTCGAAGTCGCACCCAATGGCGGCTCTGACAAGCCTGAGCTCGATGCGAAAGCCGAAGCCGTATTATTCGTCGTTGAAGGTGAGATGGACGTGACTATCGAGGGAGAGACGCATCATATGGAGGCCGGTGGTTATGCGTTTTTACCTCCTGGCTGCAAATGGACGCTGAAAAACAATAGCGACACCCACGTCAAGTTCCACTGGATCCGTAAAGCCTATCAGTATGTAGAAGGCATCGATGTTCCTGAAGCTTTTGTTACCAGTGACCATGAGGTCGAAGCGATCGCCATGCCAGATACCAATGGCGTCTGGAAAACCACGCGGTTCACTGAGCAGTCTGATATGCGCCACGATATGCATGTAAACATCGTTACTTTTGAGCCAGGCGGCGTGATTCCATTTGATGAAACGCATGTAATGGAACACGGCTTATACGTGCTAGAAGGCAAAGCGGTCTACCACTTAAATGCTGAGTGGGTCGAAGTTGAGGCCGGTGATTTTATGTGGCTACGTGCGTTTTGCCCGCAGTCTTGCTACGCTGGCGGCCCTGGTCCCTTTAGATACTTACTCTATAAAGATGTGAATAGACATATGCCTTTTATTCGTCCAGAATAATAGGTCATCTGGAATAGTAGATAGTATCAAATACCAGCATTCATTCTAATACGCCATTTGCACTTAAATGGCGTATTAAGTCGCCTGCAAATTTGTAAGGAATTTGCAGGTAGTCATAATAAAAGTAAGGCAAAGTCATGAGTACTACGATCGTTGCAAAACCTTTAACTAAAGCTGAATTTGCTCCCTATGGCACGGTGATTGAACCTTATGATGATGAGCAACAAACGCCTGATAATTGTTATCATATCAACCAAGGTTATGCTTGTCGTCATCACGCTATTACCAAAGTAGCGCTAGATGGCGGTGAAGTTGGCCTAAGTATTTTTCGGGCCAAAAAGCGCGACCACCCTATCAGGTTATCCGTGATGGAATATCATCCTTTTGGCACGCAAGCCTTCTTTTCCATGAATGGCCGAGACTACGTCGTAGTCGTGGCCCCTGCAGGCGAGCCGCCAAAATCAGCTGATGATTTGACCGTGTTTTATGCCAAGTCGCATCAAGGAGTGCAATACGATAGAAATGTCTGGCACCACCCACTACTAGCGCTAGGTGCTGATTGCGACTTCTTAGTCGTCGATCGCATCAACGGCCCTGGCAATAACTGCCATGAGTTAAATATTGATGATTGGGGCGTCACGATTGAGATCGAAAACGAGCAACCTGACCCTAAAGCGCAACGAGTAGAGCAAGAACAGGTTTAGATGTCGGTACTGAACGATTAGCTTTATACCTACTTCATTTAGTTACCATAAAGCTAGATACAGTCCGTGCGCGTCTAGATAAGACAGCCCTTACAGGGTTGTCTTTTTATATGTAAGGCATCCCTTTATAGCGTTATCTGATAAACGTCATCTACCCAAATTTGTATTAGTGTTTAAGAGACTAAGGTATGACACAGAGCAATTTACTGACAGAGCAAGGATCGATACGAGGATCAGGACAGTGGTTAGGTACGATCCAAATTATCACCGCTGCAGTCTGCTGGGGTACGCTTGGGATATTCTCAACCTATCTGAACCAATTAGGCTTTAGTGGCTGGCAGGTGACTATCTTGCGTATCGTGACCGCGTCGTTAATTGTTCTTTTTATGCTGCCCAAACTATACCCGCAGCTGCTCAAGCTTAGCGCCAAACAATGGGGCGGCTTGGCATTGCAATCGCTGATTGGCGTACTGGGTATGTCGCTATGTTACTTCTTTGCTGTGTCCTATGTTGGTGCTGGCGCGCAAGTCAACTGGGGCATAGGGTTAGGACTATTAGCAGGGGTGTGTTATTCGTTATATGGTGTGCTTGGCAAACGCGCTATGCACTACGCGCATCCGGCTCCCTTAGTGTTTTTTACCTCTATCGTGATTAGCGCCAGCGTACTGTTATTATTACCTGAGACTTATCATACTTATAGCAAGTTATTGAGCTTGCCTGTATTGAGCTTAGGCTACGCATTAGGGCTCGCACTGATTGGTACGGTCGTGCCGTTTGCCTTATATATGAAAGCGCTAGAAAAACTACCCGCTTCTCGCGCTTCAGTGTTTACTATTTTTGAGCCGCTGACCGCTATTGCTTTAGCAATATTACTATTGAACCAGTCGCTTAGCCTTGTTCAGTATTTAGGCGTCATGCTTATCTTACTCGCCGCGCTATTTAATGCGCTACTTAACGGTACTACTACTCGAGTGCCACGGTGGCTGCGACGACGGCAAAAAGTCTAGTATTTATTAGGGCGTGTTGAACATTCGACCATGGCACTGACAGAGACTATTTTTTAGGCGATTTGCAGATAAAAATGGTAAGTTTAGTCGTTCTAAGCGTCTATTTTTATCAATAAAGCAGCAAAAAATAGTCCTGTCCCCGTTGTTGTCGTGAGGGCTGATGCTAAAATCGCCCTAGTCGTTGCGACTGTTTAAATAAAATCAGCTAGCCAATGCAATAAGCATTATCTGCAATTTTAACGACGACTAGAACACAGCTTTGATTAACTAGTAGCGATCAGCAGTGCGCATTTGTGAATGTTCAACACGCCCTAATCGTTATCAAAAAAGCCCCAACCATGACACCACAGTTGGAGCTTTATTTCGCTTAAAATTAAAGGTTGATGCTATAAGATTTGATAGATGATTTGAATGGCTGTAAATCTATTATTGTTCAATACGCTGCAAAAACGCTTGCGTACGCGGGTGAGTGGATAGCTCAAACATCTGCTGAGCGCTGCCCTCCTCAACCACATGGCCATCCTCAATTAATACCACATGATCGGCGACATCGCGCGCAAAGCTGATTTCATGTGTGACCACAACCATCGTCCAGCCCTCACTTGCCAGCTGCTTCATGGTCTCAAGCACATCTTGTACCAACTCCGGATCAAGCGCTGAGGTCGGCTCATCAAATAGCAACAGCGACGGCTCAATGGCCAAAGCGCGGGCAATGCCGATGCGCTGCTGCTGACCACCTGATAGCTGAAACGGATACAGATCGGCTTTGTCCGCAAGCCCCACCTTGTTGAGTAGTGCTAGCGCTTGCGCCTGCGCGTCAGCTTTTGAGACGCCTTGCACTACGGTCGGCCCAAGCATTAAGTTCTGTAGCGCCGTCTTGTGTGGAAATAAATTGTAAGACTGAAACACCATGCCCGACTTACGCTGCAGGGCCAATAGCTTTTTTTTATTTGGCTTAGCGCTAAAATCTACACTTAAGCTATTATCATCAAAAGCGATCACCCCTTGGTCAGGAATCTCCAGCGCATTAATACAGCGTAAAAAAGTAGTTTTGCCTGATCCTGATGGCCCTAATATCACCACCACCTTACCTTTATCAATGCTCAAATCTATGCCCTTTAGCACTTGATTGGTACCAAAAGCTTTGTGGATGTTCGTGATTTGAATCATAAAGACGTTTCCGTTTACAAATGAAAAGCTAGCAGTTAATGGTTAAGCTATTTTGCCACATAGCGATCAAGACGCGTCTCAAGCTTGCCTTGGATAAAGGTCAAGAACAGACAAATGGCCCAATAAATAAAGGCCGCTTCAGTATAGACCAGCATAAACTCATAGTTGCGGGCGGTGATGATCTGCGCTTGTTTAAAGAGCTCAGTGACCAGCACTAAAGAAGCTAGCGAGGTGTCTTTGACTAAACTAATAAAGGTATTAGACAAGGGCGGCACGGATACTCTAAGCGCTTGCGGCAAAATCACGTGGCGAAAGGTCTGCAGATACGTCAAACCGACCGTCGAGCCTGCTTCCCACTGACCTTTTGGAATCGACAAAATCGAGGCACGTACCGTCTCTGAGGCATAAGCACCGATATTGAGCGAAAAGGCAATAATCGCTGAAGGAAACGGGTCGAGCTTGACGCCGACGCTTGGCAGGCCATAAAAGATAATAAACAACTGCACCAGCATCGGTGTCCCGCGAATCGCCGAGACATAAATACGAGCCAGACGGTAGACAATCTCATGCAGCCAGCCGGTACGTGGCACGATACGAATCAGCGCCACGACCAGCGCAATCATCATACCGATGGCAAACGAAATCAAAGCCAGCGGTATTGAGTAATAGATACCGCCTTTGAGCATCGGCCAAAACGAATCGATGACGATCTGCGCCCGATCAGGACTCATAAAGGGCAGTAGTGCCAATAAATCTGTTAACGCTGAAGTAAGAGACGCTAGCATTATTTTTGTTGACTTATATCAGCACCAAAGAATTCTTCGCTAAGCTTGGTCAGCGTGCCGTCGGCATGCAGCTCGCTCATGGCTTCATTTAACTTCGTCACGACAGCGTCATTGCCTTTTAATAGTACCAAACCTGAACCGCGCTGCTCGTCGGCCGGGGCAACCAGTTTGATCTCAAGGCCACTATCTGGGAATTTTTTTAGATAATCAAGTACGGCCAAATTGTCATTCATGGTAAAGTCAGCGCGGTCTTGCTTGACCAACTGAATCGCTTGCGCCATACCATCGACAGGGACGATTTCGGCTTGATAGCGTTCGGCCAACTCACCATAGTTACTGCTTAACGACTGGGCGCTACGTAGACCTTTTAGGTTATCCCACGAGCCATAACGATTGTCATCGGTGGGCGCTAGTACCACAGCGCCAGACCAGCTATAAGGCTGCGCGAGGTCATACTTTGCTTGGCGCTCAGGGGTAGTGAGACTAACTTGGTTGGCCACCATATCAAAACGCTTCGAGTCGAGACCTGCTAGCATTGCATCCCACTGGGTTTCTTTAAACTCAACATCGACGCCGAGCTTATCAGCGACCGCACGGGTGACTTCCACGTCGTAGCCGGTCAGTTCACCGCTTTGGTCATGGTAGGTAAACGGCGGATAAGTACCTTCAGTGCCGACATTGATCGTGCCGCCATTATTGATACGCTGTAGCAGTTCTGAGCCACCCTCAGTAGTACTATCAGCATTGCTAGCTGTCTCATCAGTTGTAGATTGGCTACAGGCCGCTAGCAATACAGTGCTAGCTGCTAAAGTTAATAGGGCACGGCGTTTCATAGGATATCCTTAAGTTACAGATTAAATAAGTTACAAATTAAAAGTTATTATTATCAGTGCGGTTATTTACCACTAGTTTAACTTGACTCGGTAATCATAGGGCAAAAAAAAACGTACAAAAATAGTGAGCAGAGGTCAGAAGGTTGAGGTTGCACAGCAAAATTGCAAGAGTAGCTAGTGAGGATGGGGCAAGAAAGTTTTATATTTTTGAGTTTGCCATATATAAAAAGCCCCAATCAGTGATTGAGGCTTCCTAGATTTGGGGCTGATAAAAAAAACGCTGCTACCGTGTCATCGTTATTAGGCTCATAGAATTTATCACGTCTCAACAGTGATGTAACATGTAGCTGGCTGCTGCTTGCTACTTGTAAATGCTATAATAACGCGCCCATTTTAGGACTGTTATTATTGATGTTTCCATAAGTAGTCGGATAAAAATACTTGCATAACTTTACTCAAAATACTCACTTTCTTTCCCTCTATATCTTTCCTTAACCTTCTAAGAATTAAGCCCGCTATGAAAACTGCCTTATCAGATTTATCTTATGCTAGTCCTAGCAGCTATAACGCTAACAACAACTCTGAGCTGCTTTTGAATAATAGCAATAATACGGACATCTCGGCGCTTGCGTATGAAAGCTTACCTGCAACGATACAAAAAGCACTTTTAAGCCAAAAACGCTTGGTCATTATGGCTAACAACCCCTCAATCACTATCGAAACGTTAGAGCAAACTCTGAAGCCTACCGATATCTTAGTCCTGTTCAATGACTTCATTCATGCTGACTTCTTTGCCACTCATGCACTTGCCAAAACCTTACCTAAGCTATTATTTTTTAGGCAGATTGGCGATAGTCAATTGCATTTTGGCTTGCCGCCGAGAAGCAATAACTTAATCGCAATCGAGCAGATAGCGCAGCAGGCCACTTTGGGTATTTTTCTTAGTAATATCAGTTATCAGTTCCCTACCCCTGCTGATGACCCTAAACCGAACGATGATCCTATCAGCGACAAGCGAGTCTTGAGTATGACGAACGACTTAAAGGCTATCTTTGATAGCACGGAGTATTGCCGCGTACTATCCGAGCAGCATCCGGTGGTCGCTGACTATCCGAGCTTTGCTGACATCCATTCTTCAGCGCCGACCTCTGGGTTTTTGTTGTATCGATTGCTATTAGCGGCTCGCAAGGCAGTGCCGCGCCTGCAGAGTATAAATCATCTACAAAAAACAATCGCGCCTTTAGAGATACTGCTGCTTGGCTTTAATGACGACGACAAGACGGCGCACTTTTGGGAAGGTCATAATTGGGCTTTTGAGCGTCAAGAGCTCGCTACGCCGCCTGTTGGGGTGAAAATTATCCGTCAGTATTAGCGTTTATTTAAATGATAAATTCAATAAACCCAAACTCTAAACCAAAAAATACCGCGTTTGGCTTTTAAACAGCCAAGCGCGATATTTTTGTATACTAATATTTAGGCAAGCTCACAGATAGCAAGCTTACGCTAAGCCGCTATTAGTTCAAGATGCCATAAGCGCATAACGCATCAGCAACGCGCTTAAAGCCAACGATGTTTGAACCTGCCATATAGTCGATATAACCATTATCGGTCTGGTTGTATTTGTCAGAAGCAGACGCAGCGCTGTCATGGATATCTTTCATGATGTTTTTTAGGCGCGTATCGATTTGCTCAAAGCTCTTGTACTGACGTACAGAGTTCTGTGACATCTCAAGCGCTGATACCGCAACACCGCCAGCATTGGCCGCTTTACCTGGCGCATAATGGACGCGGTGCTCACGGATATGATCGATCGCTTCGGCAGTGAGTGGCATGTTCGCGCCTTCCACCACATACTTGATACCATTGTCGACCATCATCTTAGCATCGTCTTCATCGACTTCGTTTTGCGTCGCTGATGGGATAGCGATATCACCTTTGATGTGCCAAGGCTTTTTGCCTGCAAACCACTCACCGCCAAACTTATCAACATAGTCGGCCAAAGGCTTGCTTTGATCTTTTTGCTTCTTCAGCCAGTCGATTTTTTCTTGATCGAAGCCACTTTCGTCGTACAAAGTGCCTTTAGAATCCGAGACAGTAATAGCTATGCCGCCAAGCATCACTACTTTTTCGGCAGCATGTAGTGAGACGTTACCGGCGCCTGTGACTAATACTCTTTTGCCTTCGATACTCTCGTTTTGTACTTTAAGCATGTTCTCTAAAAAGTACACTGCGCCATACCCTGTAGCTTCGGTACGCATCAAGCTGCCACCGAACCCGACACCTTTACCGGTTAACACGCCGCTGTATTCATGGGTCAAGTTCTTGTACATGGCAAACATATAGCTGACCTCACGGCCACCGACACCGATGTCGCCTGCAGGTACGTCCATGTCTTTACTGACGTAGTGATGCAGCTCGCGCATAAAGGCGTAGCAAAAGCGGCGAATCTCACTGTCAGACTTACCTTTAGGGTCAAAATCTGAGCCCCCTTTACCGCCGCCTATTGGCAGACCAGTCAAAGCGTTTTTGAAGATTTGCTCAAAGCCTAAGAACTTGAGTACCGATTGGTTAACGGTAGGATGAAAACGGACGCCGCCTTTATAAGGCCCTAGCGCATTACTAAACTGTACCCGCCAGCCGCGGTTGACTTGTACTTCACCTTTGTCGTTTTCCCAGTTAATACGAAAAGCAAGGATACGATCAGGCTCTACTAAGCGTTCAAATATCTTATTTTTTTCGTATTCAGGATGGGCGTCATATAAAGGAGCAATAGTAAGCGCAACTTCTTTTACGGCTTGTACAAATTCGGGCTGATGGGCGTAGCGGGTTTCGACTTTTTCGATGGCTTGACTGATACTCATATAGCGTCCTTAAAGTAGAGATGATAATTCTATAATTGATCATGGTATAACGGTGTCGTGCTATCACCTGCTTGCACTACAAGCAAGGTACTGTCCATAACGATGTAGGATTAATTATTAGAATAAGAGAGAATAGCACACGGCGACCTATGTAGATCCTTGTACTAGTATATTCAAGGTATTTACACATCCGAGTTTGGTCGCTCAATAGCGTGGCGTTCATCGCTTGCTCATTGCTCTATAACAAGTCTATTAAAGCGAGTCTGTTAAAGGACAATTTTAGCAGGCGCTCCAAGCGTTTATTTGACGACCAAAAGGATAAAACCGATGAAATCAAATTAATGAAATCGAATTAATGAAACCATAGTTTCGATACGACTATATATCATTTTTTGCGCGTATGAGTCTAGTAAATAACCATATCATCGGAAGTTATAATAGTCCTCGGCGGTCATGTTGTTTTGCTGACAATAGCTAGATGGCGATAGATAAACGGCTGACAAGCAAGTTGCTGTAGTGATGCTAGACCTTGTCGCTTAAGCTATAACTGTGAACAAAAGATGTGCTACATCACATTATAACCTTGCTCAATCAAGCCGTGATCATTACTGATAGCAGTGCAGACGCACAACTTATACTAATTTTTATCCTTGTAGCTGTCAAATTCATATATAACTTGTCAATTATTCAAGCAGCTATAAACGCACGAAAGGTTAATAAAACAAGATAAAAGGTAAGAAAATAGCAAACATTAAGATATCCAGACCATCAATCTATATCATTAATGCTAGTAAGGGTTTATAATACTCAGTCTAGTTTGCCAGACTATTTATCTTTTATCTAGGGCGTGTTGAGCATTCGCAAATAGGCACTGCTGATCGCTAAAATTGTTCCAGACAAGGCACAAAGCGACGATAATGCAGATGCCTTAGCGAGATTTGTAACGCAGTATGGGGCAATTTTAGCATCAGCCCTCACGACAACAACAGGGACAGGACTCTTTTTTGCCGCTTCATCGTTAAAAATAAGCGCTTAGAATGACTAAACTTATTATTTTTAACATCGAATCGCCTAAAAAATAGTCGCTGTCAGTGCCATGGTCGAATGTTCAACACGCCCTAATGTTTATTTCACCACCAATTGTAGAGAAAAGTTATGCGTACAGATTCATTCCAACAAATCTTGGAAGACCTAAATAGCTCATCAGCAGACGTCGAAGCATCAGCACTAATCTCCAACGATGGCCTTATGATTGCCTCAGCATTACCGACTGGCGTTGACGAAGACCGGGTTGGCGCTATGTCTGCCGCGCTGCTGTCATTAGGTGACCGTGCAGGCCGTGAGCTTGCTCGTGGCAGTATCGATCGCATTATGATTCAGGGCGAAAAAGGCTACGTCATTATGACCTCCTCTGGTGACGAGGCGGTCTTAACCGTCATGGCAAAGCCGAACGCTAAGCTTGGGCTGATATTTTTGGACATCAAGCGCGCTTCAGAAGCACTAGCCAAACTAATTTAACCGCTCATTTTCACCTGTTGACTTTATATTTATCACTATAGTACCTGCCATAGTAATGACGACATCACTATGATTAGGCTAAATAAAGGAGATTGCTATGGTCGCTTCCCTACCGGATGCCACTAAGCCCGACGCTACTGCAGAACCTATCACCATGACTTATCATGACGGCGCATCACGCATCATCTATGATACTGGGATTGAGCGCCCATATCCCGATGGCAAACTCATTGTTTCGCGTACTGACTTGGCGGGTAACATTACCCACGTCAACGACGCTTTTGTTGAGATCAGTGGCTATGATATCGATGAGCTCATCGGTAAACCGCATTATATTTTGCGTCATCCTGATATGCCAAAAGCGGCCTATAAAGATCTATGGAGTACCGCTGAAGCCGGCCAAAAGTGGCATGGCTATGTGAAGAACTTATGTAAAGATGGCAGCCACTACTGGGTCTACGCCACCGTTGTACCAAATGTTCGCCGCGGTGAGACTGTCGGCTATACGTCAGTACGCCGTAAGCCATCACGCAGTAAGATAGCCGATGCCACCACGCAATATGCGCAAATGAAACAAGATGAGGAAGGTTAAATCATGACGACACATAATATGTTAATCGCCCCTGATTTTTCACCTGAGCGGTTTGCAGGCTGGCACATGCTCAACACGTTGATCCAAAAACGCGCCAACATCAATATGCATCTCAATATGCCAGCAGCTCATGCTGAGCAAGAAGACATTATCGCTCAAGGTGATATTCAAGTCATTTATGCCAATCCATTCGATGCTGCGGCCCTCATTCGTGAGCAGGGCTATCGCGCCGTGGCGCGTCCTATTGGTAAGTCAGACGAGATGGTCATTGCTGCTGCAAGTAATGGCGAGATTGGCAGTTTAGAGCACGTTACTACTGGGATGACCGTCGCAATGGCCAATAACCGCGATGTCAAACTGATTGGCCTACGTTTGCTCGAGGCGGTCGATATCATGGAGCCTGATCTGAGCTGGGATATCACTGAAACTTACCAAGCCGCGGCGCGCAAAGTCATCAAAGGCGAGGCGCAAGTCGGGTTCTTTTTAGCTGAGATCTTTCATAGCTTCTCAAGGTTGACCAAAGCTCAGCTCTCAGTACTAATCGAGAGCGACTTGGCAGATATCAGTCATGTGTTACTTGTCAAAGAAGGCTTTGCTGATAGTCAAGTCTTGATGGATGCGATCTTAAACCTACATAAAGACGAAGATGGCAAAGAAGTACTCACTGAGCTCGGTATGGCGCAAGGGTTTGAGGCTATGAGCGAAGAAGACGGCGAGTTTATGATAGATCTAATGGAAACTTTGCTTGATTAGTTTAGGATACTGCTATGAATGACCTCTCTACCACCGCGATGCAAGAAGCAACTGCTCGTCATGATTTTCGTTTTTATTCGCGCAAGATATTTTCTGCGCCCAATAATCGCTATTATCATGAGCAGCGCATCAACGCCGCCTTGCTCCTCAAAGAAAAAGAGCCGCTACAAGGCGCGGTCGCTGACTTTTTTTATGGCTGTTGGTACGACATTCCCTATGATGTTGAGGATATATTTATCCGTATCCAGAACCGCTTGCATCCGCAGATAGAGCGCGCGTTTCGTAACTGTATTAATAAGATTGACTATATCCGGCATAGCAGCGAGTTTGCCACGCGCTGGAGCGTGCTGATTACCCCTTCACTCAATGTCGATACGCACCGCCTGCGTATCAGTAGCGATGACGCGAAAGAGATCGCTAAGAACATCACCACTGAGCTGATGAGCGCGCGCGATAATGAGGACTGGAGCACTATCGAGCAGATAGAGAACGAGTTTTTTGCGCACTGCTTAGCTTGTAACGATCGTCTCGCCTTCTCTATCGTCTGGTTTCGTTTAGGTAAGAGCGACTGGCAGTTCGATCAGCGCTGGCAAAGCTGTCAAGAGCACTTGGAGCAAACCCAAGTCGCATCAGTAGCAACAGACGCCTAACTACAGCTTAGCTCCTTCTGAGCTCTTATCTCACTTTTTCACTCAGCAACTAGATACGCACTACAAATAAGGTTACCTTTATGTCCAGTTTTGCTCATGCCGAAAAAACCTATATCACGTTGACCCCAGCGGGCGTTTTTGAAGCCTTCTCACAGCCCAAGCCTACGGCGATGCAATTGGCTCTACAAGCGCTGTTATCGCACCGAGAGACTATGTTAGTCGCCGATTGGCTCAAAGCGTTTCCTGAGCTGTGGCTTGAGGGTTTCGTTGAGCAGGGCTTTATTGAGAAGCTCTCAACCTTTTTACCTGCGCCTAACCTACCGCTAGATCAGTTTTTGCCATATGTCGTCGCTAGCCTCTCAGGCAAGCGCCGTGCTGCTATCGCCTCAGATGAGGGCTTTTGTTTGGCACGGATTGGTTATAGTCAAGAAGAAGCGGATATGCTGAGTGTCGCGGCGGCGGACTTTTCAGGGTTTATGCTTAGGCAGCAGCAGCGTGGCTGGTCATTGGATAGCCGCGCCATCTCGTTCTTTCAACAAGTGGATCTGCTCATCCCTGAGACAAGCTTTGTGTTTTTGTGGATTGATAATGATGGTTATGCCGTCATCATCGATGGTGAGCCCTTAACCAATAACCGTGCCTTCGTTGAGCTGATTTGGGGTATCAAAACCTCAGGGCTAAAGTTTGAAACGACAGAAGCTTAGAAATGAAACTCTAGACTGCCTGTTTATCAATTCTCCTAATCTACTTATCCTAGAGCTTACTTCGTCTAAAAGACTGCTTAGTCTAACAATGATTGAACTTTTTTTAAAAAGCGTTGAGCATTTTCTATCAATAAAGAAGATGCGCAAGGCTTTTTTTGTTGTAACATTCAAAACCCTGTCTTACTCTTATCGGCAAGCCACCTTCTAAAAAAATGGTTTATTTATAAAAACTTAGGCTAATAAATAGCGACAACTCAGCGCATAATAGGGCATACTATCCTAGCTGTGTTTGCTTATTAGCGAGTAAAGCTGCAGTTGTTATAAATACCCCCCTATCACTCCTTTTTACCATTGTTAAAAGTATGCTGTATTAACGGTTCTATTTAAGTTTTTATCCTGACTCAGTCATCGCTTTGAGTTAGGTCACTAGGCATAGTGCAACCTTCCCTACTGTTCGATCTTCCTTAACCATTTCCATGTACTCCCCTATGCCATTTCCCCTCTGTTTAGGATCCGCTATGACTACTCCGACTGATCCAACTACCCCTATGGATGTACGCTTACGTTATCAAACGCTTGAGTTTGGCGATATAGATATTCATGTCTGTACCTTACGCGACAATCAAGAGTATAGCGATCCGGACGGTATAGCAGCCACTTTGGGTATCTGCTCAGCCTCCTGGCCAATCTTTGGGGTGCTGTGGCCATCAAGCTTGGTACTAGCTCATCATATGCTAGAGTACGATATAGCAGGCAAGCGCATCTTGGAGGTTGGCTGCGGTATGGCGCTCTCAAGCCTGCTGCTCAATCATCGTCAAGCAGATATCACCGCGACGGACTACCATCCAGCAGTGCAGTATTTCTTAGACAAAAATGCAGAGCTCAATGGCAATAAGCGTATCATTTTTGAGCGTTTGGAGTGGTCAGAGCATAAAAGCGATTTGGGTCTATTCGATACTATCATCGGTAGCGATTTGCTCTATGAAGAGCCGCACGTGGCGCTACTGGCAGGCTTTATTGGACGACATGCTAAGCCAAACTGCGAGGTCATCATCGTCGATCCGGGACGAGGCCGGAAAAACAAACTCATCGCTAAGATGGAGGAACAAGGGTTTAGTAGTGAGCAGCAAAAACCTATAGATACGATCTATCTGGATCAGCCCTTTAAGGGGCATTTATTGATGTTTTTGCGTCAGTCAAAGCCTAAAGTAACCTAATATTAATTAGATAGTATGTTACTACTTATTAAAAAACAGTGCTTGATACCTCGTCTGTCTAGGTTACTAAGCACTTTTTTATACTATTAAACGGCTAGTTCCAATAGCAGGCTCAAGCAAAAAACAATAGATAAGCATTTATTATACCCACTAGAAATGACTATACTTAGACTCACCCCATTCCACTCTCCTCTTGATCACTATTCTCTCTAATATAATTCGTTACCACACTTATTCTTATCTAACACTTCCCAGACAGCATACCGGCCTGTTATATGATTTTTATATTATAAAAAACCTGCCTACTAACTCCTAAATAAAGTGTTGATTAAACTCCTACCTACTCCTTATCTAAACCTTATCAAAGATAGTTAATTAGCTCTAACGTCCCTGTAATTATCATTCAAGTCATTCTTAGTTAATCTATAAAAAATTATAGAAGGTCGTTTTTGAGGATAAACGGTTTATATTTTATAAAAAATTTTAGCTAAAAATAGCCGATACCTCTTATCTGCAACTTTATCCGGTTCATCGTCCTTATTTTAGAAGTGTGTCATAAAGGCATTACTGCTAACCTGTAGCTTCAAAGCCTTTAACTCTCTTACTTTTTCTTTTATAGACATAGTTATCTAGACCTAATTAGCTCGTTTCTCATTTATATATTCACATAAACGGATAGACGGTTGTAAATTTGGTTTGAGTGGCATTGCTTTTATATTCGGTAAAGTTAATATATAGAGTAGGTAAGTTTTCCAAGGCTGCTTAAATAGCAGAAGGGTTAAGAGCATAGTGAGTAATTTTTGGTATTTAAACGGTGATATCTACTTATACCATTTAGTACTAATTAATAAGTGCCTTATAACCGCTAATTCCTTAACTCAGCTTATCTACTTACATTATCTTGGTGCCGATCTAATGCTAGCACCAACTCTGAAAAGGAATTCAGCTCATGAACCGCATATATAAAGTCATATGGAATGAAGCCTTAAATTGCTTCACCGCAGTGGGTGAATACGCCAAAACACGCGGCAAATCTTCCAAATCCAGCGTTAGCGCGAATGCTAGCATTAATACCACTTCTAACCTTTCTTCTACTCGTTTTTTTCGTTTATCTACCATAGGAATAGGACTGATAGCGGCTGGTCTTACTATGTCGCCACAGGTATTCTCTGCTACTGGAGTAAATGGTGCAGTAGCCACTGGCGTAACCAGTTGTGGTACAAGCGCAATAGCAGGGAAGACTGATAGTGTCGCAGTGGGTTGCGATTCTGTTGCAGACTTATCATCTGATCCTAATATATATTTTTATGATAGAGAAAATCCTGATAACAAACCTCCTATTGTTGATACAAATACGGATTTTAACTCTACTGCGATTGGTACTGGCGCCAAAGCTAAAGAGGCAGGTACATCGATAGGCATGCATGCTTCGTCCAGGAATCTAGGCGTAGCTTTAGGTATTCAAGCAAAATCTGACAATGTAGCAGCGCTCGCTATTGGGCCCGCTGCCCTAGCCAAAGGTAATACGTCACTTGCTTTAGGTCGTCAATCTGCCGCAATAGCTGACTTTGCTCAAGCAATCGGTAATGTTGCTTCTGCTACGGGTACAGGCTCTTTAGCAGTCGGTCATTCTGCTAGAGCAGAAGGTTACCGCTCGATTGCTATTGGCTCTGCAGATATTGCTAATGCTGGGAAGAAGGGTGATCAAGAAGGCGTCACATACCAAATCAATCAGCAGACTTTAGCGGAAGGCGAAGACTCCATCGCTTTAGGTAGCGGTGCAGAAAGTTTAAAAGAGGACAGTGTCGCTTTAGGCTCATACTCAACTGCCAATGTCGCAGGTGGCATCACAGGTTATGATCCAACAGGTAATAATAATGCTGCCATCACAGCCACAAAAAGTACGACTGGTGCTGTGAGTGTGGGTAGATCTGCCTCCAACGAGAAAGCAGCGGTTCGTCGTCAGATTGTCAACGTTGCAGCAGGTACCAACAACAGCGACGCGGTGAACGTCAGCCAACTTAAGGGGCTTGCAGGTTTAGAGCTCGACTTTGATGGTGATACAGGTAATACGGTCAGTCGTAAATTGGGTGAGAAACTCACCGTCAAAGGCGGCGCCGCCACGGCATTGTCAAGTGGTAACATCGGTGTGGTAGCTGACGATAGTGACAATACCTTAACGGTTAAACTGGCCAAAGACCTCACTAACATGAACAACATCACCTTCTTAGGTGGTAGCACCGTCAGCTTAAGTGGAAACGGTCTCAATAACGGTGGCAACCAGATTACAGGGGTAGCCAGTGGAGGCTCACTAACAGATCCCAATGATCAGAACAACGCAGCCAACATCGGTGATCTAAACGATGCTGTCTCGAACAACAAAACCAAGTACTACAGCGTGAAATCAATGGGCGGTAGCAACGATGACAACCAAGGTGCAACGGGTGTCAACGCTATGGCTATGGGTCGAAACGCCAGTGCGACTGGTAGTCAAGGCATTGCTATTGGTAGTGTAGGAGGAGGCTCCGCTCAGCGCACTTTAGCCAGTGGTGAGCAGTCTATTGCCATTGGTGCCAACGTTGTATCAAGTGGTAACTCTTCTATCGCCATTGGTGGTGATGACTTAGATGCTGCTTCAGCAGATGCTGGAGCTATATTTACAGCCTATACAGGCAGTAGCCTTGTTGAGACACCGCCTTATATGGTAAACACAGAATCAGATGGTGCCGCCTCTATAGCGATAGGTGCAAAAGCACTGTCTAAAGGTGACTTATCTACCGCTGTTGGTGTACGTTCAAGCTCATCAGGACAGGCATCTTCTGCCTTTGGTATGGGGTCATCAGCAAGTAAAGACGGTTCGGTGGCACTAGGTGCAGGTTCTACTACGCTTAATGATGCAACTTACCAAGAGAAGCTTACTATTGGTAATAAGGATTATTTTTACGCTGGCGCGACCAATGATAAAGGAGCACAGGTCTCTGTTGGCTCAGAAGAGCGTGAGCGTCAAATCAAGCATGTCGCTAGTGGCGAAGTAAGTAAAACCAGTACGGACGGTATTAATGGTAGCCAATTACATGCTACTAACGAGTCTGTTAAAGATTTAAGTGATGTAGTTGTGTCTAACAAGACGCACTTCTATAGTGTAAATAGCACAGATTCAACTCGTGGCAATTACAATAACAATGGTGCGACTGGTGTTGATGCCATGGCAGCTGGAATTGATGCGTCAGCGGAGGGTGAGAATGCGACAGCGCTAGGAACAAACTCTAACGCTGAAGGTACGCGGAGCACTGCGATTGGTTATAAAGCACAAGCTAAAGATAGAAACGCAATTGCTTTAGGTTATAAAGCTAATGCTAGTAATAAACACTCCACTGCGATAGGGTATGCTGCTAACGCGGGTTATGCTGCAATTGCGATAGGAGATGCCGCAACAGCGACCAAAAAAGGGTCAACAGCGATAGGAAGCAAGTCTGTCTCGACTGGAGAGTACAGTACAGCCTTAGGACGCGCGGCTAAAGCACTTAAAAAGAATACTGTAGCGCTGGGGTATAATACTACTGCCAGTGGTGATTCTAGTGTGGCTATCGGAGACGGATCCAAAGCGAACGGTGTTAATAGTATCGCAATTGGTACAGGTAACATCGTCAATGGCGATAACTCAGGTGCCTTTGGTGATCCTAATATTATCAACGGTACAGGTAGTTATGCGGTTGGTAATAACAATATCATCGATGCGGATAACGCCTTTGTGGTCGGTAATAACGTTACTGTCGCAGCGGGCTTAGACGGTGCAGTTGGTATTGGTAATAACTCTACTGTCACAGCTTCTACGGTCACTAGCTTTGTCCCTACTGGCGCAACTAGTGTTGTAGGAACCGCAACTGGTAGCAATGTGGTCAGTGTCGGTAGTGCAGATAATGAGCGGCGCTTAACCAATGTTGCTGCGGGTGGTGCGGACACTGATGCAGTGAATGTCTCTCAGTTGAAACAATTGAATAATACGGTTGTGGCTAATAAAACGCACTTTTATAGTGTCAATAATACAGATCCGACCGCGGGCAACTACAACAACAATGGCGCGACTGGTAATAATGCGATGGCAGCTGGAGTCAATGCTAACGCAGTAGGCTTAGATGCCACTGCAGTTGGCTCTGCTTCGAACGCTGAGGGAAAATGGAGTACTGCAGTTGGCTTTAATGGAAAAGCTAAAGGTAGAAGCTCAGTTGCTCTAGGTCATCAAGCTAATGCCAACCATAATAATGCTGCGGCGGTAGGATATGGCGCATCAGCGGGTTATGCCTCTACTGCGATAGGAGAGAGGTCTAAGGCTGAAAAGAAAGGCTCAACCGCTATAGGAAGCCAATCCGAAGCGATTGGAGTATATAGTACTGCGTTAGGACGAGAGGCTAAAGCAGTGGGCAATAATAGTATAGCATTAGGGCATGGAGCCACAGCTTCTGGTAATGGCAATGCATTTGCTGGTCGTGATACTGCCGCTATAGCATTAGGACTAAATTCCACAGCGTCTGCTAAAGATAGTATGGCATTAGGGCAAGATGCTGAAGCGACAGGGGATGATTCTATTGCTATGGGTCATGGTGCTATTGCTAGCGGCAAGCAGTCCATCAGTGTTGGTACTGGTAATGTGGTTTCAGGCGACAACTCAGGTGCTTTTGGTGACCCTAATATTATTAGTGGCACTGGTAGTTATGCGGTGGGTAATAACAACAATATTGCTAATAACAATACTTTTGTTCTGGGTAATAATGTTGGCACAACACAAGACAACAGCGTTGTGCTAGGTCATTTATCTACTGATCGTGCTGCTACGACTGAAACTGGCATCACCATTAATGGAACGAATTATAGTTATGCCGGTAAAGGCTCTGCTACAAATGGTGTCATGAGTGTTGGTTTTGTTGATGGCGAACGTCAGATAATTAACGTAGCTGCAGGCGAAGTAAGTGCAACCAGTACTGACGCCATCAACGGTAGTCAGTTACATGCCACTAACGAAGCGATTAGTGACATCGACTTCCCTATCCGTTCAAGTAATGTGCAGCCATACACTACATCAGTAACAGGTACCAATGCATTGGCGGTTGGCTCTAATGCTATAGCAAACGGTGACCGCTCAACCAGTGTTGGAGAAAACGCTAAAGCTATTGGTATCCAAGCTAGTGCCTTCGGTTCTGGCGCAGAAGCTACAGCTCGTAGCAGTTTAGCATCAGGTTTTGAAGCTAAGGCTAAAGGCGGCGAATCAGTTGCTTTAGGCGTCAAGAGTAACGCCGAAGGTTTAGGTGCTACAGCGGTTGGTCCTACTGCTAACGCTCGGGGCGAAAACAGTGCTGCTTTAGGTCGTCGCTCTAAAGCAGACGGATCAGGTGCAATGGCTTTAGGTGGTTTCTCTCAAGCTAAAAGTGAAAACGCTACAGCTGTTGGTTTTGAAGCTGAAGCAACGGCTGTCGAGGCTAGCGCCTTCGGTCATAAAGCGAAAGCTGCAATGGAGGGTGCGACGGCGATTGGTACTAATGCATTCGCTAAAGCTATCGATGCAACAGCTGTTGGTAACAAAGCTCAAGCTGGTCGTAATAGCATTGCTTTAGGTATGAATGCAAATGCCCTAAATAGCGGAACAGTAGCATTAGGTACTCAGAGCTTCGCAGGTCAAGGTGCAACCGTTGTTGGCACTAATGCAAAAGCTAGTGGTAAAGATAGTACTGCATTGGGTCGTTTCTCTGAAGCTAAGGATGCAGACTCAGTAGCCTTAGGATCGTTCTCTAAAACAGCTGCGGCCATTGGCACATCTAGCATTGTACTAGCTAACGGAACGTATACTTTTGCTGGAGCTGTACCAAAAGGCACAGTAAGTGTCGGATCTGTAGGTGCAGAACGTACCGTTACTAATGTAGCTGCTGGACGTATTAGTGATAACAGTACTGATGCCATCAATGGTAGTCAGTTACATGCTACTAACGAAGCAATTGATGATTTGAGTGGTACAGTTATCGCCAACAAAACCAAGTACTACAGTGTAAAAAGTGGTGCTACAGGAAACAAAAACAACGATGGTGCACAGGGACCAAACTCTATGGCTATGGGCGGCAACGCCAGTGCTACAGGTGGTCAAGCCATTGCCATTGGTAGTGGTGAGAGTGGTCAGAACACCGTAGCTAGTGGTCAGCAATCTATCGCCATTGGTGCCAACGTTGTATCAAGTGGTAATTCTTCTATCGCCATTGGTGGTGATGATTTAGATGCTGCCTCAGCAGATGCTGGAGCTATGTTTACAGCCTATACAGGTAGTAGCCTTGTTGAGTCACCGCCTTATATGGTAAACACAGAATCGGATGGTGCAGCCTCCATCGCCATTGGTGCAAAAGCACTGTCTGAGGGTGCGCTATCTACCGCTGTTGGTGTGCGTTCCAGCTCAGCCGGTGATGCCTCTTCTGCCTTTGGTATGGGGTCTTCAGCCGTCGCTGAAGGTTCAGTAGCACTTGGGGCAGGGTCAGTGGCCAATGTAGCAGGTGGTGCTATGGGCTATGATCCAACCGGTAGTAGCGATGCCGCTATCAAAGCTACCCAAAGTGGTGCAAGGTATGGTGCTGTCTCAGTAGGAAATGGAGCTGAGGGCGGCAATCGTCAGATCGTCAATGTAGCTGCAGGTACCAATGATAGCGACGCGGTAAACGTGGCGCAATTAAAAGGTCTGTCTGGAGTAGTGAATCAAGGGCTTAAGTTTGATGGGGATACTGGCACCCCCGTCACCCGCCAAATGGGCGATACGCTCACAGTAAAAGGCGGGGCGACCAATTTGTCAGATAACAATATCGGTGTAGTTGCTAACGATACCAACAAGACTCTAACCGTCAAGCTGGCAAAAGACCTAACCGGTCTTGATAGTGTGACTACTGGCAATACGGTAATGAGTAATAATGATGGTGTTACCTTCCTTGGCGGTAGCAGCGTACAGTTAAGCGATGCTGGTTTACATAACGGTGGCAACCAGATTACAGGGGTAGCCAGTGGAGGCTCACTAACAGATCTAAATGATCAGAACAACGCAGCCAACATCGGCGATCTAAACAATGCCATCGGGGACGTAACCACTTTAGGCTTCGGTATCAAGGCTGCTGATAATAATACAGTTCAGAAGAACCTAGGTCAGACAGTAGATATTATAGGCTCTAATGGCAACATTACTACGCAAGTAGACAGTGGCAAAGTTGAAGTCGTGCTTAATAACAATCTCGATTTAGGCAATAACGGCACTGTCACCACAGGTAACGTGTTAAGTGGCACTAACGTTAATCGCCTTGGCATGGTGACAGGTGGATTGCTAACGGGTGGCGTTACTACGGTCAGTGGTGCAGGTGTCACAGTAACAGGTTTAAATCCATTCAATCCTTCTAGCGCAGCTTTAACTAGTAATGGTTTGACCATCCTGAATGGTCCAAGCATCACTAAGAGTGGCGGTGTCAATGCTGGTAATAAGAAGGTTGTTAACGTTGATGATGGACTGATAGGTCTAAACAGTAAGGATGCCATTAATGGTGGCCAACTTTATGAGACAAATAATGAGATTGCCAAGGGTATTAAGTTTAACGTAAACGATGCTAGCAGTCGTGGCACTTTAAAACGTACCTTTGCTTTAGGTGAAGAAATCAAGCTTGACACCGATAGCAATCTGACTACCACAGCATTACCATTAGGTGATGGCATTAAACTTGGCTTAGCTGACATGATTCAAGTTGGCACAACCAATCCTGTCAGTATCAATGGTAATACGGGTACAATCTCAGGTCTAACCAATAGAACCTTTGATCCAACAACGACCTATACTGGTGGCATAGCGGCTACTCAAGAACAGTTGTCAGGGCTTAGTGGCACTATCACTGACTTAGGTTTCGACATCACGGCTGACAATGCTTCCTTAGCCCCTAATGAAACTAAAGACAAAGTCAAACTTGGTGATACGGTCAAATACACCAGTGCAGATGGCAGTATCGTCACTACAGTGGCAGATAATGAAATCGACTTTGCATTGGGCGACAACCTCAATGTTGGTGGAGCAGGTCAAGACGGTGAAGATGGTGTAGATGGCTTCATCGGCGTCAATGGCGCAGACGGTGCATCTGGCGTGGCGATTAATGGCGCTGATGGCACAATCGGTCTAACGGGTCCTGCAGGG